>NZ_FNWN01000048.1:0-15940 GCF_900108415.1 Selenomonas sp. KH1T6
TGGTTGGTATTAGTGACAAGGGCTTAAACCTCTTGTTTTAATAACAATTTTACATCACGATATGGAGTTTACACAGAATTTGGGACAGCCTCAAAGGGATCATCATTTTCGCTTTAACTGTCTATAGTTCATAGCTAAGATAGTTATCTTACTGGTTTTGGTGTCTTTATTTCCTGCCAAGAAGCTTTTTTAATTATTTCGTTATATTCTTCATCCCAAGTATGAATATTTATGAAGTCAACGACTTTTTCGCCTGGAAACATACCTTCACAATATCGTGGGAAAATACCGTTAGGAACTATCCCCACTTTATCTGTTCCCAGACATCTTGCCAGCAGTTCTTCCATATCAGCAAGTACAACCATGATATTATGCTGTCGCAAGGCTATAAAAAATCTTATGACTTCGCCAGGACGATGCAGACCGGCAAGATACAAATAGAAATTTCCCTTTTTTACATCACCACGATAGGTAACAGCAAACGTCACATGCGTAGAATTACCACCTCGCAATACTTCCCATGGGTGATGACCATTAGATATTGTTAAATCACCTGCACTCCACTTGATAAAGTCATCAAAAGAATTTAAATCAATCTTAGTTAATCCATCATCACGGCCATCAGCCAAACACTTGTATAAGTCAATATCATTTTCGATAGTATTGCACTCTGAAATTTTATTTCCTTCGTAGCCTACCCTACAATAAGCAAAGTATTTAGCTGCTGTCATTCCTCTAATAATAAAATCTTCATCATTAAAACTTTTTTGTTCCTCGACAAGCTTTTGAAAGATGCTAATTTCTTCGTCCGTAAGTATATTACCTTTCCAACCAGCGAGGTCAAACGCTTTTCTGTTTTTTTCAATCTGCCAAAGGTCCTTGCGGGCTATTGTACCAGTACGATAGTAGCATGGTAGATTATTCTTTACAAATTCATCATACTCATCTGATAATATTTTGGGCACAGTTCTTTTAACCTGTTCCAATGTCCATTGAAGTATTGGTACAGTATCTACCCAGTAAGAAGGATTATATTCATTAACCTCTGAACGAGATTCTATAAAACCTTGTTCACCCAAGAAAATGGCAATATACTTGTCATGTTTTACAAAGCAAAATTCATAGAACTTTACTTCTTCAGGATAGTAACTATGCCAAATTTCTTGATATTCTTCTCTTGATTCTATTTCTTCATACTCGACAGCTTCCTCATAACTATGCCACTGTTCTATTGAACCACGTTTAGCTGTAAACCATAATGTTATTTTAGTATCCTCATCAGGAGCAGAATCATCCAAGATAGACAATTCATCACCAATTTTCTCCATTAGCCTTCTTTCCTCACGAGTGCTGATTTCTATAGAATCATGACCGCCTCGTCGTTCTATTTGAAATATCAACCTATCTATTTCTGGTGCATATTTTATTTTGTCATTTTCCATATTTATCCTCCTTAATTTTACTTTAAATAGATAAATACACGAAAATAACTGTATTATTATATATTTATATAATAATACTAATTATTCTTTAGTAATACTTTTAATATCTATATAATATACTATTGGCTACACTGTGGTTCGCAATCAATACCTTCTTTACTATGTGGTTCAGAACACTGTCTTGCTATCTTATCGCATTGTACATTATATTTTTCCCCATTATGTCCTCTCACCCAGGTTATTTGGATTACTCGTTGTGTAGTGTACCTGTAAAATTCCTTCCATAAGTCAGCATTGGCGTTAATCTGCCATCCAACCTCCTTCATCTTTTGTAAATTTTCCGACTTTGAGAATTGCACCAAATAGTTTGAGTCCGTACGTATTTCTACTGATGCCTTACAATGTATATCTATTAAGCGTAGTGCATAAATAAGCGCATATAGTTCACCACGGTTAGAATCAGTAATTTTCTCATTACTTCCACCTAAATAAAACTCAGCCCCTGTCTCTTTATCAATTATGGCAGCTGCATATCCAGCTTTATTATCACGAATAGAAGCATCAGTATAGATAATAAGCTGGTTATTTGTATTTATCTGGCAAAACAATAAACTATCAGCTTGCTCTGACTGTTTTTGGATTATTTTCTTCAATCTAATTCTTACTCTTATCCCTACAAATAGGAAATTTATAAGCCGTCTCAATCGGACAGAAATATAGTCTAATATTGACTTATCACTAGGCCTCAGTTGGATTCCTACATGTCTAAGCCAGTGTTTTGCACCTTCAATTGTATAAAACGCTTTTCCTAGGCAGTTAGGATATCCCTTCATCTGAGCATCATATTCCTCAATATTAGTGTAAATCCCTGGATTTCGTCCAACTTTTACAGCATAGTATTTTTTCTCGCGAGGAAAATCAGCAGGATTTTTCATCCATTTTTCTGCTTCTATTCTTTCGTCAAACCCTTTGTATAACTTTGTTATATTCTTTCTTATTTCCTTTTTATATTCTTTGATATTAGTGAATATCTTTCCTTTTCCATCTTTATATAAAACGGCGTAATAGCTCTTAGCCATAGACTCCCCCTATCTTATTTGGCCTCCTCATTGTTGCCATAATTCAAGTACTCTTTATACTCCGCTACCATATGATAAAAGGTTCCCCTTTTAACACCTGTTTCCTTCATAAAATCCCTACCAGTTATTTCGCCAGCTTCCCATTTTTCGTAAAGATCTGCCCACTTATCAGGATAGCTTATTTTTCGACGTCCCAATCGCTTAGATTTTTCTGCACGCAGTTCTGCTAACTTGTTTTTGGGCTTAATGTAGGTTTCCAATAATAACTGCAATAGCAGGTGATTAGTATCCAAATCTATTTTTGTAAGCATCACCGGATAATCCAGTACTATCAAGATTATCTTAGACGACAATACTCTTTTTAGTTCATCTGGTATAAACTCCCTGCCATTGCAGATACTATCCAATGATTTGACCAAGATTATACTGTTGTTTCTAAAGCTTTTTTCTATCAACTTCTTATACACCAAAAAATCACGTTGGGCTTCCTCATGAACCTGTATATCCACATCTGAACTGTTTAGTATCTTTAGTGCATGTTGGAAAAGCTCGATATCTTCGTCAATGTGTTTATATATGTGGATTTCCCTATTAATTCTAATTCCCCCTGAACCAACGCTGTAGCTTGCTTAACCAGCTGGCGTCTTTCTCGAAATCTATGCCTGCATATTGAGCCATTGCAGACAATTGTATAGGTAGCGTTGAGCCTACACATGTATGAGCTGTTGCTACTGGCAGCTCATTTTTCAAACACTCTATATCCTTGGGTGAAAGGTTTGCCTTGCTTAAATTTAACAGCAGCAGGTCTTTGTCGATTCTTACCTCAAAAACATGAGGGGCAATAGCGTAAACCTGTCTGATAATATTAACTGCTTTATCAGCTTTAATAGCCTCGCCCATAAAGTCCTCCCACTTGTAGAACTTTAGCTCCTGAGGTACTTCTGCCTCCTGCTCTTTATAAATATCCATCAACGTCTGTGAGGACAGGCTGAATATATCCGGCTTCCACTCCGGATCTGCTACGCTGTCATTCTGCAACACTTCTACCAGATTATCAACCTTTGGTATCATGAGTTTGAGGAACCTGCGATAGAGTGCTGTCCCCATTTCCTTCTGAAGCTTGTGCAGCGACCTGTCCATCTTTGTAGCAACATCATCTGCCAGCTGATTCCAAATGTTGAATACAACTACGCGCTTGGCAACATCAGCATCTACTTTGTCTGCCTCATTAGACGTCAGTATAAAGCAACCGTGATTGATGGACTTAATTGACAGCAAAGTATCCTCATTTTTCACGATGTCCTTGAGGTATTTAAACCGATTGTTGGTAATATCATCAATAAGTATCGGACAGCCTTTAACCTCCAGTAGATATGCGTCAAAAGTTGACGGCGATATCACCTTCGGTGACAGTTTTTTCAAAGGCTGGCCAAACATCAAGCATTGGACAGTCCTTATAATGGAAGATTTCCCGCCATTTTTAGGGCCACGCAGCAACATATACATTGGGAAGGGCCTGCCAACCGAATTGGCTGGGGCTATTTCCCGGTAACTGTAACGGAGTGGCGCTATAAATGGCGCACTGAACATATAGATTATGATTTTCCAGTATACTTTCCTTAATTCACTTGGATCACCAGTGAAGTCATTTGTCCCCTGCATATATTGATTGATTATATCAATGTCTTTTTTTATTTCTGCCGAATCTGGCTGTAAATCAACCTCTTTGTCTGCGAAACTGGCAGATTGGTTCCTGTAATCTATCAAAAACTCTGGATTGACAACAATTTTACTCGTCTTCTCCCTGTGCTCGTCTTTAATAGACTGTTTCATCTTGATAATCTTTTTAGGATCTATGGTCAGAACATTCTCTTTATCAGCGGCTATTTTGGCCTCTGCCAAGTGTTTAGCCCATTTCTTTGCGGCCTCGGTGGTCTGTATAATATACTCCACCTCTTCCTTGTCCGGCACATCGTGGATAACCACCGCTTCCCTGGCCTGTATTATGCGTTTCACCAAGGGCAAATCTTCAACATTCTGGCCGTCTTCACGGATTTCCTTTGCATCAACACCAATCTCATCTGAACTGTCATGCAACAGAGACTCGAACATGCCATATTCCCGGTCATACAGCTCCTCATCATCGAAGCAAATATATCCTTCCTGCTGAGCTCCGTTCCAAGCACGAACAGAAAAATTGGCAGAACCCATAATCACCCGTTTCCTGCCATCATAAGCCTTCAGCAAATACAGCTTCTCATGGGAGCCAGTAGTAACATAGAGACGAAAGCTACCGTCTTTCACCCTTTCTTGCAGCTTCCTGTTGCGACAAAAATAACCGATGTCATATTGTTGGTCAGCAAATATCTGGGCCGGAAGCGAGCGTATTTGGCTAGGACTGCCGATAATAACCTCTCCATACTTAAAATTGCACATGACATCCTCAACCTGTCTCATGCCCAAGGAATAGGTCAGCGCGTAGAGTTCATCGTACCCAGAAAACAACTCCTGCCACGTTGTGGGAAAGGTGTCTATATACTTTGCACGAACGACTTGTATCTCCCCAAAGTTCAGTTCCCCCTGGCCGCTGCCTTCAATAACCTGAAGTTCTGCCATGCTGCACGCCCACCTTTCTAAGATACACCATAACCATATCATCAACAAGCATGCTTTATGATAATATATCACTTTCCAAAAACAAAATCAATAATTGGACACAAAATTTTTATAAATATAAAAAGTATTACTTTATATATTTATAGTATAGATATGTATTTCTATTAAACATGATAAAAAGGCAGATCCCTTACGAATCTGCCTAACCAAAGTTAAATTTTCTTGATATAGCCTACATCATTATTTCGACTTTTTTCCCGCAGAAAGATATACCATATTGGAAAACATGGCTTTGTGGTATACCACGGCTGACAAAGGCTTGCATATATTCCTTGCCCTCAATCTGTTGCAAAGCTTCTTTAGCGCGTCCTGACAGCTCATCCTCCGTTGCGGCAGTCTTGAATTCCAAAATCGCACCAAAATTAGCCTTATCCTTAGGGAAGATGGCCAAATCAAAGCGACCCTCTCCGCTTTCACGATTTGACTGCACTTCATACTGCGGCACCAGCAACGCAGTCATGCCAAGCAGGAAGCCATGATAGAAGCTTTCCTTGTTGGCAGTATCATACACACTGGTCATCTGCAACAAGATGTTCTGCAAATCCTGCTGAAATAGCTCCGCATTGCCTGAAAGCAGATTCCTCATTAGGCGAGTAAGCACAGATGTAGATTCACCGCCGCTGATATGGCGCAACACTTCCCTGCTGTAGATGCCGCGTATTTCCTCATTCGGAATGGTCAAAGTACACTCTTGTCCCGCAGGCCCCCAACTGATAGATTCAGAGGTCAGATAACCCGTGGTCAGCATTATGGTATAAAGCGCATCCACCTGCGAGCCAATATCCTCATAGACAATGCCCTCATCAATGATAGCAGCAATACTTTGTCCGCGAAGCAGTCGCAGCAGGTTATTCTGCTGCTCACGGCTAGTGTTTTTAAGCAACTGTTTGAGTATAGTATTGCTGGAAGTATTAGCCCAATATGGCTGAGGACGGCAATTGTTATCAAAATAGTTCAGCACCGACCATGGGTTATAGATCTCTGTACCGGCGAAGTGGTAGCCATCATACCATTGCTTGATTTCTGGTAACTTATGTGATACTCCCATTGCCTCTGCCAACGCATGGACTTCATCTACCGTAAAGCCCATTGCTGTTGGATAAGATTCTTCAATGACGCTACTAATAATAAGATTATTAAGGCCGCTGAAAATGCTTTCTTTAGCAATACGCAGCACTCCTGTCAACAGTGCGAAATCCAAAGAGGGATTTGTTTTTAATGCCGCACTGAGGAAATTCCTCATAAAAGCTATAGCGTCCGTATAAAATCCTTGCTCCCACGCTTGCTGAATGGGAACATCATATTCATCAAGCAATAAAACAACCGGCTTTTGATAGTGCTGCTGAAGCATTTGCAAAAGTTGTTGCAAGGCATTTTCCAGGGCCACTTGCGACGCTTCCTCATTCAATACAGCATTGAAATATCGCCGGTCAGATTCCATCAACCTTTCATCATCCAAGAGAAAGCGATACTGCCGATAAATAGAAGCTATCCTATTTTTTAACTTCGCCTGCATCAATGTCCAGGAAGTAGCTTTACAATCCTTTAGTGAGAGCATTATAACAGGTCGCTGTCCTTGCTCTTGCATATATGAACTGCCTAACTTTTCAATTTGCAGTCCATCAAAAAGATGACGATTTTCCTCACGGTTATCCAATGAAAAGAAATACCGTACCATAGACATAAGTAAAGTTTTTCCGAAACGCCTGGGGCGTGTCATTAACAATACTTTCGGCGATTTGTCTATCAAATTTTTGATAAACAAAGATTTATCTATGAAATGGTAATCTTTTAACCTTATTTCAGCAAAATCCTCTATTCCTATTGGTAGCTTCATTATTCTGCCACCTTTCTCTGACTTATCAGAGCAGATTCCTGCTACTAAACATATAATATTAGTTATTATATAAAAAGTATTACTTTTGATTACTTTTTATATAATTATTATCATTTCATCCATTTAGCAGGTGGACTTTTTCTCTCACAAATTCCGCAATAATCATATTTAGGCAACTATTGTTTGACATACCATTCAACCTGCAAATCTCTGTGAATTTCTCATAAGTTTCTCTGTTTACTTTAGCAGATATTTGACGCATATCAGGCCTTTTATTGCTATTCACCATCTTCTGAACAACAGACTTTTTTTCCATGGTGTTATTTGCTTCAACCATTTCAATTTTATCTTTTAATCTCCCCATTTGTCATTCCTCCATAATCATCTTTGCAATATCCATATATGTCTTAGCTGCTTCGCTTTTCTTGTTTCCCAAAACGATAGGTACTCCATCAATGACTTTCCGACTTACTTCAACCGAATCTTTAACCACACCAATTAGTCTGTTTGTTTCTCTAAGAAGCTCCAGTACATCTTTATTGTCATTGCTGGTGCTCTTATAAAGATTAGCCACTATGCCGATAATCTGAAGTTCAGTATTTAGGCTTCTATCACCGTCACCGCTCCGTATTCCCTCTATAGTGTCCGTCAAGGCCTTTAATCCCCGATAAGACAGATAATCCGTCTTTACAGGTATAATAACCCCATCCGAGGCAGTAAGGGCATTAGTGAGCAGAGTGCCAAGCTGTGGAGGACAATCGATAATGCAGTAATCAAAGTATTCCTTGAGTTTCTGTATGGCCTTGTAGAGCTGCACATCGCTGTTGCGGCTCATCATCAGCTTTCTCTCCGTGAGAGCCAAGTCAAGGGTAGAGGGTACAATATACAGGTTTTCCAGCCCACTCTTATCAACCGTATAGCAGACCTCTGTCAGATTCTTGTTGTCATCGAACAGATGACAGACATTATTTTCCTCTACCTCCCGGGAGGCCGGTTCTATCCCAGCTGAGATCGTCAACGAGGCCTGGGGATCTAAGTCTATCATCAACACTTTGCTGTCAGGGTTTTGAATGGCCAGCGATGCCGCCACATTATAGGAGGTGGTGGTCTTCCCCACGCCGCCCTTCTGATTTGCCAGACTTATGGTTTTCATTCTTAGCCTCCCTATATCATTAGTAACAACAATAAATATTTTTCATATCTCTGGTAATACTAATTATACAATAAATATATAGTCATAGCAATAAAAAACTCGCCGTGCGGCGAGTTCATCATGCCCTCAATGAGGCCATAAAATCTTTAATCTGCTTGCTTCTTCTCCGTCTTTTATCATCATCAGGCTCCGATTGCTTCACAGCGTCCTGCTTGATGGCAATGTCCCAGTCAACCTTCCCTTTATGCTCTGATTCCTCTGCCCTTTTGGCCGCTTCTGCTATCTCATGTGAGCCAGCATAGTCTTCATCCAATGCCATCTTGAGAAATCCACCGATATTTCTCATTTTGCCTTCCAACTTTGCCTTACGTGTATACTCCATCTGCTCCCTGCAATAGTTTAGTCCATAGCCCTGCATATACTCATATGCCTTAGTGCGGCTCAATTTATACACTTTTACCATGCGGTAAACGCACTCACGCTCTGACTCCGGCAAATCTGCAATCTTTTCGTCTATGGTACGTCTCTTTTTCGTATCAGCTGGGAGAGCCACTCCCTCCACTACCCCCTCAGAAGCCACAGGAGCCTCGTCAGCAGCTTTTTTATCGTGTATGTATACTCTGATATAGCTGACCGCTTTCCCGACCTTTATATACTCAACCTCGAGGCTCAAATCAGTATTCGCATTCACTTCTTTGATTGCTGGCTCCATCACGCACTTCTTAAAATGCGTGAACTTGGCATATGACTTGTTGGTTGCCCCCAACATGGCCCGCCATCGCTCAACTTCATAATATGCCATCCCAGTCCGTTTCCAGCTGTTGCAGACCTCGTAGAGCCTCATGCTGGCGTATGTAGAACAGGAACAGACCAACTCATACTGACTCTTGGTGAAGCTGGGTAGCTTCCCCAACACAAAAGGACGCAGAGCCTCGTTGAAGTTGCAGGTTATAACCCCACGCTCATACCCCATCTTAGATACCAGGTTGTAATCTTCCCAAACCATTGGATCTTCCGCACTCTCCATGTGTATGGACGTCTTCACAATAGCAGCGGTAGCCTTTTTTAACAATGAGGTGTAGGAGGTAGCCTTTATCTGAGCTACGCTAATCAACTTGCTAGCATTAGTCCTCAAGCCAGACAGTTGATTAGTCTCTACAGCCTGTATCATGAAATAATTTAATATTTTGTACTCCAGAGGGTTCATAACCCCCTCCATCACTATGAGCCGGTTATCCTTCGTGAGCCACAAGCCCTTTTTCATCTTCTTCGATGGTACTGCTTCTTTTGTCATAATAGCTGTCTCCATTCCTGTCTTCAGCTTGCTATCTTTTTTCGTACCTTTGACCATGATACTACAGTTATCCACAAGTATCAACTAAAGGTACGAAAAAAGATACTATTTTACTATCTATTTTTTTACCTTTACTATCTCTACTCTTACCTTTAACTATCTCTACTCTTACCTTTACTATCTCTGTTCTTACCTTTAACTATCTCTACTCTTACCTTTCGTCCCCCGCAGACCGCGTCATTACTGGGCTGGCGGCCCCTTTACAATATATAACAACATATAACAATATAACAACAACTGTGCTGTTGTTGTTGTTTTACAATCCTTTTTTCCGCCTCAGGTGGACATTTTCTAAGCTACAATCTTCTCTAAAAGTAAGAGTAGAGATAGTTTTTTAATAGCAACTTAATATTACTATAAACATAAATACTATACGCTAAATAACATTAAGTATTATTTAGTATATAAAGAATAATATTTAATATATCTAACTCTTCTTAAAGTTGCAGTATCCTAATTTCTCTTTCTATCAGCTTTCGTATACCCATATATGCTTTTCTTCAAAACTACCTCAGTATAACATTGATAGAGGGTTGGAAAACTATACGATATTTTACTCTTTTCAATTTTAAAGATAATTTTTGCAGTAAATACGCAAAAATCGTCTTTAAAATTGACTGGCAGCTATTTTTAGGCTAATCTATAGTATGGAGGTGAGAAAATGCTTATTCAGTTCTCGATTACTAATTACAGGTCTATTCGAAACCACACTACCATCAGTTTTAAAGCATCTGCCGATAAAGCAATGGAGGCAAGCCTGATTGAAGTAGCCAACAAACAAAGAATGCTTCCGTCATTGGCAATATACGGTGCCAATGCTTCTGGAAAAAGCAATCTGCTAAAAGCTTTAATCTTGATGAAAGACATGGTATGTGGCAAATATGCCCAGTTACTCAAGGGTGATAAGCTGCCATATGAACCTTTTGCCTTTACGGATGAGCAAACTGTTCCTAGTGAATTAGACATTATCTTCTACATGGATGGTGTCAAATATGCCTATGGTTTCAGCTATACCCAGGATAGTATACAAACAGAATATTTGTATCACTGGCCACGAGGGAGGGAGGCCCTGATTTTCTCACGTGAGGGTAACGAGTTTACTTTTAGAGAGAACATACAGGAACAGATGAGGCTGGCTAGGCATACTTCACCTAACAGACTTTATTTAGCAACCTCCAATGAGTGGAACAACAAGCTCACCGAAAATGCTTTTATGTGGTTCACAAAGAATCTTATGGATGCTAATGCTGACAATGATTTACGTGCCCTAGCTATTGAAGCAGTCAAACGAGGTAAAGAATCAAAATCTCGCCTTATCCATGAAATGATGACCGCTGATCTTGGCCTGGAAGATATTGAAATAAAAGAGCGCCTGGGAGAAAGGCAGATTGTGACATACCATAGGACAGGCAAGGGGGGCAGCGTGTACCCTCTGTTAATAGAGCAGGAATCGGCAGGAACCAAGTTCTTCTTTTCAAGAATTGGCTTATGGCTAAAAGCTCTGTCAGAAGGTGGCGTCATTGTAATAGACGAGATAGATACTAGCCTGCATACGTTGCTTACTCGGCATCTGGTGGAGCTGATACAGGATAGTGCCATCAATACAAATGGATCGCAGTTGCTATTTACCACGTATGACGTTGGTTTATTGGACCGCACTCTTCTGCGCCGTGACCAGATATGGTTTGTTGAAAAAGATAGTGGTACTCTGGAGACAGAGGTTTATGCTCTAATGGAGTTTTCACCAAGAAAGACAGAAAACATTGCTAAGGGGTATTTGCAGGGGCGTTATGGGGCTATTCCCTTCATAGGAGAGGAAACGATATGGCAAGGATAAATGCATATTGCGGAGCCAAACGGCCACAGTGCGGCGTGAACGGCCAAGAGTTCCCATAGCTATTACACCACTATAAGGGATAAAAATACACATCATCCCCCATTTTTATTGAATAAGACATAAGAAATGCTATAATATATGTATAAATACAGCGTGAGGAGGGAAAATATGAAAAAGTATCAAGTTGCAGAGGTTTTTCGCCCTAATACCATGCCGTCATACACGTATATCAACAGACAGGAAAAGCGTGGAACCACTTACGAGACAAAACTAAAACGTGCCCTGCAAAAAGTAGGCAGCCTGATAGCCATTTCAGGTGGCTCCAAAACAGGAAAGACCGTCCTGTATCGTAAGGTAGTGCCGGAAGACAAACTTATAGAGCTAAGCGGCGCTCAGATAAACTCTGTGGAGGACTTCTGGCAGCAAATAGCCGAAAACCTGCGCATACCTGATGAACTTTCCATGGCATACTCCTCCCAAGAAAATAAAAGCGGTAAGGTATCGGCTAGTGGTAAAACCTCCATTTGGGCTATGATAACAGCCACCCTATCCGGGGAATTGAGCAAAGGCACCAACCAAGGGGAAACCATCACCCAAAAAATCATGAGAAACAACACCTTGGTGCTGAAAGCTCTCATAGCAGGGGATTTTGTTCTAGTAATTGATGATTTCCATTACATCAACCTTGAAACACAGCTTTACCTGTCCAGAATCCTTAAGGCAGAGCTATTCAACGGCCTAAAGGTCATTCTCCTAACCCTGCCTCACCGTGCTGATGATGCCATCAAACGCAACCCCGACCTCATAGGCCGCACGGTATTCATCAACCTTCTTCCTTGGACAAAAGAAGAACTAGAACAGATAGCCCGTAAGGGATTTGATTTACTGCAAATCCCCGTACCTGATGAGCAGATAGCACATATAGTCAGAGAAAGTGCCCTGTCTCCCCAGCTTATGCAGGAAAACTGCTATAATCTGGCCATACGTATAAAAGAAGAACACGAAGAAATTTCAATGGAGGCCGTACATAGAGCCTTTGGCGACACCGTGGAGGCATACCAGCATTACAAAGAAAATGTCCAGCGTATGTGCGAAGGGCCAGCCAAGGGACGAAGCCGCCGCAAGGAATACCCCTTGAAAAACGGACAGCATTGCGATACATACGGCCTATTCCTGCTTAGTTTGAGCATAGACCCGCCTCTGATGAAGCTGACCGCCTCTGAAATACATGAACGCATGGCAGAAATCCTTGAAGATGGAGAAGCTGCCCCTAACGGCATGAATTTAGCCAACGTGGTCAAGCACAGCGAAAACATTATCAAATCATCAGTGCCAGCCCTGGACACCTTGGAATGGCAAAACAGTACACTATATATCCTTGATCCATTTTTGCTTTTCTACCTCCGCTGGGATGAAGAATGGAAACAGGATGCCATAAGATAAAGTCAGCAATAAAGGTCATCACGCTTGTGGTGGCCTTATTGAATATAGCAATCTGTCTATCTATGCGTTCTGTCATGAGTTTCTCCATTAAGTGCTTTTTCTATAACGTCTAGATCTGAATCAATGCCGGAGATAATACGTCTTATGCGGTCTCGCTCTGCGATTTTCTTCCTAAAATCATCTACATCGTTCTTCTTGATGTACTCTGTTTTCACCTTTTTGCCTTCACGGTAGGCAAAATAGTGATATATGTGTCCGGATATGGTCTTCCTTACTATGGAGCCGCCAACACGAGGCAATTCTGTAAGAATGGCTATGTAGTCCTTTTTTTGGTTGATGAGGCGTTCCCGTTCTTCTTTAAGAACCTCCAGGATATAAGGCATGGTATCCCTCCTATAGGTTGCGCTTTATAATATTTTAACCAACATATAAAATGAAATCAATATAATGTTGGTTAAATGAACCATCTTAAATATTTCTATCAAGTATCAAAACTTAGCAGTTTTGATACTTTGGCAGATGTCCTCAGCACTAAAGTCTGGTAGAGGTTCAAAACTTATTGTCAAAACGATGTGTGAGATGGGATTGAGTTCAGATGCCTTTTTTGTTAAAATCTACTTAAATTGATTTAAGTTAAAACGATTTAAGTAAGTGGTGGTGAGGATATGCAGTTTATAGGCCGACAGCATGAGCTGTCTTTGATAAGGCGCCGGCTGTCCAGCGATCGTTCTGAGGCTTTGCTGGTCTACGGCAGAAGGCGTGTAGGGAAGAGCGAGCTTATTAAGGAAGCTTTGAAGGGCGTAGATGCCGTTGTTATACATTATGTCTGCCGCAAGACTTCCTTTTCCCAGAACCTGGAAGGATTAACTAAGGCGACTGCCAAAGCATTCGATGAGTCTTTTATTGACTTCAGTTCCCTAGACAAGCTTCTAAAATATGTTTACAGTAAGGCGACCAGTCAGAAGGTGATACTCTTCATAGACGAGTATCCTTTCTTGCGCGGAGATAATGAGGGCATCGACTCTGAGTTCCAGATAGCCATAGATGAATGGCAGCATAAGTCATGCCTGAAGCTTATCCTTTGCGGTTCATACATGGAGACTATGCAGAAACTGATGGAAGGCCAGGCGCCGCTCTTTGGAAGATTTACCGAAATAGTGAAGCTTCGGGCATTTGACTACTATGAGGCCGCTCTGTTTTACCCTGACAGGACTGATGAGGAGAAATTGTTCCTGTACAGCGTCTTTGGCGGGATTCCCTTCTATCTAATGCAGCTGGATGACAGGCTCTCTCCGGTAGAAAACGTACAGCGACTTCTTATCCCAGAGGGGTCCTTCCTTGAAAATGAGATACGGCTCCAGCTTACGGCGGAACTTTCCAAAGAAGAGAATGCCAATTATGTATTGGAGAAGATAGCTGGCGGCGTGGGCAGGTATAGTGAGATTGCGCAAAACTTTTCCGGCAGCAGCGGCAAGCTTAGCCATACGCTGGGCAAGCTTGAAAGTATGGGGCTTATAGAGAAGGACTCGCCTATCAATGCCTCATCCAACAAGCGCCAGCATCGTTATGTGATTAGTGATAACCTGCTGGACTTCTATTACAGCTTTCTTTTCCGGGAAATGACTGCGAGAAGTGCCATGGCGCCAGAGGCTTTCTACCATACAAAAGTAGAGACAGTGCTGAATGATAGCTATCTTCCCAGAAGGTTCGAGCAAGTAGCTGCGGAATATCTCTTGAGACAAAACCGGGCCGGTAAGATAACCCCACCTTTCTTTGCCATTGGCAGGTATGTATATCACGACAAGGCAAAACGGCAGAATGGAGAATTTGATGTCGTCACCGAAGATGAGCGCGGGCTTATCTCATATGAGTGCAAGTATAGGAAAGAGCCTTTGGGCATGAAGGTCGTTCACGAAGAGGTGTGGCAGGCTAAAGAGCTCGGGCTGAACTTCTACGGTTTCGGTTTCTTCTCCCGCAGTGGCTTTGCCGAGGACGTAGATAGAGATACCTATCGCTTGGTGACCTTGAACGATATGTATAAATGATATTAGGAAGAAAACTAGCGAGGTGAAGCCTATGTTGTATGGATATGCAAGGGTGTCCACCAGAGGTCAGGTTCATGGCAACAGCCTTGACGATCAGAGGCAGCAGCTCATTGATAGAGGCTGTGGGAAAATAGTGGAGGAGCAGTATACCGGGAAGACTACGGACAGGCCAGCGTTAGAGAGGCTTTTGGCGGAACTGGAGGCGGGAGATACCTTGATGGTGACCAAGCTGGACAGACTGGCTCGGTCAGCTGCGGAGGGGGCCAGCCTTATCCAAAAACTTACAGACAGAGGCGTGAAGGTAAATATCCTCAACATGGGGGAAGTGGATGAGCGCCCCCAAGGGAAGCTGATGCTTCATATCCTGCTGGCTTTTGCGGAATTTGAACGAGATATGATTGTGGAGCGGACGCAGGCAGGAAAGGCCATTGCCCGTACTAAGGCCGGTTTCAAAGAAGGACGTCCTCAAATTGCCAAAGAGAGAAAGGCGGCAGCAGCCAGACTGATATTGGAGGACAAACACAGCTACAAGCAGGTGGAGCAGGAAACAGGGTTATCCCGGTCAACCATTGCCAGAGCTGTGAGAGAAACGAAAATAAATAATACACTAATAATATAACTAATATATTATTAGTAATACTTTCTATATATTTGCTAGTGTTAAAGATAATATATTTGAATCTGCATAACTATTCAGTCGTCCCCCTAAAATTGATGCAATCTTTGACCTTTGCTCGATATATAGTAGCTTATACATCATTCAAGCCACTACGTATTGTGTTGTATTTTGACCAATTACAAGACGACTGAATAGTTACGAATCTGCTTTCTTTGCCCTCTATAGAAACGCTGGTTACCCTCGTCCTTGTGGGGCGATTATGAATACATGCTTGATATGTCCCCGCGAAGTTGTGCCCGCCGTCCGTGGTAGGCCTCTGTTGCACTCATCGCAGTACCTCGTTATATGCGTTCGTTAAAGGGTAAGCGGTAAATAATACGGTGTATTTAAACTGTGCCTCCCATATGAGATAATTGACTAAAATCACTCACATGAAAAAGCTGAAAAAGTCATTT
>NZ_FNWN01000027.1:0-34624 GCF_900108415.1 Selenomonas sp. KH1T6
CCTCCTTTGCGTAGATGGGGTGTGGTAATTTCATCTTACACTAAAGGAGTGATTTGCGCGATATTTTTTTCAATCAGAAAAGTTGTAAAGTGGTGATGATTTAATAACATGCTTTAATGACTTACTAAGGGGGAATCCCCATGAATATGATGCTTGTTTTTGGCATGTTTTTTGCTTTGGCAGCCTGGTGGACCGGCATTGCTTTCGCTGCCGCCAATCCTTTCTCTGATGTCCCTGCTGATCACTGGGCTTATGAGGCTGTAACCCAGTTGGCTGCTGAGGGAGTCATCGAGGGCTATGGGGACAGCACCTTCCGCGGCGGCCGCAGTATTACCCGCTATGAGATGGCGCAGATGGTGGCCAGGGCCATGGCCAGGAATGATGTTTCTGCTGCAGACAAGGCGGTGATTGACAAGCTGGCCGCTGAGTTCGCTGATGAGCTTGGCAGCCTGGGGGTCCGTGTGGCAGGTTTGGAGCGCAACGCTGACCTGGTCAGGTGGAAAGGCAAGTTGGAGTACAAGTACACCCGCCTTGAGGAGAAGAACGGAGACGGAACCAGAGAGAAAGAGAAGTACGACGAGCTCCTTTTGCGCCTGGAGCCTTCCGCTGAGATAAATGAGCACTGGCAGGTGCATGGCCGTATTGATACCTACCTTGATATGTCGGAAGATAAGAATATTGACGGCTACGACTTCCGCCTGAGGCGGGCCTGGGCACAGGGTGATTACAAGCATATCTCCCTTCGCTTTGGCAGGTTCAATATGTACGGTGATGACAGCATCAACGACACCACCATGTCCGGCGCTGATGTGACGGTAGGCAGTGCCGACAAGCTTTCCGGCGTCATCGGCGGCGGCCGCAGTGCCTGGGCTTTTGAATTCCTTGACGGCGATGAGCCCAATGACGTGTTCTATGCCGGCGTTGATTACAACAAGGCGAAGAATAAGGGCGTGTTCGGCGCTGCCCGATATTTTCGCTATACCAACGACACCAGGCTGATTGATGGTGACGCGGAGGCAAAAAGGAATAATATCTGGCAGCTGATGGCTGGCTACAAGTTTGACGAAAACAGCACGCTGCAGGGTTATTATGCCAAGAGCGATCGTGATATAGCGGGCTGGGAAGGAAATTCCCGGTCTTACAATATCGAATTTGACTACAAGGGTGCCCAGCAGGAGAACAAAGGCACCTGGGGTGCCTGGGTGGCATACCGCCACGCCGGACTCACTGCTACCCCCTACGGCACCTGGGACGTCATATATGACTGGACCAAGGGCTGGGATATAGGGGTGAATTACACCCTGATGAAGAATATGGTCGGCACGCTGAGGTACGGCGATGGCAGGCTGATCGGCAAAGATGAGGACAAAGTCCGTCAGTTCATGGGTCGCCTTGAATTTTTCTTCTGAGAAATACAGGCCGGCTGGAGATAAAGTGAGGGGAGAGATTAGGGGATGTACTATTCTGTCATTGGCATTCTGGCCACTATGATATTGCTCATTGAGAATCATGACATACTGTTTAACAGCGACTCCACTACCCAGATGCCTTCCTGGAAGATTTACCGGAATTTCCTGTTCGCGGTGCTGTTTTATTATCTGACAGATATTACCTGGGGGCTTTTTGAACATCTGAAAATGGCAGATCTATTGTATGTGGATACAATCCTCTACTTTTTCGCCATGGCTTCAGGGGTGTATTTCTGGGCCCAATACACGGTGGCTTACCTGAATGACGAGACAGCTTTCGGAAAGATCCTGGTCTTCCTTGGGCGCGCCGTGGCAGGAATGATCCTCCTGGCCAATCTTATAAACATCTTTGTGCCCATTTACTTCACCATCGATGAGAACAGCGTGTATGAGGGCCTGATGCTGCGGGATGTCATGCTGGTGGTGCAGATCATGCTGCTCATCATGATTTCGCTGTATGCCTTTTCGGCCATCGGCAGGCAGCCGAAGGAGAAAAAGGCAAGATACAGGACCATAGCGCTCTTTGGCTTCATCATGGCGCTGTTCCTGACTATCCAGTTCTGGAACGCTTATCTTCCCCTTTATTCCTGCGCCTACATGATGGGCACCTGCCTGCTCCATACCTTTGTCATCAATAATGAGCGCCAGGAGTACCAGGAGATGAAGAAGATGGTCACTGATTTGAAAAAAGAGATTCTAAACATCAATGATAAATGGTCGAAGAGGGATTGAGGATTTTGCAAGCAGATAAGGGCAGACGACTATATTTCCTGGATAATCTGAAATGGTTCATCATCTGGCTCATGGTGGTGTTCCATGCAGCTATGTGCTACATGGCCTATGCACCGGAATGGTGGTATGTGGTGGACAAGGCTGACCCGTCCTTCGGGGCGACGGCTTTTGTGTGCTGGGCTGATGTCTTCATCATGCCCACCATGTTTTTCGTGTCGGGGTACTTTGGCCTGAGGTCACTGGCCCGTTATGACCTGGGGAGCTTCTGGCGGGGAAAGCTGAGGCGGATCATTGGGCCCTGGCTCTTCGGGGCTGCGTGCATAGCACCCCTGGTGACTTATATCACTCTGGCCAGCCGCAATTCCCCCATGGGGTTCTATGAGTTCTACACCACCCTCTTTTGGGGCGTGTTCTACCAGCAGGCCCAGTATTGGTACCTTGGGGCCCTCACAGCCTTGTATGTGCTCCTGATGGCGGCCTGCCAGGCCATGCCTTCCCTGAAAGAGCGCAGGGAAGCCGGCGTGCCGGGAATAGCTTTCTTTCTGGGGCTGTTTGCTGTATGTGCCATAAGCATCGGCCTGGTCAGCTCCTACATGCACCCGGATACCTGGAAGTATTTCGCCTATATCTTGGTACTGCAGCCCGTGCGCATCGTGAGCTACATTGCCGTGTTCTTTGCCGGGGCCTGGGCCTGGAAGAAGCGCTGGTTTGAAGCAGGCGGGTACTGCCCGTCTGCAGGGCGGTGGGGTCTCCCCTTCCTGCTGACAGGAGGCATCTACCTGTGGCAGAAGCTTTTCCTGGCAGCCTATGGACTGGAAGCCTGGCAGACGGTCTGGGTGGGAGCAGTCATGCAGGCTGCCTTTACCTGCACGGCCCTGTTCTTCCTGCTGGGGCTGTTCAGGCAGTGCTTTGACAGCACCAATGGGATACTGTCAGAGCTCTCCTCCACCTCCTACGCCGTCTACTACCTGCACATGCCCGTGCTTTTCCCCGTAGCCTGGGCTTTTGTGGGGATAGGCATGGGAGTGGGCATGAAGTATCTAAGCGTCTGTGCGTTGACGCTGGGGCTGTGCTTCCTGCTGGGGAAATACGTGCTGAAGCGGCTGCCCAGCTTCTGAGGATAGGCGGCTCACCTGCACGCAGCTTGCCATCAGTTCTTTTGCTAAGGTTTGACAGATACCTGCGCCCCTGTCGGATTCAACTGGCAGGGGCGCTTTTATGAAGGGAGGAGAAAGTATTTTATTCGTGCTATAGGAGTTTGGGCGATTGATATCTGGGTGTGAAATCATCAAAATAGTTGACAGAAACGGAGAGGTGTCACATGAACGAAGTTATAAGGTCATTGAGAGAACGCCGGAGCATTCGCAAGTTCAAGCCGGACATGGTACCAAGGGAAAAGATTGAAGCCATCATGGAAACAGGCCTCTATGCCGCCAGTGGCAGGGGGCAGCAGAAGCCCATTGTCATTGCGGTGACTGACAAGGCGCTGCGCGACAGGCTGTCCAAGGCAAACTGCGAGATTGGCGGCTGGGAGGCTGGCTTTGATCCATTCTATGGTGCCCCGGTGGTGCTCATTGTGCTGGCTCCCAGGGACTGGCCCACATATATCTACGACGGCAGCCTGCTCATGGGTCAGCTGATGCAGGCAGCGCATGCTGAGGGATTGGGCAGTTGCTGGATTCATCGTGCCAAGGAAGAATTCGAACTGGATATTGGCAGGGAGATATTGAAGAAACTGGGCCTCGAGGGAGATTATGAGGGCATCGGCCACTGCGTTATTGGCTATCCCGTTGAAATACCTGAGGCAGCACCCAGGAAAGAGGGGCGTGTCTACTGGCTGACAGGAGAGGAGTAACTTCAGCATAATATCCAAAGCCCCCTGCCGGATAAATGGCAGGGGGCTTTGGATTATGGGGATATGGGGGAATTCATTTGAGAGAGGGGCAATTCTTGGCCATGAGTTCCTCATAGTGGGCAATCTTGTAGTCCAGCCGTTCCATGGTGGCTTTGAGCTGGTCGTACTGCTCCTGCAGGCGGGCGCGCTGCTCCACCAGGATTTCCTTGCGGGCTGCTTCCGTGCCTTCCTGGAAGAACAGCTCCACGTATTCGATGAGGGCTTCCACCTGCACGCCGGCGCTGCGCATGCATTTGGAAAACTCCACCCAGCCGCAGGCCTGCTCATCAAAATCCCGGATGCCGTTCTCCTTGCGGGGCACATGGGGGATAAGGCCGATGCGCTCATAATAGCGGATGGTATCGGGGGAGACATCGTATTTCTCGCTGACTTCCTTGATGGTCATGAAAAGCACCTCGCTAACCGTAAATTCTTGCTGATGGCATAAGTTTAGCACTTGGAGTACGCTCCAGGTCAATAGTTTGCTGAAAAAATTTTAGAAAAAATTCCTACCAAAATCCCTTGACTTGAAGTCAAGCACACTACTTTTCATCTTACCGCAGGACGTATCCTTTCTGCACTTGGCATTGCTTGGGTTGTGGGACTTTTTCTGTGTAGGGGCTATGGGATTTTTTGGGGGCAGTCGGTCAGTGGTCGGTCACGGAGCGTTTTTCGTTTGCGGGGGCAGGTTCTTCTTCCAGCAGGAGTAGCTGGCCCTGGCTCCCAAGAGTTTCTGCCAGTTTTCCTGGCTGGGAGCTATGTATGGGTGCTTTTTGGGGTGGCTCCCGGCCTGCCGACCGGCCTTTTTTCATAGGGAAATCTTGCCTTTTAGGTGCCGAAGTCATAAAATAAAGATAATGAAACAGGAGGACTGACCATGGGGGAGCGTTCCCTGTTCTACTGGGCGCGGAATTACGCTGACCTCAAGCGTGGGGAGAAATATGATCAGCTAAACCGCACCATAGCCATCAATATCCTGGGCTTCAACCTTTTCGATGAAGCAAAGTACCCGGATATGCACAGCTGCTTTGGCATCTATGACATCAAGACCAAGTGCCAGCTGACGGACAAGCTGGAAATACATTTCCTTGAGCTTTTGAAATTCAAGAGCAAAAGCGTGAAAGACATGACTCGCATGGAAAAATGGGCGGCCTACTTCTCTCCTGCCACCACCGATGAAGAACTGGCGGAGATTGCCGCAAGCGAAGAAGCAATACGGGAAGCGATGGAGGTGGAAGACGTGTTCACCATAGACGAAGTGGCAAAGAGGTCTTATGAGAAGGCTGAGAAATTCCGCCGCGATCAGGCGGCACAGCTGGAATATGCCGAAAAGAAGGGCGAGGAAAAAGGCATAAAGGCCATGATAATTACCTTGAAGGAACTCAATGTGGACAAGGCCACAACCGCAGACAAACTTATGGCCCGCTTCGGCCTCCAGCCCAAGGTGGCCCAAGGGTATGTAGAAGCCAACTGGTAAAAGATGTAAAGCTCCGGGAGACCGGGGCTTTTCTTGTATATGTGTGGCTGGCATAGGGGAGGCAGCTTAGCTTTGTAAAACCTTTAGAAAATAAATTGGTGATAGGGCCTTGACTTGAAGTTCACTCCAAGGCGTAGACTACACGATATCAGCCAAATGACAGTGTGTTTTCTCATCATCATCTTCAATGACAATGACATGAGCATTGCTGAGGTCCACGGCGGCATGTATAAAGGTTTCCGTGATCACGGCAGAGCAGGTAGCAGAGGATATCATGAAGGTTATGGGGGGATTTTCTAAGGCAGGCAGGAAATTACAGTTCATGAGAAGAATGACTATTTGGTTCTCATAGTCATGGTAAGGTGAGTTTCTTCTTGACTTAGAGTTGTAGGCTTATAAGCCTTTGGAGGGTGGAGTATGCTGACGGAGTTGGTCATATACATTCATGGCAAGGGTGGAACTGCTGAGGAAGCGGAGCATTACAGGGCACTGTTTCCTGAGGCGGAGGTGCTGGGCTTTGATTATCAGTCCCGGACACCATGGGAGGCAGAGGCGGAATTTCAGGCCTATTATGATAAAGTGGCGGCAGGCCATGGGCCTGTTCATGTCATCGCCAACAGCATAGGGGCTTTCTTTGCCATGTGCGCTCTGAGCGGGAAGAAAATCCACCAGGCGTTCTTCATATCTCCCATAGCAGATATGGAAAAACTCATTTTGAATATGATGTCCTGGGCGAAGGTGACAGAGGCAGAGCTGCGGGAGAAGAAGGAGATTGCGACAGATTTTGGCGAAAAACTGTCCTGGGAGTACCTAAATTATGTGCGCCAGAACCCGACCAAGTGGACTGTGCCCACCCATGTGCTGTACGGCGCGAACGACCATCTGATGCCAAGGGAAGTCATCGCCGGTTTCGTGGAGAAGATTGGCGGTACGCTTACCGTGATGGAAGGCGGCGAGCATTGGTTCCACACGGAGGAGCAGATGGCCTTTCTGGATAAGTGGATTATGGAACATAGAGAATAATTGGACCCAATTAAAGCGCCCCCTGCCGAATGAATGGCAGGGGGCGTTGCTGTGGGATAATTCCCTAATGAATTTTGCAAGATTAAAATGGGGCTGTTGCACGTAAGAATAATTTTGGGTGATAGTCGTAATAGATCCAGTCCTCAAACGTATATATAGGCATAGAGAGAACGGAGGGCTGATGACGATGAAAAAGGTATTTTTACTGCTGACTGCGATGATGATCATGATTTCTTCCACCTGCATGGCATCTTCTTACAAGCTGGTGGAGGCTGAATATAGTGTCCGGGAGGGGGACAGCCTGGATTCTATCGCTGTTGAATATATGGCCAGAAACACCTACGGCCCCAGGGAATTCAGGGAGTTCAAGTCCGGCATCGTCCAGCTCAATGAATGGCTGATGGACAGGGATGTGCAGGCCGGGGATACGGTCCGGGTGAATTACTGGGTCAAGGCAGAGTGATTTGTAGCCTAAGAGAATCTTTTCTGGGTGGACGCATTCGGAGAAATATTTGGACAAATACGCTTGGACGTGATAGAATAATCGCAGGAGAGCGTTAGATACGTGAGGGAACCCCCAGGGCTAGGTGTATTGGCCTTGGGGGTTCTTGCTGTAATTGAAAATATGGTTCCAAGTACGCCGACGCTCAGGTCATGGGAGATGCCAAGCTGGCAGACTTCTTCAAGGCCAACTTGAAATAATCCCCAATCCCCTGTGGAATACCAAAAACCGCCCTGCCAAAGCTGTGCAGGGCGGTACTTTTATGCAGGGCTGAATTTTTCCTGCAGGGCCTGCAGGAATGCCTGGGAGGCCTTGGAAAAAATCTGGTTTCTTTTCCAGGCTATGGTTGGCACGGCGAAAATGGGAGGCTCAAGGGGACGGGTGCAGAGGCTGCTGCCCTGGGTGTTTATCAGTTCATCAAGGGTGATGGCATAGCCCAGCCCTTCCTTTACCATCAGGGAAGCGTTGTAGGCCAGCGTATAAGAACCAGCTACCGTCAGCTCTGCCAAAGGCTTCTGCAGCCAGCTTTGCAGTTCGTCGCCATGGGTGCCGGTGGAGAGGGATTGGCGGGAAAAGAGCAGGGGCTTCTGCCGGAGATTCTCGGCCCGGATGACTTCCCTTTGGGCAAGTTCATCGTCACGGCGCAGGAGCAGCACCCAGCGGTCGCGGACAGGCAGGGGCATCTCATGGTATTTGGCCGGGTCCAGCCTGCCGTAGACAAAGGCGAAATCAATCAGCCCCCGGTCCAGGCGGGTCATGGTGGCAGCGCCGTCACCGCTGATGATGTGAAAGCGCAGGCCGGGATGTTGCTGCCGCAGCTTCTGGGCAGTTTTCATGAGCAGGGCGAAGTGGATGGATTCACCGGCGCCGATGCGTATATCGCCGCTGATTTCCTCACTGTGCAGAAGTTCCCCGGTGGTCTTTTTTACCAGGGACAGGATTTCCTCTGCCCTGCGCCGCAAGAGCTGGCCGTCATCGGTGAGCAGGATGCGCCGGGGTTCGCGGATAAGCAGCTGCTTGCCGAATTCATCTTCCAGTTCCTTTAGCTGACGGGACAAAGTTGGCTGGGAAAGATGCAGTTTTTCCGCTGCCCGGGAAAAGCTTTCTTCCTGAGCCACGGTAAGGAAGTATTTGAGCACGCGCAGTTCCATGGCAAAACAACTCCTTTGGTCTGTGTTGGCTGCTGGTTAAATGAATTACTTTTAAGCATAAGTATGTATTTGTTATAGGTATTTGTAATCAATATACTACCATGTTATCATTAAACCATCAACAGGAAAGGCAGGAAAGAAGTCATGTTGAATAACAAAAATCTCCTGATTTTTATCTTGGCCACAGGGGTCTTCGGCATCCTTAATACAGAGATGGGCTTTATCGGAATCTTGCCCTACATCGCCGAGCGCTATGACGTGACCATAGTCCATGCGGGGCTGCTTATCAGTTTGTTTGCCTTAGGGGTAGCAGTTGCCGGGCCGACCATGCCGCTGGTATTTTCCCGCTTCAACCGCAAATATATCATGTTGCTGGTGTTGGGAGTCTTCACGGTGTGCAATACGATTTCCGTTTTTGCCGAAGATTTTAACCTTCTTCTGGTAGTGCGGGTGCTGCCGGCATTTTTACATCCAGTTTACTGCTCCATGGCTTTTACAGTAGCAGCGGCTCTGGCGGGAGCAAAAGATGCGCCCAAGGCAGTGGCAAAGATCAACATGGGCGTATCGGCAGGGATGGTGGTGGGGGTCCCTATCAGCAACTTCCTGGCGGAAAATATTTCGCTGACGGCCTCAATGTCCTTCTTTGCCATAACGACATTCCTCGTTATGCTGGCAACGGCGTTCCTAGTTCCTTCCATGCCGGCAGAGGGGCGGCTTACTTATGGAGAGCAGCTGGCGGTGCTGAAAAAGCCCATGGTTTGGGCCTCTATTTTCGCCGTCATCTTCCTCAATGGCTCAGTCTTCGGTGTGTTCAACTACCTGGCGGAGTATCTGGCCAGCGTTTCGGGGCTGTCTCCAACCTTGGTAAGTTTGCTGCTCTTTGTTTACGGCCTTTGCAACATCTTTGGCAGTATGATCGCAGGAAATCTTCTCTCTAGCCGCCCCATAGGCACAGTGAAAATCTTCCCCTTTTTCCTTGGGGCTGTGTACCTGCTGTTTCTCTTGGGAGGAAATGCCTTCCCCCTGGTGGCGGTCCTTACAGTTTTCTGGGGACTGCTGGCAGGCATCAATGCCAATATAAACCAATATTGGCTATCCCATGCCGCACCGGAGGCACCGGATTTTGCCAATGGCCTCTTTCTCACGGCGGCTAATCTGGGCTGTATGGCGGGAACAGCGATAAGCGGCATGTTCATTGAAGCCTGGGGAACAGAGTATGTTGTTTGTGGCGGATTGGTATTCATTGTTGCCGCTGGGATTATATTCTGGAGTCAGTGTCATAAGGGCAGCATGAATCCGGCGCTGATTCCTGCAAACGAGCCGGTTTGATTTTAAGATATAAATTGTGTACAAAGTAAGGAGAATGAAAATGATGAAGAAAATTGGCAAGAACAAAAAGATGGTTTTGGCAGCCCTGATGGCAGGCGTAATGTCTTTTGGCATCATGGGCAGCAATGTGACGATGGCGGCAACTCCGGCTAAAGCTCTGGCGGCAGCTTCCCAGATGCAGCGCTCATCCATCAGCGAACTGGACAATGATACCCGTGTATTTGAGATTGACAAGTCTATTGAAGCCAAGAATGTTAAATTTGAAAACCGCTTTGGCTTCGAAGTTGCCGGTCACATGTATCTGCCCAGGGATTTTGATGCCAACAAGAAGTATAAAGCAGTTGTAATTACGGGACCCTTCGGCGCAGTAAAGGAACAGTCCTCCGGTCTTTATGCACAGGAATTTGCCAAGCATGGTTATGTGGCCGTAGCCTTTGATCCTTCCACCACAGGTGAGAGCAGTGGCAGCCGCCGCAATATGGGCTCCCCGGAAATCTTCACGGAAGACTATCATGCCGCCGTGGATTTCGTTTCCAACTTGAAATTCGTGAACCAGGATCAGGTGGGGGCCATGGGCATCTGCGGTTTGTCTGGCATGGCCATCACTGCCGCTGGCAGTGACAGCCGCATCAAGGCGGTGGCAACTTCGGCAATGTATGATATGAGTGAAAGCATCAGCGACCATTATAATGGTGCTTACTACACGCCGGAGCAGCGGGAACTCGTGAAACAGCATCTGGCCAAGATGCGTGATGAAGAAGCCAAGACCGGCAAAGCCATCCGCGGAGCCCATGAGCTGGGGGTGGATGCTAATGGTAATGTGGAGACCTTCGATACCATGTTCCCGGATAAACTGCCTGCGGATGCCAGTCCTGTCATCAAGGATTTCTTCGGCTACTATGTAGGCCGCGCCTTCCATCCGCGCGCCATCAACTCCAATAAGCTGGCCTGGGATTCGGTAACCCCGTATGGCTTCTTTGACTTCAAGCTTATGAGCAACATTGATGAGTTGGGCAAGACGCCGGTCATGCTGATTACCGGGGACAAGGCGCATTCCAAGTATTTCTCCGATAATGTTTATGCCGCCATCAAAGGGGAAAAAGAGGAGATTGTCGTTCCTGGTGCTACCCATGTAGACCTTTATGACCAGATGGACAAGATTCCGTTTGACAAGCTGTTTGCCTTCTTTGATAAGAACCTGAAGTAAAAAGCAAGAAATGCCGCCCTGGGAAATCGTGCAAGAATTTGCTGGGCGGCATTTGTATTATATGGCTTGACTTTGAGTATACTCCAAGTGATAGAGTAAAGCAGGATAATGTGTATGGAGGAGAGAACATGAGCAAGAAAGTAATCATCATATCTACGAGCTTAAGAAAGAACAGCAATTCCGAGGCATTGGCCACAGCCTTTGCCGAAGGTGCCAGAGAAGCAGGCCATGAGGTGGAGCAGGTTTCCCTGCGGGATAAGACCATAAACTTCTGCAAAGGATGCCTTGCCTGCCAGAAGACCATGCAGTGTGTGATCAAGGACGATGCCAACGAAATAACGGCCAAAATCGGACAGGCAGATGTGGTGGCTTTGGCCACGCCAGTCTATTATTATGGCATGTGCGGGCAGTTAAAGACCCTGTTGGACAGGGCAAATCCCTTGTTCCCCTCGGACTATCGCTTCCGCGAGGTTTATCTGCTGGCTGTGGCGGCAGAGGATGAGGAAAGTACGGTGGCAGGAACCCGTGTCGGTGTGCAGGGCTGGGTGGATTGCTTTGATAAGGCCGAACTCAAAGAGACGATTTTCTGTGGCGGCGTGACAAATATTGGCGATATTGCCGGAAATGCTGCCCTGGAAAAAGCCCGGCAGGCTGGCAAGAATATCTGAAGCCTGTAAAATATTGTCCTGCATCTGTATTTTTAGAAGGAAGTGACGGTGTATGCCAAAAAGGAAGATAATGGGCTGGGTTATCCTGTCGGTGCTGTTATTGCTGTCAGGCTGCACAGGCGCACAGGATGCTGTTGCAGATACAGGCAGCAAGGCACAGGTCAATGCCCAACAGGAAAATGCCCCCTCGTCAGCCCCCGGGAAGGAGCAAGCGATGAAACTGACAATTGATAATACCGTCGTTCCCGTTACCTGGGAACATAATTCCTCCACTGCGGCGTTACATAAACTCCTGCCTTTGACCATAAAGTTGTCGCCCTATGGAGGCTTTGAGCAGGTTGGTTCTATCGGCCAAAGTATTGACAGCGCAGATGAGCAGATGACCACTCACTACGGTGATATTGTCCTTTATGCGGGGAACAAGCTGGTCATTTTTTATGGTTCCAATTCCTGGTCCTATACGCGGCTGGGGCATATTGAACTGTCGCAACAGGAAATAACAGCTTTATTAAGCCATGATGAAGTATCGGTCACACTTATGGCAGAGTGAATGAGGCTGCGATATCCTGCCCTAAGATAATAAGCGCCCTGCCTTTCAGGTTGGCAGGGTGCATTTTTTTATAAAGACATATTGACATCGTGTCATTTTAGATTTATACTACATACAGCAATAAAAGTTACATGGTGTCATTTTATATAAGGTAGGAGAAGGCTATGTTTATCATCAATCAGACACTCAAGGCAGAAAAGATTCCTGCAGGACAGGGGGACGAACTGTTCAAAAAGCATGTGGAATGGTTCACCAGGCACTTTGAGGCAGGGAATTTCATTTTGGTCGGGCCCTATACTGACCAGAAGATGGCAGGCATTATGATTTCCCCAGCCGAGTCAAAAGAGGCAGTAGAGAAGATCCTGCAGGAAGATGTGTACTATGCAGATGGCTTTGCTGACTATGAGGTGCGTTCCTTTACTGCAGGGAAAATAGCAGAGAACTTTGCTGAATTTGTGGGCAAGTGATAGGAGCAAAACCATGAAATATGCGAAATTAGGCAACTCCGACCTGAATGTTTCCCGCATCTGCCTGGGCTGCATGGGCTTTGGCAATGCAGCCACGGGGCAGCATAGCTGGACAGTGGCTGAGGGGGCTACCCGTGAGATTGTGAAGCACGCCCTGGAACTGGGGGTGAATTTCTTTGACACTGCCATTGCCTACCAGAACGGCACCAGCGAGGAGTTCCTGGGCAGGGCGCTAAAGGACTATGCCAAAAGAGACGAGGTGGTGGTGGCCACGAAGTTCCTGCCACGCAGTCAACAGGAAAGAGAGGCAGGAATAAGCGGGCAGGAGCATATCAGGCGGCAGCTTGAGCTCAGCCTGCAGCATCTGGGCATGGACTATGTTGACCTTTACATTTACCACATGTGGGATTACCAGACGCCCCTCTATGATGTCCTTGACGGCATGAATCAGATGGTGAAGGAGGGCAAGGTGCGCTACATAGGCATTGCCAATTGCTATGCCTATCAACTTGCCAAGGCTAATGCTATGGCGGAAAAAGAAGGCTTTGTCAAATTTGTATCAGTGCAGAATCATTACAACCTGCTGTTCCGGGAAGAAGAAAGGGAGATGGCAAAGCTCTGCGCAGAGGACAATATCGCCATGACTCCTTATAGCGCCCTGGCCAGCGGCCGGCTCTCCAGAAGGCCGGGGGAGACTTCCAAGCGGTTGCAGGAGGACAGCTATGCCAAATTGAAATATGATGGTACGGCGGAGACAGATGAGAAGATTATCATGCGGGTGGCGGAACTGGCAGACCGGTACGGCGTGACCATGACGGAGATTTCCCTGGCCTGGCTGCTGACCAAAGTGACGGCTCCCGTGGCCGGAGCTACCAAGCTTCATCACATTGACGGTGCCGTAAAGGCAGTGGAACTCGAGCTGTCAGAAGAAGATATAGCCTATCTGGAAGAACTCTATGTACCCCACAAGCTGGTGGGAGTCATGGCCCAGAACACCAAGGGCGGCAGCCAAAAGGAGCAGGTTTGGATGAAGAACGCTCCCAAGGGCATGCAGTGATTTTCTTCTTGACTTAGAGTTCACTTCAAGTGCTAGAGTGTACATAGACAGGCAGAAAGATACAAACTTAGCGAGTGTGATGTGTATGAACAGGCGGGAATTCCTGAAGGTCACGGGCATGGGGGCCATGACCCTGTTTTTGGCAGGGTGCGGCCTCAGCGGCCTGGGAGGAGAGGGAACGAAAGCAAATGCGGAAGGAGTACGACAATGAAAAAAGTATGGCTTTTGTGTCTGAGCCTTTTGATGGTCCTGGGGCTGCTGGGCTGCGGCTCTGATACGGGCAAGGCGGAGGAAAAGGCTGCGCCTGCGCCGGTGCAGAAAGCGGAAACCCCGGCTAAACCCGCGGCTGCCGGCAAGGAGAAGATTTTGGTGGCATATTTCTCAGCCACGGGCAATACCAAGGCCCTGGCGGAAAATGCGGCCCAGGCGCTGGGGGCTGACCTCTATGAGATTCGCCCGGAACAGCCCTATACCAGCCAGGACCTGAACTACAATGATGAAACAACCCGGGCCACAGTGGAGCAGAAAAACGACAGCGCCCGTCCAAAGCTGGCAGATTTGCATGCCCCGGTGGCAGACTACGACACCATCGTGCTGGCCTATCCCATTTGGTGGGCCCAGGCTCCCCGCATCATGGACACCTTCGTGGAAAGCTATGATTTCACGGGCAAGAACCTGACCGCTGTATGCACCTCCGGCGGCAGCGATATAGGCTCCAGCGCCGACTATCTGCAGAAGATCACCAAGGGGCAGGCCAACTGGAAGCCGGGCAGGCTGTTCAGCCCCTCTGCAGGTGCAGGGGAAATCAAGGGCTGGTTTGACGGCCTGGGCTTCTGATGATGAAAGGGCGGATTACTTTTCGCATGGCGGTAACGGCACTTTTGCCGTTGCTGCTTTTGCTGGTTATGAGCTTCCACTATATTCCGAAGCTTTTGCATGAAGTCCTGGGCATAGCCTGTCTGGTACTGGCCGTGGTTCATGTCTATCAGAACAGGCGTTGGTTCAAGAGCCTGGGCAGGGGCAGATGGGATTTCCTGCGGGCCTTGGGCACCGTCACCAGCATCCTGCTGACAGCCCTGATGCTGGCAGCGGTCATAGCGGGGCTGGGCATTTCCAACTATCTGTTGAAGGACATCATGCCGCTGGAAATCCAGCGGAGCATTGCCATTCACCAGTACCATGTGTCCCTGCCCTATGCCCTGATGATTTTCTGCGGCCTCCACTGGGGCCTGCACTGGCGGGGGTGGCTGGCACAGTGGAAGAAGCTTGTGCCGTTGTCACTGTCTCCCAATACCAGCCGGATAGCAGCGGCAGTACTGGGGCTTTCGGCGGCGCTCCTGGGCATTTACGGCTCATTCCTGAACAGGGTGGGCGACAGGCTGCTGATGAAGCACATCTTCGCCACGGAAGCCACCAACCAGCCAGGAGAAATATATGCGCTGTTGCTGATGGGGCTTCTGGGGCTTTATGTGGTGATAGGATTTTTATTTGACTATGTTTATAGAGGGAGGAAAACTCAATGAGCAAGAAATTAGTAGCGTATTTTTCCGCCAGCGGCGTAACGGCCAAGGCAGCCAAGACCCTTGCGGAAGCAGCCGGGGCTGACCTTTTTGAAATCAGGCCGGAGGTGCCCTACTCCAAGGCGGACCTCAACTGGAATGACAAAGCCTCCCGCAGTTCGGTGGAAATGAATGACAGGAGCTCCCGCCCCAAGCTTGCGGCAGGTGATGCCAAGATTGCGGATTATGATGTGATATTCCTGGGGTTCCCCATCTGGTGGTACGTGGCGCCCACCATCATCAACACCTTCCTGGAGAGCTACGACTTCTCCGGCAAGACCATAATCCTCTTCGCCACCTCCGGCGGCAGCGGCTTTGGCAAGGCTGTGGAAGGGCTGAAGGGCAGCGTGTCGGAGACAGCGGTTATCAAGGAAGGCAAGCTGCTGAACGGGAATCCTTCGGTTGCTGAACTTAAAAACTGGGTGGAAAGTTTTTAATCTATCAAGCCGCATAAACAAAAAAATCCGTTCCTTAAGAATTGCATTTATTCTTGAGGGACGGATTTTTTTAGTAGATTTCCTCATTTTTCTTGTGGTAGTGCACAAAGGGAACACCGGCTCCAGCGGGCAGGTTGTTGACGCTGATCTCTGCCCCCGTAAGATTCAATTTGTCATGCAGCTCAGTTCTTGCATCGCTTGCCACACTAAGTTTGTTGAAGTTTGCCATTTTGATTTCCTCCAATGATTTTAGTTGTAATGATGTCGATTACAATAGAATAATAACATTGCTTTGACGTAATGTCAATGGTTACAACAAAAAATCTGAGGCGTACATTTTCCTCATTGTCATAAGTTGGGCGGGGATTCTTGTTGACATTTTAGGGATGATGTAATATTGTATGGTACAACGATTATTCAGGAGGGGTTCCATGCAATTTTCCTTTCGTCTGCCGGTAGCAACGCACATATTGCTTTGTATAGAGCGGTTCAAGGATGAGTACAAGACAACTTCCACCTTTTTGGCAAGCAGTGTCAATGTAAACCCGGTCATTATTCGGAAAACATTGGGGCAGCTCAAAGCCGCTGGTCTGGTGGATGTGGCAGCAGGCGTCGGTGGGGCAAAACTAACCAAAAGCCCGGAAGACATCACCTTATGGGATGTCTTCCGGGCTGTGGAAGAGGATGAAGATCTATTTCATTTTCAGGAGAACCCTAATCCGAAGTGCCCCGTGGGCAGGAATATCCATGGGGTGCTGGGTGACAGGCTGGAAGAGGTCAGGCAGCACATGCTGGCTGATTTCAAGAAAGTCACCATTGCAGATTTACTGGCGTCTATAGAGGCCAAAGAAGCGGCTGAGTGAGAAAATGCACGATATCTGGAATCCATGGCATGGTTGCAGGAAAATCAGCCCCGGCTGTGCCAACTGCTATATGTATACGTTGGATAAGCAAAGAGGCAAAGATGGCGCTGCCATTTATCGCACGGCAAACTTTGCCTATCCGTTGCAGAAAGACCGCTACGGCAGCTATAAGGTAAAAAGCGGCGAGCTTATCCGCGTGTGCATGACTTCGGACTTTTTCCTGGAAGAGGCTGACAAATGGCGGAACGAGGCCTGGGAAATCATGCGGCAGAGGCCGGATGTCATCTTCTATCTGCTGACCAAGCGGCCGGAACGGGTGGCTGACTGTCTGCCCCAGGATTTTGGCAACGGCTGGGAGAATATCTGGTTCAACGTCACCTGCGAGAATCAGCGAATGGCTGATAGAAGACTGCCGCTGCTTAGGGATTTGCCCTTCAAGCACAAAGGTGTGATGTGTGCTCCCTTGATTGGTGCCGTAAGTCTGAAGCCATATCTGGAGGAGGGCTTTATCGAGCAGGTTATCTGCGGCGGTGAGAATTATGAAGGAGCACGGCCTTGCAACTATGATTGGGTACTGGCTCTGCATGAAGAGTGCCAGAATGCCAATGTATCCTTTTCCTTCATCGAAATAGGTTCGCATTTTATTAAAGACGGCAGACACTATCGCTTGAACAGCAAGCAGAAACAGGCGGAGCAGGCCTTTAAGGCAGGTCTGAATTTCAGGGGCAGGCCAATGCAGTTTGACCTGCGATATACCATTGGGATTCCTGTAACAGCAGATGAATACTATAGACCAGCATATGACGGACCCCATTGCCATGCCTGTGGGAGCCGCTTGATATGCAATGGATGCAGCCATTGCGGTAAGTGCGGAAGCTAAAAAGAGCCAGCCATAAATCAGGGATAAGTCTGATTTATGGCTGGCTTTTTCTGATATTAGCTCCATGCTCATATTAACTGCTGCTGTGGCGGATGTTAAACGAATCGACATACATGGTCAACGGCTATGTCGGAAAAACCGTAGGCTTCTGCTTTGGTGAGTTTACCGTTGGCTATGTCGTGAATTTTATCGAGCAGCATGGCACCGCTGTCGGCTATAGAACATTCTCCCCGGATAATGCCGGATAAATCTGCATCCATATTGTCTTCCATCCAGCTATAAGTATGTTCATTGGCTGTGACTTTCATAACTGGTACAATGGCGTTGCCGGTAGGAGTGCCGCGACCAGTAGTAAATATGATAAGCTGACAACCTGCTGCAGCCATTGATGTAACAGACGAAATATCATAGCCTGCTGTATCCATGACGATAGCTCCTTGTTTGGTGGGGGCTTGTGCCTGTTCCAGCACCTCTACAATGGGACGAGTACCGCCTTTTCTTATGCAGCCAAGGCTCTTTTCATCAATGGTGGAAAGACCGCCAGTCTTATTGCCCGGCGTGGGTTGCCCTGCCCGGCAATCCTGTCCTGCGGCTAAAAGATGTTTTTCATATTCTTCGCAAACCCGGATAATTTGGTCGTGAATTTCTGGGGTGGCGGCACGTTTGGCTAAAACGTGTTCACCGCCAATCCACTCAATGGATTCACTCATCATAGTAGATGCCCCCAAATCCACCAGTCTGTCGCTCAAATTGCCCACAGCAGGATTAGAGGCAATGCCGGAGGTGGCATCGCTGCCGCCACACTCAATCCCCATTAGCAACTCGCTGATGGGGAATTTTTCTTTTTGCTGCATGCCAGCCTCAGCTGCCATTTCCCGGGCAGCACGCACGGCTTTCTCGATTGTTTTAAGGGTGCCGCCTTCCTCTTGAATGCCAAAGGAAACTACAGGTTTGGAACATTTTGCCTGTATCTTTTCGCGTAGCTTTGCGTGGGGAACAGTTTCGCATCCCAGTCCGATTATTACTACGCCATATACATTGGGGTTAAGTGCAAAGCCAGTCAGGACTTTTTGGCTCATAGCCGTATTGGCTGCCACATCACTGCAGCCTGTATTAAAGACGATATTAACGGCTCCTCGTACTTGGGAGGCCACAATGCGGCAGGATTCGCTGCCACAGGCACAGGCAGGCAAAATCAAAATATGGTTGCGGATGCCGGGCCGACCTTCTTTTCGTCTGTAGCCATAAAACTCCATGTTATTTACCTTCCCTTCCCAATATGTATTCGCTGGCATAATCTCTGGGGACGCTGCGGATATTTTCATGGCTGACCCAGCTGCCTTGGGGAATATCCTGCAAAGCCTCACCGATAACCTCGCCGTACTTGTAAACAAAATCCCCTTTAGATAGAGGCTTTAGGGCTATTTTATGCCAGATGGGAATAGGGGCGGTAGCTTTTACCTGTGCCTCGCCACTGCCATGGCACAGCACCAAATCTTGAGGCTCCACATCACTGGTGCAGGTGGCAACATTATCCTGCATATCCAGCAAAATTGCTTTTTTGTCCATAATGCTCTCCTTGTAGAAATATTTTTATCACTGCCAATCTATTTCTGTTTGTAGAAACAGATTCCTGCTTACAGAGCCTCATTCATGTCTATAAGATACCGGCTATAGAGCATATTTTGCTGAACAAGAGGTTCTTCCTTATGCATTTCCTGAGCCAGCTGATATTTCTTCACGGCGGTATGGGTCCTCATCATGAGTTTCTCAGCGTATGTTTTCATTGCCTGTTTCATTTTCATTACCTCCCGCTGTCTTTGATATCTTCTTTCTGCCTATATCATAGCGTGGATGAGGGGAGATGAAAAACACTTATAATCGATTTATATATTGAAAAAACCGATTGATTGCTGTATGCTGATAGCAAAGAAACCAAGGGGGAGTATGCCATGAACATCCAGCAGATGCAATACTACGCCGAGGTCTGCCGACAGGAGAATGTGACCAAGGCTGCCGCCATTTTGCACATGTCTCAGTCAACCCTGAGCCTGGCAATGAAGAACATAGAGGAGGACACGGGACTGAACCTGTTCCGCCATGTGGGACGCAATATCCAGCTGACGGAGGATGGGCAGGCACTATTCCATGAAGTGGAAGGCATGCTCAAGCAGGTCAAGCGGTTTGAGGCCAATGTCAAGGAGATTGCCAAACGGCATAACCGTCTGCAACTGGCCATTCCTTCCCAGATTGCGACAGTGATACTGCCGTTGCTGTTAGGTGAGTTTCACCAACTGCATCCCGAAATTCAGCTGGAAATTACGGAGCCCGCAGGCGGGGCGGCACTTGATATGGTGGAGCGGGAAGAAGTTGACATTGCTTTTGTTCATGATGCGGATGGGCGGTCCAATCTGTCCTTGAGGAAGTTATCCACCTGGCCAGTCTGCCTTTGTGTTCCCCGCCAGCATCCACTGGCACAGCGGGAATGTATCTCTCTGGCCGAAGTCAGCACCTATCCATTGGTGCTGCTTAGCCGCAACTTCATCTTGACCAAGCGGGTCCTGGCAGAATTTGAAAAGCATAAGCTGACGCCGCAGGTTTTGCACTATTCGCCGAACCTCTCCAGCGTATGGAATATCGTTGGGCGGGGCATAGCTTTTTCTGTCCTGACTGGAAACGGCATCCTGCCGGATAGCAGCCTGGCAGCTGTACCTATTGCGGGATTTGAGCAGAAGGGCTTTATAGTCACCAAAAAAGGAAGACAAATTTATGCTGATGAACGCTCGTTAATAGATTTTTTTAAGCAAAAGTTTGTAGCCAAATAATATAGGGGCTGTTACATGAGTGTAATTCCGCCAACGCTTTCAGTTTCTGCCCTTCCCTAATTCTCCTATAATTATGAAATGATATGATAAGTCCATAATGAAAAATATAGCCTCGGGGAGGAATAAAGATGATAGTATCCATCAACCGTGACGGTGTCTGCATGGGGGACGACGCCATGGACCACCGCAGGGACATCGAAATGGAAGACAGGGCCACTGGCCGGGACCTTTTGGAAAAACTGCTGGAAATGAACTACCTGCCAGACCTTAGCGATGCCATCTGGTACACATGGAGCCTGCGAGCCCCATGCATCGTCGCTTGGTCCTGCAAAAAGAAGAAAATTATCGCAGAACTAAAGAATGTTCCTTTAATGCAGATAGACGGCGACAAGACTTGGTACGATTTCCGCCACATCCTCAAGGAAGACCTTTATCTCCTTAGAGATGATATAAAGAATACCCCGGGTATCTGGTACGACAAGGACTTCTTCGGGGGCAGTCTGTAATGCCGCAGAAACGCGGGGACTGTTGTTTCTTTAACTTGCGTTATCCCTTTTGGCATGATGAGCGGGTCTGGGTACATCAAGGGTTACCGGGAACTCTTCGATAATAGGGGCGTTGACGTGGGCACTCTTGTGGATGTCGATTTTTTCAGCCTCTACAGGGCGTTCTTCGTAACTGCTCACACTGGTGCGGGTAAAAATAGCATTCATATCAAACACATTCCTTTCCATTTTCGATATTTGCATTCATAGATGCCTTTTTTCTGCAAACTTTCTTGGTCACTACAGAAATCCAACTCTTGTGCCAGACAAGGTGGAGAAGTATCCCCACGGACATAAGATAGCCGCTATATGTATGCACCGTAACAAAGGGGCCTTTTGCCTCTCTGCCACCGGGAATCAAATGAAAGTCCAGTAAAAGCCCAGTGGCTATGCAAGCAAGCCCGCTGAGAAACAATAGCCAGTCAAGGCAGTAATTCTTTTTCATGGTAAGCCTCCTATCAACTCATTAACATGATGCACAGCAATAAAAAAAATCGACGCTCCCTAAAAGGGCAGAAAGCCACAGGGACTTTCCACGTCGATTTTCTGCCGCTAGAGCGGCACGGCTCCTACACAGCCGCTTATGCTATTGCCAATAATATATCATAAACGCCTTATGGCAGCAATAGTTACTTTTTAGATACTTGGCATACAAAAATGACTATGAGTATCTTGGCAAGGAAAAATATGGTTTGCCGAGAAAGATGATATGTAGATTATCCCTTATGCGGAGCACAAGCTGATTCTTTCGATTCAGGAAAAGAGGATGAGGCCGCCCTTGCGTTGGTGGCCGGTAGTCCAGAGCATTTTCAGGTCAAGCCAGCGCCAGGTGCCATAGGTGACGGCTTTGACCATGAATGTATCTTCGAATTCTTCATAGCCATTGAGGATATACCAGTGCCAGACAAAGTCGTCCATGGCAGGGGCCTTGTGCTTGAGGGTGAGGCAGGGGATGGGCCAGCCGCTATCTATCTGCTTTTTGATGACTGTCTTGGTATCCTCAAGGTTTTCTTTGCCATCCCAGGGGGTGAGGGCGATATCTGTCACGCCCCTTTGGTGGAGAAACTTGGTGAAGCCTTCAATGTATATGTCCAGTTTATCGATGCCGCTCCAGCGGGGACGCAGGTAAGGTTCCATGACGTAGGCAAAGTCCACATAGTCCTCTTGGGAAATGTTGTTTCTGTCATGGGGGTAGAGGCCTGTCTTGCCCTTGTATAGTTCGAAGCAAAGGCTGCAGTCGCAGGCGGTGATGGCGGCACAGCCTCCCATCTTCATCCATTGTGTGCGGCACCAGTCCTGGGCGCCGCCATAGGCTGTGCCCACGTTGAAATGTGGAAGTTCTTTTTTCATAGTGGTGTTGCTGTCTCCGTTTATTTGCCAAAATATTTCCAGCCGTGCATGGCTCCTGTGACTACGGCAATTCTCTGGTCGAATCGTTTCATAAGCGTCACCTTCCTGTAGTTTCGCAGAATATCTTTTTAAGAAGACTTCTTTATCTCAAGCTATAATCCTGCCAGTAATGTGTGTGAAATCACGTTGGGAAAAATAAGCGTATCCACAGAAAGGTTTGGTTTTGTGCTGCATGCTTATCATAAGATCTGACAAAACACAAACGTCAAAAGCCCCCGGCTATGCAGTGTTTGGACTGCCAATGGCCGGGGGTTGTCAGTTGAAATAATATTACCGTCCTATGCTCTTTATGGAAAGCACGCAGAGTCCGCCGATTATGGAAAACACCATGGATACGAAGAAGACACTGGAGAATCCGAAGAGAGATATGACGGTGGCAGCAATAATGGGGGCTATGGCCTGGGTCAGGGTATTGCCAAGATTGTAGACCCCCAGGAAGAAGGCTACGCGCTCCTTGTCGGGTATGACCCGCAGATTAAGCAGATTGTCCAGGGAGTTCCAGAGGCCCATGCCCAGACCTGCGCAGAGGGCATAGATGAGGATGCCGTCATCACGCAGCAGGAAGAGGGCCAGAGCCCCCAGGGCCAGGAAGATGGGGGAAAGGCCTACGGGAAGTTTCAACACGTTGAACTTATCGGACAGGGGGCCTGCCACAAAGCCCATGAGAATGCCGAAGGCCAGCATGACAGAGTTCAGAAGCTGGATGGAGGAGGCGGTGCCGTCTCCCATCAGCAGAAAGTCCGTCATGATGTAGAGAATGTAGCCAGTGACGGCGAAGTTGCCTATGCCCTGGAAAAGCTTGCCGATAAGGGCAAGGTAATAATCCCGTCCGATGTTCCAGGCAGGGAAAACCTTTTTCACGGTCTGCCAGGAAAGACCGGGCTTCTTTTCCTGTGAAGCCTGCTTTTCTTCGGCCGCTTCCTCCAGATTGGAAGGCTCATTGACTATAAAGACGGAAATCAGCACGCCAATGAAGGCGATGATGCCAAAGATGATGAAGCCTGTGCGGAACTGTCCCAGGAACATGGCGCCGATGACGTTGAAACCGTTGTTGCCCAGAGCCATGCCCAGACCGCCGTAGGCTGAGGAGGCGGTGCCTTTTTTGTCATCCTCGGCAAAATCCAGCCAGGCGACCATGGGAGCCACGATGAAATTCAGGGCAGCCTGACCTACCATCCAGGAAGTCAGCAGCATGGGAATGCCCTGGGAAAAAGAAGCGGCGGTCATGGAAGCCATGAAGGCGAAAGCGCCGCCTACAATCCAGGGGGCACGCTTGCCAAAGCGGGAACGGGTGTTGTCAGAGAGGGCGCCTGCCAGCATGTTGGAAAGGGCTGCCACAATCATGCCCAGGGTAGAGAACAAGGCCAGCAGGGGAATCTTGTTTTCTGCATCAAGTTCCTGCAGCAGGGCAGGCAGGAACAGGCTCACCATGACGATATAAGGGCCAAGCCAACTGGCAGGACCGATGATAAGTCCCGGTACCAGCCGTTTGAGGGAAATGACAACTTTGTTGCTCATAATCGAAAGCCTCCTTATTCTGCTGAGGTTACTTGGTAATAGTAATAGTTTCCGTGAGAGTCATGCTGATGGGCGTCTACTGCGCCGATAAAGTTGAAGAGACCTGTAAAGCCACCGATTTCGCCTGGTTCGCCATTGACGCCTTCATCAGAAAGATAGCTGGCATCTATACTGCCTGATAGTTGTTGCCAGGCAGCGTTTTCATCTAATCTGTAGAATACTTTCACCGTTCCGTAATTATAATCGAGGCGCAGTTCTATAGGAGTGTCGGGCATGGGGACGGTATCAAAATCATAGGTCAGGCGTTCACCCAGTTTTGCCTGCATCAGGCATAGCATAAGTTTTTCTTCTTTGTCATCCAAAGCCAGGTAAGCATAGAGCCAGTTGTTGGAATCGTAGTAAAGTCCTGTGCCTGCCCGTTCAGAATAATGGTTGGGGGAGAAGGAAAGCTTGACCTGCAGGCTGTACTTGAAAGATGTGGCCCGGGTGGCCAGGATGGATGGCGCTACCTGGGAAAAGAAGGAATTGCCGCCGTAAAGCTCCAGGTGACCATCCTTGATATCGGCCCAGGATTTATTTTTCAGGTGATAAGGGGTAAAGAAAGCAGACAGGGCGTCTTCTGTGGCAAAATCCGTAAAGATATCATTTGCGTGAAAATTTTGCTTAGCATTTGCGGCAGCTTTGGGAGCGGGCACTTCCAGCTTGGCAAGGTTGGAGCTGTCCTCCAGTTCCAGCCAGCCTTCTTTCGTCCAGCGCACCTTCTGCAGGCCGGTTTCCCGGCCAAGGGGATTGAGCTTGGTGCCAGGCAGAGGTCGGGACATGAGGTGGGTAATGTACCATTCATGGTCAGGAGTTTCCACCAGGGAGCCGTGCCCTGCTTTTTGCAAAGGAGAATGGGGATTGAACATTTCAAAATGGCCTGCATCCGGGTCACCCAAGGAGAACAGATGGCGTGGAGAGGAAGTGAGGATGGGTTCACCGGTGGGATTGCTTTCGTAAGGTCCGAAGATATCTTTAGACCGCCCCATCTCAATGCCGTGCCCGTAGCCTGTACCGCCGGAGGCTGCCAGCATATAGTAATATCCATCATGTTTGTAGATTTGAGGTGCCTCTATGCAGCCCCGGGTGGTAAAGCCGGTGGTCAGACGGTGCCATTTGCCCATGAGCTTGCCGGTGCTGAGATTTATCTCCGCCATAGCCAGATGCCCCGGAGCCTGGTAGCCGCTGCGTGTTTCCCACTCCAATATGGCCAGATAATGGCGGCCAGCTTCGTGGTAAAGGGAAGGGTCAAAACCTATGGAGGTGAGGTAAATCGGCTCTGACCAGGGGCCTTTTATATCGTTGGCCCACATGGCATAGCTTTGGGCGTTGAATTCCCGTCCGGCCATATTTTCCATCAGGGAGTAAGCCAGCCAGAACTTCTTTTCTGTTTCATCGTAGGAAAGATGAGGAGCCCATATGCCGGCGGGGGTGTTGGTGCCCCGCAGGTCTATTTCGTCATTTTGCAGGACAGTGGCGCATTGCTGCCAGTTCATAAGGTCGCGGGAATGGTAGATGACTACCCCGGGAGCCCAGTGAAAAGTTGAGGTGGCAATGTAATAATCTGCACCTGCTCTGATGATGGATGGGTCAGGTGCCATGCCGGGAATAATGGGGTTTACTATCATATCCATAGTGAAGTGCCTCCTGAAAAGTTCGATTCTATCGGATTGATGACATGGTAGCACAGGATATGCTATAATTCAATAATAAACAAGAATCGTGTTTGAATATTACTGTTACAAGTAAGAATTGTAAGGTTTTGAGGTGATGGCTATGTCCGGCAGCAAGCATGAGATAGTGGCGACTAATCTGCCCTTGGGCATCAGGTTTTACGAATCAAAGGTGGAAACGGACGGCTATGTGCCTTTTCACTGGCATAACAGCGTGGAAATCCTTTGCGTGCTGGAAGGCAGCCTGCGCCTCAATGTCAATGGCCAGCCGCATACAGTGGGAGCAGAGGAGTGCATAGCTGTGTCCTCGGGCCTGATCCACGATGTGGCTAATACGCCCAATCGTGCCCTGGTGCTGCAGGTACCCTTGGGGATATTGAATCCCTTTGTTAAGAACCCGGCCAAGCTTCAGTTCAATCTCCAGAAGAACAGGAATGAGCAGGCTTACGCAGAGGTGGTGGCAGACTTTGTCCGACTGAATGAAATCCTGAAGGAAAAGTCCTGTGGATACCTCTTTGACGCAGAAATCACCTTGATGGGGATTCTGAAGCGGTTGGTGCTGGATTTTACGGAAAAGGAGCAAATAAAAAGCCGGATAGGCAAACCTATCCGGGATGTAGTGGTGCATATAAATGAACATTACAAGGAGCAGATTACTGTACCTGAACTGGCCAGGCTTTCCGGCTACAATGCTAATTATCTCTCAAGACTCTTCCATGAGCAGATGGGCATGCCTTTGACGGAGTATATCTACAGGGTGCGTCTGGCTGCTTTCTACAAGGCTCTGCTAGAATCTGATGGAAGCATAGGGGAGCTTATGCTGGAATACGGTCTGAAAAATGAGCGCACGGCTCGGGAGATGTTCAGGAAAATCTATGGGAGCCTGCCGTTGGAGGTAAGGAAGAGGTATCAGCAATAAGCGCTTATGTTTCAGGATGCTTCATGAAATCCCGTTCATAGGCACCTACAATATCCATCAGGACAGACTGGATTTGTCCTACGGACTGAGTTTCCACCCAGCGGCTCACAACTTCCGGCATCCCGCCGGTCACCTTCGACAATCAAAGGTTTGCGGTATGGGGAATCCTTGACCCCGGAAATCGGGGAGCTGGCCTATATAGGCGGAGAGCAGCCAAAACAGTTTGATGCTTGGTGGGAGCGCATGAAATAGAAAATGCCGCTATGGGAATGCAGGGGGATGGCAAGGAGGGAGCGAATCTAACTAAGGAGTGAATTTTGAAAGGAGAGGTTGGCTATGAAGGCTTTTTGGCAGGCTGGGGGAATCCTGGCGCTTGCGGCAGGTTTTTTCCTGGTGGGGTGCGGCTCCGGGGTGGCAGAGCAGCCTATGGCTAAAGTTGCTGCCCAGCAGGGGCAGGAGGATTTCCCAAGCTTCAGGGCCGTGGATCTGCAGGGCAATGAAGTGACAAAAGAAATCTTTGCTCAAAAGAAAATCACAGTGGTAAACATCTGGGGCACCTTCTGCCCGCCCTGCATCGGCGAGATGCCGGAGCTGGGGGACTGGGCCAGGAATATGCCGGCGGATGCCCAGCTCATAGGCATTGTCTGTGATGTCATGGACAGGCAGGATGCCGGATCCATTGGGACGGCGAAGAAGATTCTGGGCGAAGCCGGGGCAGAGTTTGTGAACCTGGTGCCGGATGAGGCTCTTATGAAATATCTTGAGGGCGTGGAGGCCGTGCCCACCACTATCTTCGTGAACTCAGAGGGGAAAGTGGTAGGCAGCCCTGTGGTGGGGGCTGATGTGGAGGCCTATAAGGCGTTTGTGAGGAAATATCTGCATGAGTGAGGGCAAAAGAAGGCTGCTCCTGCAGGGAGGCCTCCTGCTGCTTTCCCTCCTCAGCGTAGCCTGGGGAGTCAATCGGGGCGAGGCAGCCATCGTTTTGCGGAAAGCTGTGCGGGTCTGCATGGAATGCATTGGCTTAGGCTAGGAGGGGAGGCAGCTTGCGACAATCTATCAGGCGCAAACTCATCCAGACGCTGGCCCTTTTCCTGGCTGATCCAAAGCTGGGCAATTTCCTTTCGGGCAGGCTCTACAAGGGAGAGTGGAAGAGCCTTTGTGTGCCGGGGCTGAACTGCTATTCCTGCCCGGCGGCGGTTTTTTCCTGCCCTATTGGAGCACTGCAGGCAGTGACAGCTTCGGCTGGGTTCAGGTTCAGCTATTATGTTACAGGATTTCTTATGGCTGTAGGGGTGTTATGGGGACGGGCAGTCTGTGGCTATCTCTGCCCCTTCGGGCTTTTTCAGGAGCTGCTTCATCGTGTTCCCCTGCCGAAGAAAAAATTATGGCCGCCTCTGGTTTATGTGAAATACGTTATCCTGGCGGTGTTTGTCATGCTGCTGCCGCTGCTGTGGACGGATTATTCCGGCGCAGGCTTGCCGGCCTTCTGTGAGTTTATCTGCCCGGCTGGCACCCTGGAAGGAGGACTGCCCCTCCTTGCCACCCACCCGGAATTCAGGCAGGCGCTGGGGAAGCTCTTTGCCTGGAAATTCCTGGTGCTGTTGCTGGTCTGCCTGGGGAGCATGATGAATTATCGTTTTTTTTGCAAGCTTCTCTGCCCCTTGGGAGCCATTTATGGGCTTTTGAACCGCATCAGCCTTTACCGCCTGCAGGTCAGCAGATCAGCCTGCGTGTCCTGTGGCAAGTGCCAGAGTGCCTGCCCCATGGGGGTAAACCCGGTCAGGAACCCTGGAGCAGCAGAGTGCATCCGTTGTGGAGAATGTGTTGCCAACTGCCCCCAGCAGGCTTTGTTGCTAAGATTTTCTACAGATTCAATGAAACATTCTTGATAAAAATTGCCGCTATTGCTGTAAATGAGAATAGCGGCAATTTATATGGGGGAGCTTGAGATGTTGAAGACAATATATCCAGATTTTTACGAGGACTTCTGCTGCAAGGCCGATAAATGCCAGCATACCTGCTGTGCCGGCTGGGAGATTGATATCGATGCCGCAACGGCCGCAAGATACCAGCAGCTGGCGGGGCCGGTTGGCGAGGCTATACGCCAGAATATCGTCGAGGTTGATGGCACCTGGCAGTTCGTGCTTGGTCCAGGCGGCCGCTGCCCGTTCCTGCGCAGCGATGGCCTTTGTGAGCTTATCCGCAGGGCTGACGAGTCTGTCCTATGTGATATCTGCGCGAACCACCCGCGCTTTTTCGTAAGCCTGGGGGACTATGAGCTGGCGGGGGTGGGGCTTAGCTGTGAGAAAAGCTGCGAGCTGTTATTGGCAGAGGAAAAGCCACTGCATTTCCGGACGGAAGCTGGCGAGAAGCTGTCCCTCAAGGAAGTGCTGCAGCGCTTATCCCTGCCGGTGAGTGACGAGGACCTGTGCTATCAGACAGGCCTTACTGCTGATGATGCAGCTTTTGTGCTTGACTGCCTGCAGAAGACGGAGCCCATCGATGAGGCCTGGACGGCTCAGCTGGCCCAGCTGCGTTCTGCAGATATGGAGCTTGAGGCTGACGCGCCGCAGGCCTTCGACCGCATCTATCAGTACATACTATACCGCGCCCTTGAGCATGTGCCCCAGTACGGCTGGGGCACGGTGCTCTCCTATGCGCAGCTGAATACCGACTTTATCTATTTGCAATATCAGCTGACAGGTGAACTGGCAGAGTTAACCCGCCGCTGGTCCGAGCAGATTGAGTACAGCACCGAGAATGTCAGGCTGCTGATGGAGCTGTTAGCTTGATGCTAATTTACTGCCTGTAAACAGATGACTGAACCCTGGCCGGGGAAGGCATGGAAATTCCTGCTTGACTTGGAGTGGACTTCAAGCGTTAGAATTGAAGGCAAGAGATAAAGTATTTGCAGGAGATAGTAATGAACAGAAGAACTTTTATTACGGGGGCCCTTGCCACTCTGGGGCTTCTGGCAGGGGGCTTTTATTTTGCCAAGGGGTCCCTCTACCGTCAGGCGGTGAATGGCGTGCGCGGCTTGTCGGGGGAGGTGGAGGCACGTTTCTTGCGGCAGCTTGTCACATCTGATGCGGCCCACAGCCGGACCATCTTATGGCAGTCGGACAGCCCCCTCACTAATGCCGGGGTGGAATACCGCCTGGCTGGCCAGGAGGATATCAGGATGACAGCTGCCAGGGAAGATTTTTTCACCGATGACGGGGTGAAGAATAATCAGTATCTGGTGAACCTGCAGAAACTGGAGGCGGATGCGGATTATGAATACCGGGTGGTGGCAGAAGGCGCCACGGGAGAGTGGCACAGCCTGCGCACGGCTGGTGCGGAAGATTTTGAGTGTCTGATCTTCCCGGATTCCCAGTCCAGCGACTACAGCGATTGGGAGGCTTTGGCGCAGGATGCCGCCCGGCGCAATCCCCAGGCGGCTTTTTTCATCAATATGGGGGATATCGTGGACAACGGGGAGGACCATACCCAGTGGCAGGCCTGGTTCAATGGAGTGGAGGGCATCATGGACCGCCTGCCCTTCGTGCCCCTCATGGGCAATCATGAAACCTACGACCAGAACTGGCAGGTGCGGCTGCCGGAGGCCTATCTCCACTACTTTGCGGTGCCGGAAAACGGCAGTGAGGATTTTTCCCGCTATTACTATTCCTTTGACTACGGCGAGGTACATTTCATAGTACTGAATACCCAGTGGGACGAGACGGAGGAGTTCAAGCCGGGGCTGAAGGAAGAACAGCTGCAGTGGCTGCGGAAAGATGCCGAAGGCAGCGACAAGAAGTGGAAGATAGCCCTGCTCCACAAGGATGTGCTGCAATACCGCATCCACAAGCGTCCCGAGCGGCAGGAGGGCATTTCCGACGTGGGTGAGGCTTTCATGCCCCTCTTTGACGAGCTGGGCATAGACCTTGTCTTCACCGCCCATCTGCACACCTACCGCAACCGGGGCCATATCAGGAACTTCCAGCGGGACAGCGGGGGGCCTCTCTACATATTGACCGGCGTGGCGGGCAACGTCCGCTATCCCGGCCTCTGGGTGGATCACCAGCTGGACGAGGTGGTGGCTCCCCAGCCGGAGACGGACAACTACCTAACCATGCAGGTGACAGCTAAGGAAATAACCGTCAGATGCTTCCTGCCTGACGGCCGGGAGATTGACCGGGTGACGGTGACTAAATAAAAGCCGTAGGCCATGGCAGGAGCAAAGGATTTGGCCAGTGAGACAGCGAATAAAATGCTTTGAGGTGATATTGCAATGGAAAACAGGAAATTAGTAATCGGCTATATAGGCAATGGCAAGAGCACCAACCGCTACCATCTGCCCTTTGTGCTGAACCGCCCCGATACGCTCCGGGTGAAGATGATCTATCAGCGTAATCTGGCGAAACAGGACTGGACGAGGATTGAGGGCGTCACATATACGGATGACCTGGAAAAGATCCTCCATGACCCGGAAATAGATGTGCTGGTGGTGACGACGGCCACGGCAGCCCATTATCCCCTGGCCAAGAAGGTGCTGGAAGCCGGGAAGAACTGCGTGGTGGAAAAGCCCTTTGCCACAAATGCTGAGGAAGCGGCAGAGCTGTTCCGTCTGGCAAAGGAAAAGGGCGTGATGGTGCAGTGCTATCAGAACCGCCGCTTTGACAGCGATTTCCTGACGGCCCAGAAGGTGCTCTCCTCCGGCAGATTGGGGGAGCTCTATGAAGTCAACATGAACTATGATTACTACCGGGCTTATGTGCCGGAAGGGGCAGAGAGCTTCCGGAAGGACGAGGCCTTCCTCTACACCCACGCCTGCCACACCGTGGATCAGGTGCTGGCCTGGTTTGGCAGGCCTTTGGAAGTCCGTTCGGATGTGCGGCAGCTTTTGGGCAAAGGCCGCATGAACGATTACTTTGATCTGGATTTCTTCTATGAGGGCTTCAAGGTCTCAGTGAAGTCCAGCTATTTCAGGGCCAAAGCACGTCCCAGCTTCGAGCTTTACGGACGGCGGGGCTGTTTTGTCAAGGAAACCGAAGACAGGCAGGAAGCTGATCTGAAGAAGTTTTACCTGCCTGCAGGCCACCCGGACTTTGGCCTGGACCTGCCGGAGCATTACGGCACCCTCACCTGGTACGATGAAGCTGGGAACTACCACGAAGAAAAAGTCCCCAGTGAGAAAGGGGACTATGCACGGTATTATGATGCCCTGTATGAGACGCTGCTGAACGGCGCGCTGCCGCTGGTGACGGAAGAGGAGACCATGGAGCAGATGCGGATTTTGGCAGAGGCAGGGAAAGAGCTCTGCTGAAGGCAGCAGCATGTCTTATCATTTTTTCTTCACCCGCTCCCAAAGAGGGGATTTGACTTCCCTGGAATCAGCAGCAGCTTTGACTGAAGGTTTCGGTTGCTGGGCAGACCCAAGCTGGGACCAATTCATAGGTGCAAATGTTTGGGGCATAGCGTTTGCGGCGGCCTTATCAGCTTCTTTGTGGTGGTGTGCTTCTATTTCCTCATGGGTAGGGACTGGAATAGCCCTTGCGGTTCCTTGTGCATAATTCGTTTGTTCTTGTCGGATGACGCGTGAGGCAGGTTTTTCCTGCTGCAGGCCGCCGCTTAGTAAATAGCTGATTAGAGCCTGTTTATCTGTATCCAATATTGTCACCTCATTTTCAAAAGAGAATAATGGCACGAATAAACCTTTGGAATCAGGCTGCCATTATGGTGAAGGATTCGCCAGCCGGGTTATAAAAAACTTTTTGGGGAAGCAATGGGGGAAGTCTCTGTGAGGGAAAGCTAAGTCGCGGAGGAATATATCTTGAAGATTGTTGAGGCAGCACGGGGAGGAATTCGCCGTCGCCATCGCAAGGGGCGTGACGGACTGGTGGCAGTAAGGCATGAGGGGCGGAAAGGCCCCTTTTTCCTTGCCTTTTTGGCAGAGAAGTCATACAATAACAACAAGGATAGCAAAGAAATGAGGTGTCAGAGTTTGAGCGACAAAGATACTATCACCAAAGAATACATGAGCCAGCCGAAGCAGTTCGCTGACCTGTTCAATGGCTACTGTTATAATGGTGAGGAAGTCATTCGCCCGGAGAACTTGCGGGAGCTTGACACCACCAGCATTGTCCTGCCCTACGGGGCGGACGGCGCGGTCAGCCCCCAGCAGAAGGACAGGGACGTGCTGAAGATGCTCCTGAAGACTGACGGCAAGGCAGCTTACTGCATTTTAGGCGTGGAAAACCAAAGCGAAATCCATACAGCCATGCCCGTCCGCAATCTTTTGTACGATGCCATGACTTTGGCAAAGCAGGTAGACCAGGCGGCAAAGTCCTATCGGGAAGCCAAAGACACGGGCCAGGACACGGCAGAATTCCTGAGCGGCTTCCACCGCGGGGACAAAGTGCTGCCGGTGGTCACCATCGTGGTGCATTGGGGGACAGACAAGTGGGACGTGCCCCTGACCCTGCGGGAAATGTACCCGGAGGACATCAGCCCCCGGCTTATGAAGTATGTGGCAGACTACAAGATGAATCTTGTGTCCCCGTCCCTCATGAGCGACGAGGAGCTGGATCTTTTCAAGTCAGACCTCAAAGAAGTGCTGAAATTCATCAAGCACTCTGCTGATAAGCATGAACTGAAGAAGCTGCTGGACGACAATCCAGGCTACCAGGATATCAAGCGCCTGGCGGCCCAGACCATCAGCGTTTGCTCCAATGTGAAATTCGATATCCCCGTGGGTAAGGAGGCGGTCAACGTGTGCAAGGCTATTGAAGATATGAAGATGGATGCCAGGAATGAAGGACGTAGCGAGGGACGCAACGAGGGCCTTAACGAAGGCATTTCCAAGGCAGTCACCATGCTGAAAGACCTGCAGCTCACCAAAGATGCAGCAATCCAGCAGATCATGAAAAACTATTCCCTGCCCGATAAAGAAGCAGCGGCACTGGTGAACAGCAACTGGTAAAATCCCCCTTGCAATCATAATGTCAACCTGCTAGGATAAACTCAACAATAAAACATTGCTGCTAGGAATGACAGCAATCCATCTAAGTTATCACGCCCTATGGGCTGATATATTTGGTTGTCATTCCGTCAAAGGCCCGAGGCGAAATGACAGCTTCGGGCCTTTGGCATTTATGCAGTTCTCAGAAAGGAGAATAGACATGGCAGCAGAAGCAACAGCCAGCACCACTACCCTGAAGCTCATGGTAGAGAAAGGCACCGGCAAGGACGGGCAGCCCCTCTACGCCGCACGCAGCGTGCCTGGCATTTCCCCAGACCTCACTGATGATGACGCATTTGACCTGGGCAAGGATCTTGCCAGCCTCCAGACCCACGATTTCGGCTACGTCCAGCGCGTCAACACCTTCAATTTGCACGAAGCGTAAGGGAGGGTTAGAAAATGCGTACACTTACCATGACTTTCAAACTGGAAGCAGGCAGCACCAAGACCTACACCCTGCAGGACCCTGCACCGGGGCTGACTGACGCAGCGGTCAGGACCGTCATGCAGAAGATGATTGACAAGAAAGCCGTTTCCGTAGGCGGGGAGCAGGCCACGGAGATCAAGGAAGCCTATATCCGCATCAGCGACCGCGAGGAGCTGGCGTAAGGATTGGCAAGGACGGCAGAGGCCCCGACTATCGGGGCTTTTGTTGTATAGGGGGTGAGGAAATGGAACAGACAGCACTGACGGCGATTTCCACGGTGGGGTTTCCTATTGTAGTTACGTTTTATCTGCTTACAAGCTTTCAGAAGTCTATGGACAGGCTCTCCGGAGAGATTGCAAGGCTCACGGAGTTCTTGCAGGTTATGGAACGGGAGCACAGATTTAAGTAACGAGGCCGGGCGACCGGCCTTTTTTACGGCAAAATTTGCATAATGTGTTATAACTCGGAAGAAGATGTCCCCCACCTCTGCAGGTGGGGGGGCGAATATCATATAACCTAAAGGTCACGCGACAGGCGGTGAGCACATATCTCCCGCCTCGTGCGACGCGAAGCTAGTCCCTGTGGGAAAAGGGGCTGTTGCACGTAATCAAAACGTGCAGCAGCCTCATTTTTATGCAAAAAGATAATCCCGGGATATTCAAGCCCCGGGATTAGGTGTAGAATTTAGGTATGCAAAAACCAAATTCACAGAAAGAGTATACGTCTTTAGGAGAGAATTATCAACTGTTTCTCCCCTTAAATCTTGAATTTCAGGTTAGCAAAGATGACCCCGTCCGCCTGCTTCGCCACTGCATTGGAGGTATGGATATAAAGTCACTGGAGGAGACCTATCAAAGGATAGATCGAAATCTGGCGTCGCCCAGGCAGATGCTGGCCATCCTTGTTTATGCCGGAATGAACCATATTTTGAAGTAGTACACTTTTAGTTGACAGATATAAAACAAGCATTCAGTATATATGATGCTGAATAGAAAAGGAT
>NZ_FNWN01000020.1:0-58246 GCF_900108415.1 Selenomonas sp. KH1T6
AATTCTTCTGTATAGTTTTGAAAGAGCAATCTTTCAACTGAATATCTGGTGGCGATGCCTGAATGGATCCACCTGTTCCCATTCCGAACACAGTAGTTAAGCATTCAGAGGCCGAAAGTACTTGCCTGGAGACGGGCTGGGAGGATAGGAAGCTGCCAGTTAAGCGAAGGATACCTAGTAATGGGTATCCTCTTTGTTTTATGCTAACTTAAATAGCTATATTTACCTCCACCGCTTGCGGGGGAGGTGGCAGCCGAAGGCTGACGGAAGGGGGAAAGCAAGGCTACTCTTTTGCCCCTTCCACCACCTTCGGTGGTCCCCCTCCCCCGTTTCACGGTGGAGGTCATTTTTCAAGGAAGGTTACTTCGACAATGTCAAGCCATACCCATGCCCCTCACTTACTGGCGAGTGAAAATTTTAGTGTCAGGTGATTGCCGAGTTGCAGGCTGAGGGAAGCAGTAACCTCACTTACTGGCGAGAGAAAAAAATCCATGTCAAAGCATTGACAGGTAGGGGCAAACCCTCTATAATAATTACCTGTGAGTGACGTACTACCTGATTCAGTTTAGATCTACCAGCTTTCCTAGATGCTCACATGGTTCACTAGCTCAGTTGGTAGAGCACCTGACTTTTAATCAGGTTGTCCCGGGTTCGACCCCCGGGTGAGCCACCAAATATGGCCCGGTAGTTTAGTTGGTTAGAACGCCGCCCTGTCACGGCGGAGGTCAGGGGTTCAAGTCCCCTTCGGGTCGCCATTATGCCTCGGTAGCTCAGTTGGTAGAGCAGGGGACTGAAAATCCCCGTGTCAGTGGTTCGATTCCGCTCTGAGGCACCACTTTTTAAAGATAATCCGCTTAGGCGGATTTTTTTTATTATGAAAACCCAAGAATTCAAGTCCGAAGGACGCAGATTGATTGGCTGTTTTCGTTTAAGGGCGGAGCGACACGAAGTTAGTCCCTTTAGGGATGCAAAACTTTGTTTTGCACGAAGTTTGTATGTGTATTTATTTAGGAAAGCAGAGGTAAGGCAAGAGTGGAAGCATTGTTATCTTCTTTTGGGGTGGTGTTCCTGGCCGAGATGGGGGATAAGACCCAGCTTTTGGTGATGGCCTTTGCGGCTAAGTATCACTGGCGACCTGTACTTGGGGGAATGTTTTTGGGCATACTGGCTGTTCATTCCCTGGCGGTGGCAGCTGGGAATGTGGTGGGCAGTTACCTGAGCCCGGAGCTGATGCAGGGGGTGGCAGGAGCAGCTTTCCTCTTATTTGGCTTCTGGACTCTGCGGGCTGAGGATGAGGATGAAGAAGCTCACGACTCTGTGCACAGCCCCCTATGGACCGTGGCAGCAGCTTTCTTTGTGGGGGAGATGGGGGACAAGACCCAGTTTGCCGCTATGACCATGGCGGCGGCCTATCCCAGCTGGCAGATGGTACTTCTGGGGGCTGTGCTGGGCATGGTGCTGGCTGATCTCATGGGGGTTATCTGTGGGGCTATTCTCCATAAGAAGCTTCCTGCCAAGAAGTTGCAGATTCTGTCTGGCGGCATCTTCCTTTTCTTTGGTGCAGCAACCCTGTTTCAGTTAGCATGGACAACCTTTTGAAATTTTAATCGAATTTTAATTTACTTTTTTGAAAAAATGCACGATAATATAAATGTAAGGAGAATGTTATCTTAATCAACTATTTGAAATGGGGTTGAAAAGGATGAAGAAGTTCAGGCATATCTTTGGCATGATGAGTATGATGGCGCTGATGCTGGTGATGTTGACAGCTTCGGCTTTTGCTGCAACTAACTGGGATAGTGCTGTAGTGACGGCAGAGGGGACTGGCGTAGCTCCTGCCAATGCCTACAACTCTGTACAAGCCCGCATGCTGGCCCGCAGGGCAGCTATCGTGGATGCTTATCGCCAGTTGGCTGAGCAAATCAAAGGCGTCAATGTGGATGCTGATACCACGGTGGAAAACATGATGGTCACCAGCGATGTGGTACGCACTCATGTGAGTGCCCTGGTGCAGGGTGCCCGCATTGTGGAGGAGAAGACTCTGTCTGAGGGCGGCTACAGCGTAACCCTGCAGGTTCCTATGTTTGGCGTTTCCAACTCACTGGCCAGCGCAGTGATCGAGCGTCCCCAGGCGAAGGTGGCCTTCCCCGATGTGGTGGGGGGGGTAGAGCCTTCTGTGCCCCGTCCTGCCACTGACTATGGTTATCCTTCCCTGCCGTCCACGACTGCACCTTCTACCCAGCCCATTTATGGCCAAGGCAGTTCTGCTTCTGCCGCTCCTTCCGGCCGCGCCATTGGCGGCTATACGGGGCTGATTGTTGACTGCCGTGGTTTGGGGCTGAAGCCCGTCATGAGCCCGGTGATCAAGAACGCTGAGGGCACTCCCATCTATGGTTACAAGAATCTCGATTATGATAAGGTCATTTCCAATGGCATGGCTGGCTATACTACTGATATTGCCAGGGCTTCCCGTGCTGGCAGCAATCCGTTGGTTGTGCGTGCAGTGAGCCTTGATAACCACAATGGCAATCCTGTCCTTTCCGTGGCAGATGCCAATCGCGTTCTCATTGAGAACGGTGCCACCGGCTTCCTTGATACTGCCAGCGTTGTCTTCCTGCGCTGAGTTTATTTCACTAAATATGAGAGCATCCTGCGGGGTGCTCTTTTTGTGTTGAGGATAATTTTCTCTCAGGTCTTGCGAAGTTGACTGACGTTTAGTACAATATTGATACAACAAGAGAGAATAAGAACTCCCTTACTTCTAAATGAGCGATTAGAAACTATAGAACAGGAGCGTGCAAGCATGTTTTTGGAAGAACGTCAGGAAATCATACTGCAGATGCTGGCTCAGGATGGCAAGGTCCGGGTCAGGGAACTCAGCGAGAAATTCAAGGTCACTGAGGATTGTATCCGCAAAGACCTTGGCTCCCTTGAGAAGCAGGGCAAGCTGAAGCGCACCTACGGCGGCGCTGTGCGTCTGCGCGAGAACAGCCACATGGTGGAGGTGAGCAAGCACCGCCACACAGATGTAGAGGCCAAGCAGCGCATTGCCCAGGCGGCTGTGCGTCTGATTCATGAGCATGATATGGTGTTCCTGGACATTTCCACCAGCAATCTGGCTATTGCAGAGCTTCTGGTGAAGTCCGAGCGTGATATCACCGTGGTCACCAATATGATTGACATTCTGGTGGTACTGGCCCGCAATCCCAAGATTCGCGTGGTGTTCGCCGGCGGCAAGATCAACAAGAGCCGCGATGGCTTCTGGGGTGGCATGACTCTGGATTTCATCTCCCGCCTGAAGCCGGATATTGCCTTTGTGGGCGCCGTAGGGGTGGATGTGAAGGAGAACAGCGTTTCCACTTACGATATTGACGACGGCATCAACAAGGCCGCCATCATCCGTCACAGCAAGAAGGCTTATGTGGTGGCAGAGGCCCGCAAGCTCTCCACTGATGGCAATTACAACTACACCACCTTGGACACCCTCTCAGGCCTGATAACTGACTCTCTGCCGGATAAGGATATTCAGGAGGCTGCTGATTCCTATGGCGTGGAGATTATCCTGCCGTGAAAATACCAGCTTTCTTAAGCTGGAGGGAATTTCATAGCGTTACTATGAAGGGACTGAAGGTATTTTTCTTTTACCTGGCAGTCCTTTCCCTTTTTCGGCTTATCTTTATGGCAGGGCTTCATGAATATTTGGGAGAAGACTCAGGAATCAGTGATATTTATGTGGCTCTTTTGCGTGGCACAAGGCTCAGCATGCAGACGGCAGGGGGGCTGACTTTGGTCAGTCTGGTGCCTGCTCTCGCTGCCCATTATCTCCTGCCCTTTTGGAAGAAGGCAGAGTGGGGGCTGTGGCTCTCTCTGAACGGCCTGTTGCTTACGGCCCTGTCCATTCTCTTTGTGGCGGTGTTCCCCTATTACCGCCTGTTCCACGCCAACTACAATCAGATGGTCTTCAACGGGGTCAATGATGATATAGAGGCCCTGTTCTGGACCTTCGTGCAGCAGTATAATCTGCCCGTGCGGCTGACAGGGGCGCTGCTGCTGGCCTATGCCCTCTACCGTGTCTTGAAGTGGCTGCTGGAGACCAGGGAAGAACTGATTCAGCCGCAAGGCTGGCCCCTGCCTCTGCGGTATCTTCTGCGGACGGCTTATTTGGGGCTGTTGTATTTGGTGAGTCTCTTGGGCATCTTTGGCGGCAGCCTGGGGTGGCAGACGGCAGTGGACTGGGAAAACGCCGGTGTCACCAAGGATGAGTTTTTGAACGAAGCCATCCTGGACAGCCCTCAGGCCATCTATCGGGCTTATGAGTTGAATCGCAGGATGCTGGCCTGCAACGGACTGAACTTCACTACGGAGGATATCCGCCTGCTGGCGGCGTATATTTCGGGGCGGCCTGCAGATTCTGACAATCTGGACGACTATTTGCATAGAAAAGCTCAAGGCGCAACGGTGGCCAAACCACGGCAGGTGTTCGTCATTCTGTCCGAGAGCCTGGCCAACTGGCCCTTGCTGCCGGAGTATGACTATCTGCCCGTTGCCCCGGATTTGCGGGCTTTGATGAAGCAGGAGGACGCGGACTACTGCCCTGCTTTCCTGCCCAATGGTGCCAGCACCGTTTCGGCAGTGACGGGGGTGGTGACAGGCTTTGCTGATGCCAATCTCTACCTCACCACCATGCCAGAGTCTTTTGCTGATCCTTATCCCACGGCGGCGGCGCCTCAGATGGAGAAAATGGGCTACGAGACAAATTTCTGGTATGCAGGCCCTGCCACTTGGGAGAGAATTGGTGCCTTTACCAAGGCCCAGGGGTTCAGCCATTTTTACAGCCGGGGGGATTTCGGTGAAGTACCCGGCAGCGTTTGGGGCTGTGAGGACGAGTGCCTTTATGCCAAGGTGCTGGAGGGAGTGGCCAGCGACAAGCCCTCCTTCCATGTGATTCTCAACGCTTCCAACCATTCCCCTTACGATGTGGATGTGGAGGCCAAGGGCTTTCCCAAGGAAAAGGTGAGAGAGGCCCTGCCGGAGAATCTGAGTCAGGATGAGGAGCTTTTGCGGGAGCTGGGCCACTATTGGTACGCTCAGCGTGAATTGGCAAAGTTTGTCAAAGAGGTAAAAGAGAAATTCCCGGACAGCCTTTTCATCATCGTGGGTGACCACGGGGACAGATACAATCTGGAAAAACAGCCAAAGACATACGAGCGTTATGGGATTCCTTTCATTGTGGTGGGCAAAGGAATACACAAGGGCACCCTGTTGAAGGATTCCGCAGGCAGCCAGATAGACATCATGCCCACTATCTATGAATTGATTGCCCCAGGGGGCTTTGAGTATATGGCGTTAGGTTCAAGTCTCACTACCACCAATAACAGGGGAGTGAATTACGGCTTCTTCATAACCAGAAACGCCATCGGCAAAGCTGATACCGTGCCTTTGGTGCCAGAGCCGCTGGTGGATAGCCAGCCACAGATAGACGACCAGGCCATGCAGGATTACTGCAACGCCATCAGGGCGATATCTTGGTACAGGCCGAAATATGGGGCAATACTTGACGAGGAAAAATTAAAGGACAGATAAAAAATAGCTTTCGCACGTTTGGTAATGTGCGAAAGCTATTTTTTAGATTTCAAATATATCCTTGACAGGAATTTCCAAGTCACTATACAGGCTTATCTTCAAGCTCAGCTGTTGCTGGGCTTTTTCGTCTTCGTCCATGTAGCTCCATTCTTCCTCGGTGAAGTTGTGGTAGACGTTGTCGAGTTCGTACTTGCCGTCTTTGAGGAGGTATGTTTCGATTGACTCGTCTTTGGGGTTGATAATCCAGTATTCCCTAACACCGAATCTTTCGTAAGTCTGCTTTTTGATGGCGATGTCGCGCTTGCGGGTGCTGGTGGATAGGACTTCCACTACGAAGTCAGGGGCACCCTTGATACCGCGATGGGTAATTTTGTTTGGGTCGCAGACCACAATCAGATCGGGGATAAAGTAGTTGTCTTCATCGAAATCAACGCCGATTTCGGTGAACAGCTTGCAACGTTTGCCTTTGAGAAAGTTGAAGATGATAGCAGAAAGGTTTCTTTGTATGGCGATGTGTTTGGTATTGGCAGGACTCATATCATAGACAGTACCGTTTATGAGTTCGCTTTTCTGGTAATCCGCTAAGGCTCGCATTTTAGTCACCTCTTAACTTCTTTGAGTGAAACTGTCAGAATTATCCTTGCCTATATCATATCCTAATTGAATATATCCAGTCAAGGTGCCTGTATTGGCGGTGCGGGGGGCATATCGGTCATGTCCTCTGTCAGCTTTCTCTGTCCCAGCATGGTGGTGAGATTATCCCTGTTATAGGCGTAGCTGCGGCTGGCGAAGTCCTGGTAGGGTTCGTAGCGGTCGGAGGGGGCGTTCAGGAGGCCGCTGACGGTGTCGTAGAGCATGTCATTGGTGAAATATTCATTCTGGTGTTCCCTGAGGGCCTGGGTGCGGCCCGGCAGGGCCTGCTGGTAGGCGGGGGAGAGGTAGATGAACATGGGGATGCGCACCATGTCGAAGCTGAACACATCCGGGTTGTGGGAAATCTCCAGATTTTCCCCGTGGTCGGAGAAGTAGACCATGGCCTGCAGGTTCAGGTTCTTCTGGGCATAGGCGAAGACCTGGGAAAGGATGTGGTCAGTGTAGAGGATGCTGTTGGCATAGGACTCAGTGGAAGTCACGGTGGACTGACCTTCTGCGGTCTGGAATTTGCTGAAGGCAGAAGGATAGCGGTTGTTGTAGTAGATATGGCTGCCCATGACATGGAGCACCACGAAATTGTTCTTGGTGGGGTCCAGCTGGGAAAGGTACGGCAGCAGCGCCTCATCGTACTTGTCCGTGAAGGTGTAGGAGTCATCTGTCCATTCGGCATGGTCGGCAGTCTTGGCCACCAAAGTGATGGCGCTGTCGTACTGACCGTAGCGGCCCTGATTGCTGAACCACCAGGTTTCATAGCCAGCCTTTTTAGCTACGTCGATGATGGAAGCAGAATTGAAGAACTCCTTGCCGTTGTACTGGCTCTGCTCTGTGAGGGCCCGCTGCAATACGGGCACCGTCTGGGACCAGGAGGCGTAGACATTGCGGAAGAGCAGGAAATTGTCATTCTCTGCCATGGAGGAAAGCCAGGGGGTGTCTTCGTAGGGGAAGGCGGGGGTGTAGGCTTTCATATAGTTGCGGGAGGCAGATTCGCCGATGACGAAAATCACGGTGCCGGGGGCTTTGGCAGCCAGGGTCATGCTCTGGTCGATGGAAAGGCTGTTCAGCCTTTCGTCATGGCCCAGCCCGTATTCCTGGGTCTGCTTCACATAGGTGTCCACATCAAACCAGAGGCTGGCGATGGAGGATTGGGGCAGGTAGATGGACAGAACCCACATGGCACCGATCACCAAAAAGGCCAATGCCCCCATGCGGCCTGCGGTGGTATCATCCTCCAGTTCCCTTGCCAGCCGCAGATGGCATTTGTAGCAGAAGTAAAGAAAGGCAAAGAGGGCGGCGAGGATGGCGAGAGCCGGCAGCACGCCGATATTGGACTGGATATAGTCCAGGCTCTCATGGTAGTTGGTGAGATAGAGGGCCATCAGGGAAGCGGGGGACAGGCAGTGCCAGACTGTGCAGTAGTAGATATACTGAATCAGGGGCACCACGATGCCCACGAAATTCAGCAGGGACATGAAAACGGCAATGGTCTTGTGCCAGCCCAGCCGGAAAAGAGAACTCTCCAGGGAGGTCAGCAGGACAAAGAGGGCGGTGCCAATCAGGAAGTCGAAGCAGATCATGGACATATACCAGCCCTGATTGTAAGTCCAGGTGTAGAGCAGGGGGAAAGCCGAGCACCATAAGAGCCCTGTCAATAGATTGGGCAGGGCGGCTTTGGAGAACAGGGGAATGCGGCTGCCGTACTGCATCAGAATCAGGACGGCTATGACGGGAATCAGTATGGGCATAAAATATTGGGCGCCCATATCCTGGCCAATGTCGATGTAGAAGGCGATGAGGCAGAGGAAATAGGCTCCGGCGGCCAGGGACCAGCGGATGAAATTGTCCTGGCCGGTGGTGGTAATCTGCATAATATATCTTCCTTTTTGTAGAGTTATTTTCATAGGAAATAATCCAGATTTTATTGTACTGTAAAAGTGTGAGAAGTCAAGCCATAGAAGCTGATTCAGGCAGCTGGGGCAGGGATTTTTGGTAACATTGGGCATTGCTATCCGGGGCGTTCTCTGCTACAATATATTCCTGTTGAGATTTGTTAGAAACACAATATATAGTGAAAGGTAGGGAGACGGGACACGCATATAGTATGGGGCAGGGAGGCCCTGTGCTGATGGGGCGTGCCCTTCGCAGCAGCATGAACCTAAAGACAGTGACCAAGCGTTCCGGGCTTATCGTTGATTATGACAGGTCAAAGATTCGCAATGCCATTGCCGGTGCCAACAGGGATTCTGTCCAGCAGATGAGCGAAAAAGATATCGACGCTGTGACGGAGCAGGTAGAGCGCGTCGTAGCGGACCTCGATTCCATCGGTGTGGAGGAAATCCAGGACGTGGTGGAGCAGGAACTCATGAAGTTCGACTTCTATGAGGTAGCCAAGAAGTATATCACCTACCGCCAGAAGCATACTGAGCGCCGCAAGGCTCAGAAACACCTGATGGAAAGCTATCGGGATATTTTCTTTGCCGATGCGGTGGATTCTGATTTGAAGCGCGACAACGCCAACATCAATACCGACGCTTCCATGGGCATCATGCTGAAGCTGGGTGCCGAGGGTGCCAAGCACTTTGTGGACAACTATGTGCTGGATGAGGAGTTCCGCGAGGCAGACAAGGAGAACTGGATTCATATCCATGACAAGGACTTTTCCCTTATTACCTTCAACTGCTGCCAGATTGACCTGCTGAAGCTCTTCAAGGGGGGCTTCTCCACGGGTCACGGCTTCCTGCGTGAGCCCAACTCCATCCGTGCCTATGCAAGCCTTGCCTGCATTGCCATCCAGAGCAACCAGAACGATATGTTCGGCGGACAGAGCATCAACTGCTTTGACTTTGCCATGGCAGAGGGCGTGAAGAAGTCCTTCCGCAAGGCCCTGCTGGATGAGGCCTATCGTGCCCTGCGCTACCGTTGCGGTCTGGTGGGCAGGGAGACGGAGAAGGAGTTCAAGCGGCTGCTGAAGGAGAAGCTGGACTTTGAAGTTTGCTCTTATGAGGAGAGCCGGGAGGCCAATGCTGCCCATTACGATGCAGCTTTGAATGAGCTGGGGCGTGCTCTCAATGAGACTGTATCTGCCATGGTGAGCCTGCCTGCCGGGGAGCTTGATGTGGAAGTCATCTATCAGTTGTCCTGCGAGGATGTGGTGGAGGAGACCCATCAGGCCATGGAGGCGCTGATCCACAACTTCAACACCCTGCACAGCCGTGCTGGTGCCCAGGTGCCCTTCTCCTCTATCAACTACGGTATGGATACCACCCCTGAGGGCCGTCTGGTGACCCGGGAGGTGCTGAACGCCATCTGGGCGGGGCTGGGCAACGGGGAGACCCCGATTTTCCCCATTTCCGTGTTCCAGCTCAAGGCCGGGGTGAACTATAACCCCGATGACCGCAACTACGACCTCTTCATGAAGGCCTGCAAGGTCAGCGCCAAGCGCCTGTTCCCAAACTTCGTGAATCTTGACGCACCCTACAACCTCCAGTATTACAAGGAGGGGGACTATAACTCTTATGTGGCAACCATGGGCTGCCGCACCCGGGTCATGAGCAACGTCAATGGCCCGGAGGAGTCCGGCAGCCGCGGCAACTTTGCCTTTACCACCATCAACCTGCCCAAGATGGCGCTGGAAGCCAAGGGTGATATGGAGAAGTTCTGGGAGCTTCTGGACAAGTACATCCAGGTCAGCCATGATTACCTGCTGGCCCGCCTCAGCGTCATTCAGCAGAAGCATGTCTATAACTACCCCTTCCTCATGGGGCAGGGGGTCTGGATGGGCAGTGAGAACCTGCGCCCTGAGGACAGCATCAAGGAAGTGCTGAAGCACGCCTCCTATTCTATTGGCTTCTGCGGTCTGGCTGAGTGCCTGGTGGCCCTTACAGGCAACCACCACGGCGAAAGTGCCGCAGCTCAGGAACTGGGGCTGAAAATCGTGGGACACATCAGGGAGAAGACTGATGCGTACAGCAAGGCAGAGCACATGAACTGGACCTGCTTCGGTACCCCTGCCGAGTCCACTGCTGGACAGTTCCAGCGTTCCAACCGCAAGAACTATGGCGTCATCAAGGGAGTTACTGACAGGCCCTATATGACCAACTCCAGCCATGTGCCGGTGTACTATCCCATCAAGGCTATCGACAAGATCAAGATTGAGGCGCCCTACCATGCCCTGGAGAATGCAGGCCATATCGCCTACATTGAAATGGACGGCGACCCCACCAAGAATGTCAAGGCTTTCGAGGCTGTGGTGCGGGCCATGCACGACAATGATATGGGATATTTCTCTATCAACCACCCTGTTGACCGTGACCCTGTCTGCGGCTATACGGGGATTATTGAAAATGAGTGTCCCCATTGCCATCGCAAGGAAGTGGAGACAGGCAGCTTTACCATCAAGCGTATGAAAAAGTAAGAAAAAATACAGTAAACAACGCCTACGACATAGGCAGCGAGACCTGGAACCGGGTAAAGTGACATCAGAAGCACAGGCAGGTAACTGAACAGAGAACAAGCCGCCTTTCCAAAGAGGAGAGGCGGCTTTTGACATTTGTCCTTTCCTTGACACCAGCCGCCCATTTGCTACAATTGAAGCAAAGCGAATGTTCCACCGTGGCAGGAGGGAGTGAGGGACATGGCAGAAGAAATCAGGAAGCTGCCCATTGGGGTGCAGAGTTTTGAGGTTATGCGCCAGGAGCAGTTCCTGTATGTGGACAAGACCCGTTATATCTATGAGCTGGCCCATACCGGGCGGCAATATTTCCTCAGTCGTCCCCGGCGCTTTGGCAAGAGCTTGTTTCTTTCTACTTTGAAAGCATATTGGCAGGGCAGGAAGGAGCTCTTTGAAGGGCTGGAGATTGTAGAGCTGGAGAAGGACAGCGAGGGGGCTTTTGAGCCGTATCCTGTGTTCTACTTTGACTTCAACGGGCAGAATTATCAGGCGGCGGCTTTGGAAGATGTGCTGGATAAGATGCTTGGCCGTTGGGAAGAGCAATACGACTGCAAAGGGCAGGGGACGCTCAGCGGACGATTCGAGGATCTCTTGCTTGCCGCCAGGGAAAAGACCGGCAAGAAATGCGTGGTGCTGGTAGACGAATATGACAAGCCCTTATTAGAAGTTTTAGAGAACAACGAACTGGAGGAGCATAACAAGGCAGTCTTCAAAGGCTTCTTCGGCACATTGAAAAGCTATGATGAATATCTGCGGTTCGTCTTTATCACCGGTGTCACCAAGTTCAGCAAGGTCAGCATCTTCAGTGATTTGAACCAATTGAACGATATTTCCCTCAGCGCAGAGTATGCGGGCATCTGTGGCATTACTGAGGTGGAGATGGAGGAAAATTTTGCGCTGGAGATAGAGGGCATGGCGGGGAAACTGGGGATTGCCAGGGAAGAATGCCTGGTTGAGCTTAGGAAAATGTACGATGGCTACCGTTTCCACCCTGATGCCACAGGGGTATACAATCCCTTCAGCCTGCTCAAGGCTTTTTGGGGGAAGGAACTCGGGTACTACTGGTTCGGTACGGGCACCCCTACATTCCTTGTACGCAGGATGAGAGATATGCACTTCGATGTGCGGCAGCTTGAGACGGGGGCGATTCACGCCACCGTGGGTGCTCTCAGCGACTATCGGGCAGAGAACCCGGACATTGTACCGCTACTTTACCAGACCGGTTATCTTACCCTTTTTGGCTACGACGCCCGCAGAAGGCGCTATACATTGGGCTTTCCAAATGAGGAAGTCAAATACGGCTTCCTGGAAAGCCTGCTGCCTGTCTACACTCCGGCAGCTGTCCCGGGACGGGGGACGGATTTTTTTGCCTTGGATGACAGTCTGGAGGCGGGGGATGCCGAAAGAGTGGGAGAAATCCTCACAGCCCTTTTTGCCAGTATCCCCTACACCACAGATGATGCGCCTTTTGAGCACTATTTCCAGTCGGTGCTCTATATAGTCTTCACTCTCCTGGGCCAGCATACCCACTGCGAAGTCCACAGTAGCCGGGGGCGGGCGGACTGCATATTGGAGACGGATAGGTTTGTTTACATCTTTGAATTCAAAGTGGACAAGAGCGCCAAGGAGGCACTAGCGCAGATAGAGGAAAAGGGCTATGCCGCGCCCTACGGGGCAGACAAGCGGCAGCTTTTCAAGATTGGCGTGAACTTCGACTCGGAGAGCAGAAGCCTCTCGGAGTGGCTGGTGGGATAATGCTTGCATGGTAGGAAGGAGTGAGGGGCATGGCAGAAGAAATCAGGAAGCTGCCCATCGGGGTGCAGAGTTTTGAGAAAATGAGAGAGGGCGGTTTCATCTATGTGGACAAGACCCGCTATGTGCATGAGCTGGTCATGTATAGTGGCCAGTATTTCCTCAGCCGTCCCCGGCGCTTTGGCAAGAGTCTGTTTCTTTCCACTTTGAAAGCCTACTGGGAGGGCAGGAAGGAACTCTTTGAAGGGCTGGAGATTGCGGAACTGGAGAAGGGACAGGAGGGGGCCTTTGAGCCTTATCCTGTGTTCTACTTCGATTTCAACGGGCAGAATTATCAGGCTAGGGCTTTGGAGGATGTGCTTGATAGCATGTTGTCGGATTGGGAGAGGGTATATGGCTGCGAGAAAAAGGGGGCGCCTAGCGACAGGTTCAAGATTCTTCTGAAGGCCGCCAGGGAAAAGACCGGCAAGAAGTGCGTGGTGCTGGTGGATGAGTATGACAAGCCATTGCTTGAGGTGTTGGAAAATGATTCACTGGAGGAACACAACAAGGCAGTCTTCAAGGGCTTCTTCGGTACTTTGAAAACCTATGATGAATATCTCCAGTTTGTCTTTATCACTGGCGTCACCAAGTTCAGCAAGGTCAGCATCTTCAGCGATTTGAACCAGTTGAACGATATTTCCCTCAGCGAGAAGTATGCAGGCATCTGTGGCATAACGGAGGCTGAAATGGAAAATAATTTTATGCCGGAGATAGAAAGCATGTCAGGGAAGCTGAGTGTTTCTAAGGAAGAGTGTCTGGTCCGGCTCAGGAAAATGTATGACGGCTACCATTTCCACCCTGAGAAACAGGGGGTATACAATCCTTTCAGCCTGATTAAGGCTTTTTTCGAGAATGAATTGGGATTTTACTGGTTTGCCACGGGCACACCAACTTTTTTGGTGCGGCGACTGAAGAATATGCACTTTGATGTGCGGCAGCTGGCCGATCAGGAGCTCTATGCTGAGGCCTGTGACATCACTGATTATAGGGCGGATAATCCGGATATAGTACCCCTCCTGTATCAGACGGGATATCTCACCATTGTGGGGGCTGACAGCGCAGTAGGGCCATATATTTTGGGGTTCCCAAATGAAGAGGTGAAATTGGGCTTTTTGAAGAGCCTGTTCCCCGAATATGCGCCTGAGGCCGTCAGAGGCAGCGGCAAAGATGTCCTGGCCCTGCGCCGCCGTGTCCTGCAGGGGGATACAGAGGGCATGTGTGATGTCTTCACCGCTCTCTTTGCCAGCATTCCCTACACTACCAAAGACGCTCCTTTCGAGCATTATTTCCAGACGGTTGTCTATCTTGTCTTCACCCTGCTGGGCCAGTACGTCCACGCTGAAGTCCACAGCAGCAGGGGGCGGGCGGACTGTGTGCTGGAGACGGATAGGTTTGTTTACATCTTTGAATTCAAAGTGGACAAGAGCGCCAAGGAGGCACTAGCGCAGATAGAGGAAAAGGGCTATGCCGCGCCCTACGGGGCAGACAAGCGGCAGCTTTTCAAGATTGGCGTGAGTTTCGACTCGGCGAGCAGAAGCCTCTCGGAGTGGCTGGTGGGATGAGGTTGGCATTGAGTTTGGGCGAGGGCTGGAAACAGCCCTATTTTTTTTGCCTGCGGCAGGAAAAAAGCCTATTTTTGTCGAATTTTGGCAAGCATGGAAGAATTTCGTCTTTTAGCTCCGCTAAAACGGGATTTTCTGCTTTAGGAAAAGCTGGTATCTGTCGATAAACTGTTTAGGAATTGAATAGCTGAGGAAACTGTCCTCCCCCCGGAGACGCAACAAGATGGCGAAAGTCACTTGTCTCCGGGGGGGGGACAGTCGCATTTTAGAGGGTTGAAACGGGGGAATTATCTTATGGAAATCTTAAAAGGTTTTTCGTTTGATCTTCAGAGGTTTGCTGACGCGGTGGATTTGAGAGGAAATGTTAAAGTTATCGCAAGTGATGGTGAAGAGCATGAAAGGTCAATTACTCAACTAAACAGCGATTATACTATCGCCACTGACGGTACTTTAATCGTGAGTGGCAGTTGGGATAAATATAGAAACGGTAGAACGAAGGCAGGCGATATACCTGCTGTTTGGTATAGACGCGCAATTAACTTGACGCTAGTACAAGCGGTTACGCCGGGGATAATTATAGGTGGTTATCCTTCGCAAGTTACGGACAATGCAGATAGCCCTACGACTATCTTTATAAATAGCATTGAGACCACTCTTGAGAAGGGCTGCCAACTAAATATAAACGGAAGCAGCCAAGTAACTGGACTGACCAAGAATTTAACGCTTAAAACGGAGAGTGCTAATCTTGAATTTGCTACCAGTGGTGCGCTGGGAGGTAAGGTAGTCTATAACAGCGATGAGGTAGGGTTTGCTTCGGCATTTGCAGGAACTGTCAGTGTTTCTGACGGCAAATTCAACATTACAGGGTTGGCTGCTGAGGGTGAGTCAGTTACAATAAAACAAGGTGACTATACAGCGACGCTGACAGTCATTTCCGGTGGTTGCGTAAAGCGGACAAGCACTGAAACGAGTGAAGTAACCTACTGGAAAGCACTTGAGGAAACGGTATTTACTTATGAAGGTGGCAATAGTGGTGTTGGAGCGATGCCAATTAACACCAATGAGACAACCACTGGCACAAAGTATTTCAACGCTTTAGGTATCTCTTCAGAAAGTAAGTCGGAGGATACAGTAGCGACCCTCAACGCCGACAAAAATCCTAAGACCTTAGAAGTGACCGACAAGCTGACAGGTGGCGTTAATGCTACGGGCGATACGGTGACTGTTAAAGACAGTGGTACGGAGACTGTCTATACTCTGGCTGATGGCGTGACGGTGACAGCCAAGAGTGCCACCTTCACCACCACCGGCGGTACAGTTTCCGATGTGGATGGCACCCTGACGGTCACGGCAGGAACCCTTGCGACCACTGACGGAGATAGCAGTGCCGCCTATAACCTGACCAATAGTACAGGTGTCTCCTTCGGCGGCAATGGCTCTGACGGCAACGCCCTTGTCACTGCCCTGAAAACCGGCGGTGAAACGGGAGATACTGTCAAGGTCACCGGCCTGGCCACTGTCACCAGCAAAGATGGCAACGCCGAAATCACCGGCCTGGCTGCAGTGGGTGAGAAAGCCGTCATCACGGACGGCACAAGCAATCCTGTGCTTGGCACAGTAACCTATGAAGTTATTGCCAAGAAGGCGGATAACACCGCTGTTGTAAGGAAGACTGTGGGCACAGAAGTATCCTACTGGACTGTAACGGAAGATACGGCCATTACGGATAGTTCCTGCGGAACCGCCCTGGAGGCTGCTGCCATTGTAACGGCAGATTACAAAGCCACCACCGACTTCCTCGCCAACGGTCTGCCACTGTCCGACGCAGGCACCTACAAAGCCGCCACCCTCAAGGTAGAGGGAACGACCCGTACTTTGGAGGTGAAGTCTGCAATCACGGTAGGCGTAGTGGCTACGGGTGACACGGTAACCGTGAAAGATGGAGACACGACTACTGCCTATACTCTGGCAGATGACGTGACCCTGACCGCCAGCGGTGCCACCTTCACCACCACCGGCGGCACTGTTTCCGACGTGACAGGCACCCTGACGGTCACGGCAGGAACCCTTGCGACCAATGACGGAGATAACACCGCCGCCTATAACCTGACCAATAGTACAGGTGTCTCCTTCGGTGGCAATGGCTCTGACGGCACTGCCAATGTCACTGCCCTGAAAACCGGCGGTGAAACGGGAGATACTGTCAAGGTCACCGGCCTGGCCACTGTCACCAGCAAAGATGGCAACGCCGAAATCACCGGGCTGGATGCAGTGGGCGAGAAAGCAGTGATCAAAGACAATACGAATACTGCCGGCAACGCCACCATCACCTACGAGGTTGTCTGTGACGCCACTTCTGCGCCCGAAATCGGCAAAATCGTGGTCAGGAGGACTGACGGGAGCGGTGATACCAGCTACTATGAAGCAACTGCAGATACGGTGTTTACCGATGACTATGATGGTGAACTCTTTGCTGCTGTCCCCCTTGATACCCACAAGTATTCTGAAGACAAAGACTTCCTCTACAACGGTATCCCTGTCGCAAAGGGCACTGAGCACAAAGATGTGGCAGCTACCCTCACCAATGACGGCGGCAAGACCTTGCAGGTGAATAGTGATGTAGAAATGGGTGTAAATGCCAAAGGTGATACCGTAAACATCAAGGATGCGGGAACCAAGACGGCCTATACCCTCGATGACAACAGCCATATCACGGCATATGGTGCTTCCTACACAGCTACCGCAGGCGTGGTGTCCAAGGCTAAAGACACCCTGACCCTGACCACCAAGGATGACAGCCTGAAAGCAAAAGGCAATGCCAAGGTCGATGCCAGCGCTCTGACTGCCGCTGGCGCCACCGGCACCATCACCTATGAGGCAGATACAGCCCTCAAAGGAAACGAAGTCATTCTTGGCACGAATGGGCAGAGCATGAGCCTTACCGAGGAGCAGAACGCCACCGCCACCGTCTATGATGGCAGCAAAAAGACACTCAGCGGCGTGGACGGTGGGGCAGCAATCAGCACAGCCAGCCTGACTGCCAATGAACTTTCCTCCATCAGCACCGCTGCAGGCGGCACCTTCACACTCAACGGCATTGGCTTTGCCGCAAACGAAGCTGTGCAGTTGACCAACATAAGCGGCACAGAAAGTGGCACCCTGACCGTAGACAAGTCCATCACCACCAAGACGAAAGACAAGAATTACCAGGTGGAAGGCATCCTTTACAAGTCAGTCTCCGCAGAAGTGGAACTTGCCAAGGACAAGGCCACCCTGGACAAAGATGAGACTGTAACCGTAGATAACCATGACCAAGTCACCAATAAGGCCGATGTTCGCATGGAGGTATCCTCCGCAGGTGCGGTGAAACTTGCCAAAGGCATGGAATTCACCATGGGTGACACCACCTATACCGTAGACTCAGCTATTACCGAGGGCTATGTGGGCACCGAAGAAAAACCCATACCCAAAGAAGGCTATGTTGTCACCGTTACCACGAAGGATGGCGCAAAGCGCTATATCCTGTCAGAAGAAGAACTGTCAGCTGGTGTAAGCGTAACAGATAAACAGTCAGAGCAGGGCGAAGTGTGGGCTGATGCCGACGAGGACCTTCTCCTGCCCTCCATCCCCCTCACTGTCAACGCTTCAAGCGAGAGTGCCGCTTATAACAATGCAGGTTTTGTCACCACCAAGACTGAAGATACTGTGGCTACGGTGACGAAGAAGGACGATGGCACCTATACTGTAGCCGTGACGGGCAAAGTGCTGCTGGGAGTGGAGATAGACGGCGTAAAAGCCACCCTCACCGATAGCGGCAGCGGCACCGAATACAAAACCGGCAATGGCACCTTCCAGCTCAACGGCACCGGCACCCTGGAAAACGGCCTCCTCACCTTTGACAAGGCCAGAAGCTCCGTCACCATCAATGGCTATACCTACACCTTTGACAAAGTCAATGACAAAATCTCCCTCGACACCACCGGCAAGCTCACCGGCCTGACCGAGGGAGAGAAAGTCACAGTGACCAAGGGCAGCGATACCTTCACCTACGAAGTTTCCGGCGGAGTGCTACTGCTGACCAAGAATTCCTCTGGCACTATTTCTACCGAAACAAATCTGCTGGCAGAGGGAGAAAAAGACGGCTTCATCATCGGGGCAGGCAATATGTACGCCGATAACAGGGCCACGGAATCCGGCAAGGCACAGTCCGATACCGGCCTGGAAGTCAACACGGAAGGCGTGGGCAATGTCACCGACGGCCTGCTGATAGACAGGAACGGCCAGGCCACTCTGTCAGAGAGCAAGGCCATTGCCACCGTCACCATCAATCCCGATGACAGCCTGACATACACTGCCAAGGAGAACCGTGGCCAGAGCATCAAGGTCACCTCAGCCAGCAACAAAGAGTGGGACATCAAAGGCAGCAACAGGAAGGATGTCATCGAATACGCCGGGCGCGGCGATGCCGTCATATCCGCCGGAGAGGGCAATGACAGCATCAGCCTCACAGGCTCCGGGGAAGTCCTCCTGAAAGGCGTCAGCGGCAGGAACAGCATCATCCACACCGGCACCGGCGATGCCACCCTGCAGGGCGGCACCGGCAACGACACCATCACCTCCACCCATGCTGATGACACGATCACCGGTGGCGAGGGCAAGGACACCTTCATCCTCACCAACGTGGAAACCCACGTCTCCGACTTCACCTACGGCCAGGACAAGGCCATCATCACCAGCAGCGCAGGTGCCCTTGACCCCTACAAGGTCAAAGTGGCCACCGATGGCAACATCAGCTACACAGGCACAGGCGCCACCGGCGGCTCCCTGAACGTCAGCGGGCAGGGCTACGGCGACTATTACGCCGCCACCCTGGCAGACGTCAATGGGCACAACAAGCTGAATGTGGGCTGGACAGGAGCGCAGGGCGGCATGATAGATGCCAGTTCCCTGACAGACAAATTCCTTTTGCTGGGCAACAGAGAAGGCAGCAGCGACAGCCTGATAGGCGGCCAGTCCAGGGACACCATAGTGGCAGGTAACGGGGCAAGCTCCCTCTGGGGCGGTGCAGGCCGTGACCTCATCGAGAGCAATGACGAAGCCAGCCACACCATCTTCTTCCTGGCAGGTGACGGCAACGACACCGTGACAGGCTTCACCGCCTACGGCGAAGACAACGCCGACACCCTGAACTTCCTGGGCCAGGGCGTAACCTCCGTGAAGCACACCGACAAGGGCATCCAGCTCTACCACGGCTCCGACAAGATGACCCTCACCGGCAACTACGACGCCAACACCATGATCCAGTGGGAAAACGGCAACGACCACGGCATCGCCAAGATCGGCAAGACAGGGGAAGACAACAAATTCACCTACAACGAAGAAGTGACCAGCTACCTTGGCAGCAGCGGCAAAGACACCATTACCATCGGTGACGATGATGACACCGCAGAAATCTGGCTGGATGGCAGCCACGGCGCGAACTACGACAGCGTAGAAATTCTCGATGCCAGCAGCAGTAACGGCACCGTCATCCTGGCAGGTGGCGAAGGCAAGCAGACCATCACCGGCGGCAAGGGCAACAGCTCCCTCTGGGGCGGCACCGGCAGCGCCACCGACGTCATGAATGGTGGCAGCGGAGAAGATGTTTTCTACTACGGCAAGGATGAGGGCAATGACATCGTCAACAACGCCTCGGCAGATGACAAAGTCATGCTTTACAACCTGAGTCTCGGTGACCTGAAAGCAGCCGATATAGGCAGCAACAAGGTAACCATCACTCAGCAGAACGGCCAGACCCTCACCATAAACGGCAGGGCCGGAGAATTCACCCTCTCCGACGGCAGCACCTGGGCAGCCGACTACAGCACCAAGACCTGGAACCGGGTGAAGTAACACTAAGGCACAGACAGATAATTGAATAAAAAGAAGGGACTATTGCATGTGATAAAGCACTCAATGCAATAGTCCCTTCTTATTTTGGGGCACAAAAATGGCGGAGAGGGTGGGATTCGAACCCACGGTGCCTTGCGACATCACCGGTTTTCAAGACCGGCTCCTTAAACCACTCGGACACCTCTCCGCAATATTCATATTGTAGCAGGTAGGCGCAGGTTTGTCAAATTGTCCTTTTACTTGACAGATGTCATACGTCTTAGTAAAGTAGAAGTGACAATCGTAATATTGAAGATATGCAATCTGCCTGAGGAAGGGCAGTATTTAGAGGATTTAGGGGGGATTCTATGGGAAGTTTGTTCAAGAGGCTTCAGGAAATCGGCAAGGCGCTGATGCTGCCCATTGCTGTGCTGCCGGCGGCAGCTCTTTTGCTGCGTCTGGGAGCACCTGATGTTTTGGACATTCCTTTCATCACCAAAGGCGGTGGGGCGGTCTTTGACAACCTGCCCCTGATTTTCTCCATCGGCATTGCTGTGGGTGTAGCCAGGGATAACAGCGGGGCTGCTGGCCTTTCTGGCGGTATTGGCTATCTGGTGCTGGTGGGGGCCATGGGGGCGATTGATGCCGAACTCAATATGGGAGTTCTGGCGGGAATCATTTCCGGTCTTGAGGCAGGTTATCTCTATAACCGTTTCCACAAAATAAGGCTGCCAGAATTTCTGGGTTTTTTCGGCGGTGCCCGCTTTGTGCCGATTGTAACTGCAGCCGCTTCCATTTTGCTGGCCTTGTGTTTTGGGACGGTCTGGGGGTCCTGTCAGGCAGTGATACAAGGCGTAGGTGAATGGATTATTGGCGCTGGGGCTGTAGGAACCTTTGTCTACGGCGTCTTGAACAGGCTGCTTATTCCCATGGGCCTGCACCATATCCTCAACAGCTTTATCTGGTTTGTTTTTGGGGAATATACCACGCCGGCTGGCGTGGTGGCCACCGGTGATCTTAACCGCTTCTTTTCCGGGGATCCCCATGCAGGTATGTTCATGGCGGGCTTTTTCATCATGATGATGTTTGGCATGCCGGCGGTGGCTCTGGCTATGTACTATGCAGCTCCTGCGGACAGGAGACCCCAGATTGCAGGGGCGCTGGCATCAGTGGCTTTTACGTCTTTCCTGACGGGCATTACGGAACCCATCGAATTCATGTTCATGTTTATTTCCCCGTTGCTGTTCGGCATTCATGCGGTGCTTACGGGGCTGGCCATGGCTGTGACCTATAGCTTGGGTATCCTGCACGGTTTTGGCTTTTCGGCAGGCTTCATAGATTATATCCTCAATTATGGCCTGGCTACCAGACCGCTCTTTATCCTGCCCCTCGGTCTGGTCTTTGGGGTGGTGTATTATGTCACTTTCAGCTGGGCAATCAGGCATTACGACCTGCCCACTATCGGGCGCTATGAGGAGGAAGAAGGGGAAGTCTTGCAGGAGCCTGCCAAGGCAGAGGTGGCTGAGACAGAGGAGCGGCGCCATGCCAGGCAGGTAGTTGCTGCGCTGGGAGGCTTTGAGAATCTCCTGACCATAGGCAACTGTGCTACCAGGCTCAGGCTGGAGGTGGCTGATCCTGCGGCGGTGGACGAAAAGGCCTTGAAGGCACTGGGGGCCAGAGGAGTTTTTCGGGCAGGTAAAAATCTTCAGGTGGTAATTGGCACTCAGGTGGAATTCCTGGCAGGAGAAATGCGGAGTTTGAAGAATAGCTAAATAAGGTGTTGAGCAAAAGGCAGGAGGAGAGTCAATGTTAGCAATAGTGAATGGCAGGCTTATCCTGCCGGATGAGCGCGTAGGGGGCCATTTTGAGGCTATTTCCGGGCTGGCCCTGCTGATAGAGGACGGGCGCATCAAGGATGTGGTGTCTGAGGTGCGGCTGCGGGCAGATTATGCCAAGTACCAGACCTGGGATGCTGGCGGGCGCTATGTATCTCCGGGCTTTATCAATATCCATATCCACGGCTGCTTTGGGGCAGATACCATGGACAAGAAGCCCGAGGCCATCAAGACCATGTGCCAGAATCTTCCTGCCCATGGCGTGACGTCCTTCCTGCCTACTACCATAACTGCTTCCATTGAAGACATACAGGCGGCTCTGGACAGGGTGAGGGAATTCATGAAGAATCCCTGGCTGGCCCGGGGGGCAGAGGTGCTGGGGGCCAATATGGAAGGGCCCTTCATAAGTCCTGCCCACAGGGGAAGCCATCAGGTAAGGCATGTTGTCCCCGCTCGTTTCTCCCTGGTGGAGCCTTATGCTGATGTGGTGAAATATATCACGGTTGCCCCTGAGGAAATGGACGGCTTCAGCTTCGTGGATAAATGCCGGGAGGCAGGCATTATCGTCTCTATCGGTCACAGCGGTGCCATATATGAGGAAGCGGTGGATTTCTTTCAGCAGGGAGTGTCTCATGCTACCCATCTCTACAATGCCATGAGCCCCCTGCATCACAGGGAGCCGGGGGTAGTGGGGGCGGTGCTGGATGCGGATAACGTGGTGGCGGAACTCATCACTGATGATGTCCACTGCCATCCCGCCGCCCAAAGGCTGGCCTGCCGTCTGAAGGGGGACAAGCTGGTGCTCATTACCGATTCCTGCCGGGCCTGCGGCCTGGGGGACGGTGTCTCCGAGCTGGGAGGACAGCAGATTTACGTGGAGGGCGGTCTTGCCACTCTGGCTGACGGCACCATTGCCGCCAGTGTAGCTTCCATGAATGAGGTGGTGCGGAACTTTGCCCGCAATACAGGTCTCAGTCTTCCCCGTGTGGTGGAACTGGTGACCAAGGTTCCTGCCCAGGAACTGGACTGCCTTTGGCAGCGGGGCATATTGGAGCCGGAGCGCCTGGCCAATATCACGGTGTTTGATGATGATGTGAATATCTTTGCCACCTTCGTGAGAGGGCAGCTTTGTTACGGCAGTTAAATAAGCAAATAAAATGGGAGCAGGGAAACCTGCTCCTGTTTACGTTATATTTACGCTGGTAACGCCTGATATGTTTCGCAGCACCTCGATGATTTCGGCGGTCGGAATACCCTTGTAGTTGAAGACGTCCAGCTCTATATAAAGCTGCTTTGTCTCTTCGCTTTCCACTTCATCTTCGTCTGCTTTTACTTTTATGCCTTTGACCTTGAACTGCATTTTATCAACGCATTTGTTGATCAGCATGAGCTGTCCAGGTTTGTCTATGGTGTGGATGACGAGGGAGAGTCGCTTTTCGTGGTCTACCCAGTCGTCCAGTCGGGAGAGCCTGCCCAGGGCGATGAACACCAGCAGTCCCGTGAAGATGGCACCCACGTAGAAGCCGCCTCCAATGGCCAGCCCTACTCCTGCCACCACCCAGAGACAGGCGGCGGTGGTGAGGCCTGTGACGGTGAGGCCTTCCTTCATGATGGCCCCGGCCCCCAGGAAACCGATGCCGCTGACTACCTGAGCTGCCAGGCGGGCCGGGTCTGCATTGGTCTTGCCTTCCACCTGCTGGTACATATCCTGGGACAGCACCATGATGAGGCAGGAGCCCAGGCAGACCAGCATGTTGGTCCTGAGTCCCGCCGACTTCCGCCGTGACTGCCGCTCATAGCCAATCACGCCGCCCATGACACAGGACAGAAGAAGTCGGAAGCAAAGTTCCCAGTCCGAAATCATAGCTTCACCCCCTGAGATTTTTTCATAAGGCCATTGTTCAAATTTTGCCGCAGGCAAAATCTTCCAATTAGCCTTTCAACGAGGCGAGAGATATATGCTCGTTGCTTGTTATGACATTAGCCACCCCAAAAACTATAGAGGTGGAGGACATCTTCTTCCGAGTTATACATTATGAGAATATTTCCACATAGATGCAAAATATCCTGCTATGGGAAAATAAAAAAGCCTCCCAATTAAGGAAGACTTTTCCAAGAGAATTACTTGCTCATCTCGTCCCATTTCTCTTCGAGTTCGCGGACGATGCGGGCATGTTCTTTTTCGGTAAGGGTAACTTTGGCTCTGTAGATGAAAGCAGCTGCTGCAATCAGTACCAGGGGAGCTGCGAACATTACCAGCTGGAAGTTGGCGAGGCCCTCAGTAGTGATGCTGTCAGCCGTGGCGCCGGCGGTCATGCCGACCCATACAGCGGTGAGGCCTACGACGCCGCTGGTGATGGCGCCGGCGAGCTTGTCAATGAGGGGGCGCACGCAGAGCACCAGGGCTTCATCACGGTGGCCCAGCTTCAGCTGGCCGTACTCAACAGTATCCGTGATGGTCATGAGCACTACCAGGAAGATCAGGGGCTGGGGCAGGCTGAAGATGCCGGCACCCAGCAGTGCCATGCTGACGTTCTTGCCGGAGAGGGCGTAGCAGACGATGCCTGCCAGCATTACAACAATGGAGGCAAAGAACAGCTTGCGGCGGCTGAATTTGGTGGTGAGAATGGGGAAGAGGGCCACAGCAGCCAGGCCGATGACTACATTGATGACACCCAAAATGGAGAATTCAGAATTATCACCGATAACATAAGTGAAGTAGTAGAGGTTGAAGTTGTTGATAAGGTTCTGGCCCAGGCCAAAGACCAGGTAAGCGATAGCTACCCAGAGAAGCTGGTCATTCTTCAGGAGGATTTTGAAGACATCTTTGAAGGAAGTCTGGGTCTTGTTCTCACGGAGAGTGGATTTCTGCTCTTTGGTGAAGAGGCCGAGGATGATGGCGCCCAGAGTGGCAATGCCGCCGCCGATGCAGGCAAAGGCAAACCAGCCGGTGGGATCGCCTGCGCCGCCGTTGGCATCATGGGAGAAGTACATGACCACGGGGATGACCATGATGGTCACCAGCTGGCCGCCGAACACAGAGCCGATACGGGCAAAGGTAGCGGTGACTTCACGCTCGTGGGAATCAAAGGAAATGGCGGGGATCATAGACCAGATAGCCACGTCCTTGGCGGAATAGAACACATCCATGACAAAGTAGATGATGGCAAAGAGGACAAGGTAGGTGATGGGGGAGCTGACAGCCAGGCCGCCCATGTCAGTGAAGAGGAAAGCCAGGGTCAGGGCTGCCACGAAAGCGCCTACGATAACCCAAGGCTTAAATTTGCCCCATCTTGTTTCTGTTTTGTCAATGATGTTGCCGATGAAGGGATCAATGAAGAGCTCACCAATGCGCAGCACCAGGATAATGGTGGTGACAATGCCGATCATATAGGCATCACGGCTGGGATTGTCAGAATGGAAAAGATTGCTGGTGACAAAGATCATGAAGTAGGTGCCCAGCATGGCGTAAAAAACATCGTGGCCAAAGGTGCCGCAGGCATAAGCCACGCGGGGCCAGAAGTTGCTTGTCTTCTCGTTCACGGTAGATTCCTCCAAAACTGCGGTATTTTCCATGCTCATCAGTTTTTCACCCTTTCAATGTAGGCAAGAATCGCATCGGCGATTTTATCCAGAGGCTCACGGCTGGTGTTTACCACCAGGTCGTAGTTGGCGCCGTCACCCCAGGTGCGGCCTGTATAGTAGTCGTAGTAGCGGGCGCGCTTCTCGTTTTCCTTGTCCAGCTCCTTGAGGCTCTTGCCCTCGTAGACCTCCTGGCCGCGCTTCTCGCGGTACTCATCATCGGCGCAGACAAAGATGGAGAAATTATTGGGGTCATTGCGCAGCACATAGTCGCCGCAGCGGCCCAGAATCACGCAGGAGCCGTCCTTGGCCAGCTTCTTGATGGCGGAAGACTCGGACAGGAACATGCCATGGGAGCTTTCTCCCATGTGGGTGCCGAAGGAATGGAAGGGAATGAAGCTCATGGAAAGGGGCTTCACCTGGTTCTCCATCTGCAGCAGTTCCTCTTCGCTGAGGTCGTTGATGCCCAGCTTGGCGGCGGCGATATGGACAATCTGCCTGTCATATAGCTTCACGCCGAGCTTGTCCGCCAGTATCTGCGCCAGCTCCCGTCCACCGGCGCCATACTGGCGGCTGATGGTGAGCACTAGATTCTCCTTCATGATGATACCTCCTACTTTCGTAAACGTTTTCATTCCTGTCCTAAAATAAAAGGGAAAATCTTTCCCGAATGGACAGGCTTAGAGATTGTGTACAGTGAAAATATATTTTCGTGGAAATCATTCGTGTTTAGTACAGTAAACGATTTCTTTACTCTTATTATACACGATTTCTTCCGATATGCAATATGCTTCGAAAAGAAAATAAATTCTGATAAATATTTCAGCATATTCCTAAGTATATAGCTCCATCGTAATAATAACCCTATATATAGTATAAATAAAATTTTCTCTCTTTTTCAATTAAGATAAATATTTGACATCTGTACACAGTTACAGATTTATGATATAATAAAAGCGCCGCGAAGTAGCATCTCAGCAAGTTTTGAAAAACATACTGTGGGGGGATTCGGTATGGCAATCAAGAACATTGAAATGGACCGTCGTGACAGCGCAAGTTATCGCAAGATGTTGAAACGAGGAGGTTTCCTATCAGCAAGCTACCTGTCCGTCAGCGGCTTTGACGTGGCTTCACTCAAGAAGCTGGCCCTAGCAGGAGAGCTTGATGCCGTTCGCTGTGCTATTGGCAAATCTACCCGCTGGTATTATCGGGAGAATCAGGCAGAAAACGCGCACCTGCGCGGCCTGGCTTAAAGGAATCATTTATTGCGGCATACTCGAAGACCGGTTCGCCGGTCTTTTTTTTATCCTCTTGCAAAGGTTAACAGGAAGGAAATGCAGAATATTTACGACAGATAGTGCAATTAGTGGAGGAATCCGTTATGGGGACATTTTTTGTGATGGTATTGGTCTTTGCCGTGGTGCAGCTGCTCTGGTCTGCCTGGTCGGCACGGCGCCTGTGGAGAGGCTGGCGGCTGTGGCTGGCCTGCCTTTGCTTTGGCGCGCTGGATATGGGGCTCGTATGGTTTATTCTGCGCCATCAGCCCAATTACCATGATGTGGGCAAATATCTGATTTGGGCTATGGTGCTGCTGCTGGTGGTCCAGTCCATCTTCAACATGCTGGTGACGGCGGCCTGGCTTATCAGGTTCCTCTTGCGGCGGGTGCATAGGGTGCCCTTTGACTCCAGGCGGCGGGAACTCATGAAAAAGTCTTTCTTATATCCTCTGCTGGCTGGTGGTCTTTCTGCCTACGGGGGACTGGTGGAAAGCCGCCATCAGGTGCTCCGGGAGGTGGAGATTCCCGTGAAAGGGCTGACGGCACCCTCAGGCTACCGCATCTTGCAGCTCAGTGATGTGCATCTGGGAGAATTCTTCAATCTGGAAGACTTTGCCAGGCTGCTGCAGCAGGCAGAGAGCCAGGGAGCAGACCTGCTGGCGGTGACGGGAGATCTCTTTGATGATGAAAGGATCAACGCGGAAGCAGTGAAGCTGCTGGACAGCTTTGTACCTGCTTTCCCCGATGGCATTTACTTTGTCTTTGGCAACCATGAGCACTTTCGGGGCGTGGGACAGATCAAGAGCTATCTGTCCGGCACCCGCATCAATGTGCTGGAAAACGAGGCCCGCCAGGTGCCAGGCAGGGAATTGTGGCTGGCGGGGGTGGACTATCCCATGCGCAGGGACCATTTTGAGAAGGACAGACGGGAAATGCACCGTCAGGCCATGGCCAATGTGCCTGAGGGAGTGACCACGGTGCTGTTGGGGCATCATCCTGAGTGCATAGACGACGGGGCAGCGTCCGGTGTGGCCCTGACCCTGACAGGACACACCCACGGCGGTCAGTTCGGCATCCTGGGCAAGCCCATCTTTCCTTTCTTCCGCTATAATCGGGGGCTGGTGAAGACAGGGGACAGCTATGGTTATGTCCACTCGGGCAACGGCAGCTGGTTCCCCTGCCGCATAGGGTGCCCGCCGGAGATTGTGACTTTCACTTTGCTAGCAAAGTAGGAGGGCGGCTATGGAACGTGATGCCCATTATTATGAGGAAAAGGCGGAAGAGTTCAGCCTGGCAGGGGATGCCGAGGGAGTGGCGGCGGCCCTCTATCAGGCAGCTGTCCATGACAAGTACCTGCGCAGCCAGCGGCAGCATTACTCGGGCTATCTCTTTGCCCTGCACTATCTGGAGGAAATAGGGGCGGAGGATTTGCGGGCGGCTCATCTGGCCTATGGGGAGCTGTATAGTGAGGAAGAAGCTTTGCCGGCTGCTTCGAACTATCAACACAAGAGAATCCGTATAGGTTTTCTGGCGCCCCGATTTGTAGAGAGTTCAGTCATGCGTTTTGCCGAGCCGTTGCTGCTGGGATTGGACAGGGAACAGTTTGAAGTTTTTGCTTTTGCTATTGAGGAAGAGGAGGACAGCTTCACCTCATATCTGAAGGAGCAGCTTGATACGCAGGGGGAGCATTACTTCTGCCTGTATGGTCAATCCCTTGAGGAAGGAGCCTGGGCTATTCGCAATCAGGAAATAGACATACTCTTTGACCTGGGGGGCCATAGCGAAGGCGGACAGACCCTGATGCTTATGGCGAAGAAACCTGCACCGATACAGCTTTCTGGGCTGGGTTACTTCGATACCTTGGGCTTGCCTGAAGGTATGGTTGATGGCTTGCTGGCTGATGAAGTGCTGGTGCCTGGCGGAGAGGAGGCGCAATTCACGGAGCCTATCTTCCGCCTGCCTCAGGCTGTGGCTTTCCAGCCCACTGAGGCCATGAGAAATTTCCGGGAGGGACTGCTGGCCAGAAGGGCGCAGAGGCCAGTGACCTTTGGCGTGGTGCAGAATGTGCTGAAGGTGACAGATGGGGCGTTGCGAGCCTGGGGGCGGATCTTGCAGGAGCTGCCGGACAGCCGGTTGATTATCAAGGACGTATTGCCCCAGTCGGAAAGGTTGGAACGGCTCAGGAGAAGAGCGGAAGACCTGGGGCTGCCCATGGAGCGTGTGAAATTGCAAGGGGGCAGCCTCAGTTATTGGCAAATTTACGAAGAGATTGATATAGTGTTGGATACCTTTCCCTATCCCGGAGGCTTTATGACGGCCCTGGCCCTGTATTTCGGGGTGCCGGTGATTACGCTAAGAGGTTGCAGCTATGGGGCAAGGTTTGGGGCTTCGATACTTAAGGCGGCCGGCAGGGAAGAGTGGATTGCTGGCAGCGTGGAAGAGTATGTGGGGAAGGCGTTGGAGCTTGGTGGCGATGCCGTGAAATTGCGGCAGGAGCAGGAAAGACTGTTTGAAGAAATTGTTGATTCATCGTTGCTGGATGTCAGCACATATGTTAGAAAGCTGGCTGATGAGTTATCATACCTCCACCGCTTGCGGGGGAGGTGGCAGCCGTAGGCTGACGGAAGGGGGAATCGAAGCAGTAACGTTATCTTCGCCCCTTCCACCGTCTTCGACGGTCCCCCTTCCCCGTTTCACGGGGCAGGTAAGGCCTGTAAGTTCAGTTTGTCTGCTATTTGAGAGGTTAACTATATGAGGGACGTATTGGAATTCCTCCCCGCAGGAGGAATTAGGCAAAAAGTTGATATTTTGACAGTCGACACTTCCCGCCTGTTGCCGAAGTTGCGCAAGCTCTGCCCCTATGCCCGGATAACTGCCGTAACCCGCATGGAGGAGGTGCCGGAGCTGCCGCCTTTGCAAGGTCTGGGCGTTGACTGGCACGTTCTGGATCACCGTAAGGAGCAGCTTCCTTTTCCGGAGGAAGCCTTTGACTATGTGCTGGCGGAAGAGGCGTTGACCACCTGCTACGAACCTTACCTGGAACTGATGGCTCTGGGCAAGCTGGTGAAGGGTACGGGGGAACTTTTCACCCGGTTCTATAATGTGCGCTATCAAGGCGTCTTGGAAGCTTTGCGGCAGGGTGAGTTCAATTATCGGGCGGAGCACCTCTGGGCCAAGGCGGAGGTGGTGCGGTTGATGGATGATACCTTGTTCAAGGAGGTTGTCTTTGCCCCGGGGGAGCAGGACGGTGGGGAGGAAGACGAGCAGGCCTGGGCAGAACTGGGCTTTGATGACTTCAGCCGTGACCTGGCCACTTCGGTCTGGCTGGTGAGGGTCTGCCGCTCCACTGCTGCCGTGGCGAATCTCAAGAGCCTTTACAGCCCGGAACTGCGCCGGAGGCTGGCGTTCCTGCTGCACAGGCTGGAGTATGATATTGATTTGGAAGCAAGTTTTAGGGAATTGCAGGAGCTGTGCAGGAAGGAGCAGATTTTCCCGGACTACCTGGAAGATTTCATAGGAGAAGCCTGCGCTCACCAAAAAAAAGTTTTTTCTTTCCTGTCAAGCAGGAATTTTTTAAATAATCTATAATATAGAGATAGAACCCAGTAAAATTTCATAATCCGGAGGGGAGGCGGACATTAAGAGGATCAGGTATATTTGGGATATTATGGGAACCAATAGAATGGGGTGTATTGTATGGTAACTTTTTTGGTAGCTCTACTGGCACTGATACTTGGTTTTTTCATTTACGGCAAGATCGTGGATACCTTCTTCGGTCCCACGGACAAGCCTACTCCTGCTGTGGTGCATAATGACGGGGTTGACTACATCCCCCTGCCCACCTGGAAAGTCTTCATGATTCAGCTCCTGAACATCGCAGGCCTTGGCCCTATCTTCGGTGCCCTGGGCGGTGCTATGTGGGGGCCCAGTGTTTATCTTTGGATTGTGTTCGGTACCATTTTTGCCGGCGGCGTCCATGACTACCTTTCAGGTATGATTTCTTTGCGTGAGGATGGCAAGAGCATTTCCGAGGTGGTAGGACATCACATGGGTAGCACCATGCTGATGATCATGCGCGTCTTCGCTGTGGTGCTGCTGGTATTGGTAGGTACAGTGTTCGCAACGGGCCCGGCGGGCTTGCTGTCCAAGCTCACTGGCGTGGCCGTGACCTATGTGCTGCCTTGTGTGTTCCTCTATTACTTCCTGGCCACCCTTTTGCCGGTGGACAAGATCATCGCCCGTTTCTATCCTTTGTTCGGCGCCTGCCTTATCGTCATGGCGCTGGGCATTATGGCAGCTATGCTTTTGGGTGTGGGCGGTCATCATATGCCGGAACTGACTCTGGAAAACCTGCATCCACTGGGAGCAGAAAAAATGCCCATCTGGCCGCTGATGTTCATCACTGTGGCCTGCGGCGCTATTTCAGGTTTCCATTCTACCCAGTCTCCTATCATGTCCCGCTGCCTGAAGGATGAGCGTCTGGGGCGTCCTGTGTTCTACGGCGCCATGGTGGCTGAGGGCATCATTGCCCTGATCTGGGCTACGGCCGGCATTACCTTCTATGAGAGCACCGGGGGGCTGGCTGCAGCCATGAAGGCTGGCGGCGCCGGCACCGTGGTATATGATATCTGCGTGGGCTTCATGGGCACTGGCCTGGGGGCAACTCTCGCCATGCTGGGTGTCATTGCCTGCCCCATTACCTCTGGTGATACGGCTTTCCGCAGCGCCCGCCTTACCTTGGCTGACTGGATTGGCATGGAGCAGAAATTCCCTGCCAAGCGCCTGATGCTGGCTGTGCCTATCCTGGCTATCGGCGGCATCCTCTCCCAGATGGACTTCAACATTATCTGGCGTTATTTCTCCTGGACCAACCAGACCCTCGCCATGATCGTCCTCTGGACCGGCGCCGTGTATCTCTACCGCACGAAGCCCGGCAGCAAGGCATATCTGATACCTGCTATTCCCGCTACTTTCATGGCAGCGGTGACCAGCACCTACATCCTGCAGGCACCTGAGGGCTTCCAGCTGGCAAGCTCCATCACCTATCCGATAGGTATCGTGTTTGCAGTGGTATGCGTGTTCTTGTTTGCTAAGTCAACACTGATGAAAAAGTAGCGGCGGTTACTTTCTTTGGTGCAAAGAAAGTAACCAAAGAAACTGCGGCCTCGATTTCGTCCGTAAAATCGGAAGGCCGCTGAACGCCCATCCATGGGCTGAGGTTTGAATTATTGGGGCTATTTTATCCGGCCATTTTCGTACGGAAGTGGCCGGATTTTTTAAGAATATTAGGGGGGATCATTATGCGCAGCTTTATGGACAAGGATTTCCTGCTGCAGACGGAAACGGCCAAATCTCTCTATCATAGATATGCGGAGCCTTTGCCCATAGTGGATTATCACAGCCATCTGTCCGCCAGGGATATTGCTGAGGACAGGCAGTACAACAATCTCACCGAGGCGTGGATTGACACGGACCCATACAAGTGGCGCCTCATGCGTACTGCTGGCATCGAGGAGAGGTACATCACGGGCAAGGATACAGATCCCTATGAGCGCTTCCTGAAGTTTGCGGAAATCCTGCCCAGGGCTGCGGGAAACCCGGTCTTTCATTGGTCGCACATGGAGCTGAAGAAATTCTTTGGCTTCCAGGGGCTGCTTTCTGCTGAGACTGCCAAAAAAGTCTGGGATATGTGCAATGAGAAATTCTCCGGACCAGGATATTCTGTGCGGGGACTCCTGACCCAGGCCGGGGTGGAGGTGCTTTGCACCACCAATGACCCCACGGAGGATTTGCGCTGGCACAAGAAACTGGCCGAAGATCCTGACTGCTCTATGCAGATACTGCCCACTATGCGGCTTGACTATGTATTGCGCATAGACCATCCACAGTGGTGCAATTATATACGGCATGAGTTGGCTGTGTCTGCGGAGGTCGAGGCTGAAGATGTGGCTACCATGCAGGATATCCGTGATATTCTCAAGAAGCGCATCAACTACTTTGAGAAACTGGGCTGCCGGGCAGCTGATATCGTGCTTGATCACATGTACTATGCTCCTGCCGAAGAGTATGAGCTTGATGATATCGTGGGCAGGACTTTGGGAGAACGAGGCAACCCCGATTACCACAAAGCAGAGCAGTATAAGACAGCCATGCTCATGTTCCTGGCCAAAGAATGCACCAAGCGCGGCTGGGTCATGCAGATACGCTTTTCTGCTCTCCGCAGCGTCAACTCCAGAATGACGGAAAAGCTGGGCATTGAAGCCGGCTGTGATGGCATGGGGGACTTCTCCTGCGCCCAGGTGCTGGCAAACTTCCTGAATGCCCTTGATGAGCGCTGCACCTTGCCCCGCATGGTCATATACTCCCTCAATCCTGCCGACCAGGCAGTGATTGGTTCTATTCTGGGAGCCTTCCAGGAAAGCGTGGAGAACCAGGAAGGGGAGGGAATCAGGGGGCGCTTGCAGCAAGGCACGGCCTGCTGGTTCAATGATGCCAAGCGGGGTCTGGAGCGTCAGCTTATCACTGTCAGTTCCCTGTCTCTACTGGGAGAGGACATCGGCATGCTGGCAGATGCCCGCACACCTTTCTCTCTGTCCAGACATGAGTATTACCGCCGCATCCTCTGCAATTTCATAGGAAATATGGTGGAGAATGGAGAATACCTGGCAGATACGGGGAGGCTGGGACTCATGGTCAGGGATGTCTGTTATGCCAACGCTCTGCGCTACTTTGGCTTCAGGGTCTGAGTAGTTTGCAGCAATAGAAAGGAGCAATTTATATGCCAAAGAAAAGCAGCGAAGAAAAAGATGTCAAAGGGGTGGAGTCCAACGAGAAGGCCTTGAAATTCCAGTCCTTCCTGGTGGACAACAACATCAACGTCTTTAGCACGGAATCACTGGAAGATGAGTATGAGACGGTGCTCTTCCGTTCCCGTATCGAGGTGCGGGGACAGATGCTGCCCATGGTCATCATCATCGACAAGAGCGTCTTCACCATCATCCGCACCCAGATTGTCACGGGCATTGAGGATGCCCAGGCTGACAAGCTCAAAACCTATCTCAATGATCTGAACAGGGAATTCAAGATCTTCAAATACTATCTGCGTGAGGATGGCAATGTCTATCTTGATATCTGCCTGCCCTTTGTGGATGAGAGCTTTGACAGTCAGATGGTGCAGCTCATGCTCTCCATCCTGGTGAAACATCTGGAGGCAGTCTACGGCGATGTCATGGCCTTTGTCTGGGCCAAGGATGACAAGGCAGAGAAGAAAAAGAAGTAAGAACAGATTTTGCAAGCCTTCCTGTGTCAGGGAAGGCTTGTTTCCTAAAGAGGGGAGGGATGGCCTTTGGATGAGGAAAAGATGGACAGGGATCTGGAGGGACTTGCGGTCTTCCGTCCCCTGCAAAAAGTAACCGGGGTCAAGGCCCAGCAGGAATTCCGCCTGAAACCAACCCAGACTATCTTGCTCAGTTTTGTATTGATGATTGGCATAGGCACCATTTTGCTTATGCTGCCCATAAGCTCTGCCAGGGAGACGAGCCTGCCCTTCATTGATGCCCTTTTTGTGTCCACCTCTGCCTCCTGCGTCACGGGATTGACGGTGGTGGATGTGAAAAATGACCTGAGTTTCTTTGGCAAATGCGTGATGATCATGCTGATACAGGTGGGAGGCCTGGGAATCATGACACTGGGCACCATGGCCGTCCATGCCATGGGCTACCGTTTCCGCCTGAGGGAAAGCCTGACCTTGCAGGAGTCACTGGGCCAGAGCGGCCGGTCGGGGCTTTTTGAGCTGATACGACGCATGATAAAGTATACACTGGCAGTGGAGGGGTTCTTTGCCCTGCTATTGACGGTGCATTTTATCCCGGAGTTTGGCTTCGATGCCATAGGCTATGGCATCTTTCATGCGGTTTCTGCCTTCTGCAATGCCGGGTTTGACCTCTTTGGGAATTATGACAGCCTGTGCAAGCGGCAGGATGATATTTTCCTGCTGACGGGTATTGGCTTGTCCATTATCCTGGGAGGCATTGGCTTCACGGTCATGCATGATGTCATGCACCGCAGGAAATGGCACAGGTTTTCCCTGCATACCAAGATAGTGCTGGCTGTCAACAGCGTCCTGATTGTTGGAGGCACCTTGCTTATCTTCGGGGTGGAAAGCCGCTATGACGGCGTATTGGTGGGCATGCCCCTGGCAGAGCAGCTGGCCAATTCTGCCTTTATGTCAGTTTCTTGCCGCACGGCGGGGTTCAACAGTTTTGATATCGCTGCGTCCACCCAGGTCACCAAGTTTGCCATGATCATCCTCATGTTCATTGGGGCATCGCCCCTGTCTACTGGGGGCGGCATCAAGTGCACCACCATCTTTGTCCTGCTGCGCTCCGTATGGGCGATTTTCCGCGGTGAGAACGAGGTCACTGTCTTTGGCAGGACTATCAGCACCAGAGCGCGGAACCAGGCCTTTGCTATTTTCACTGTGGGCACCCTCTGGGTAGTGACCATGGTAATCCTGCTGGCAGTGGTTGACGGAGAAACAAATGACCTGGGGAGGGTGATTTTTGAGACAGTTTCTGCCTTTGGCACCGTGGGCATGGGCATTGGCATTACGTCGGAGTGGGATGAATGGGGCAAGGTTCTGCTGTGCCTGACCATGCTGCTGGGCAGGGTGGGCATCATGACCTTCCTGCTGTCCCTGATACAGCAGAGGCAGTCCATCGTCAAGTATCCGAAGGAAGAGATTATGCTGGGCTAGATTGAAGGAAGTGCTGAAATTATGGGAAGCAGGAAGCAGTTTGCTGTATTGGGACTGGGCCGCTTTGGCCTCAGCGCTGCCAGGACTTTGGAAGAGATGGGGGCTGAGGTCCTGGGGGTGGATATGGATGTGAACCTGACAGAGAGCCTGACGGGCATTTTGTCCCAGGTGGTGAGTTTTGACATCCGTGATGCCAGGGGGCTTGACCAGGTGGGCATAGGCAATTTCGATGCAGTGATCATTGCCTTGAAAAATCTGGAAGCCAGCCTTATGGCTACTATGCTCTGCAAGGAGAGGGGGGTTCCCGAAATCGTGGTGAAGGCCATTGATGAGCGCCATGCAGAAATGGCCCGCAGGCTGGGAGCTACCCAGGTGGTCTTTTCGGAGCGCGATATGGCACGCCGCACGGTCATGCATCTGGTGAGCAAGAATGCGGTGGACTATATCGATCTGGCGGGCAGCGTCAAGATCATCAGCATCATCGTGCCGGAGTCCCTGGTGGGTAAAAGCCTCATCGAGTCAGACCTGCGGGGGCGCTACAATATCGTGGTCATCGCCATACGCCATGGGTCAGAGACCATGGTCGCCCCTGCTCCCTCCTATTGCTTTGCCGAAGGAGATAATCTCTTCATCATCGGTACTGAGCAATCTTTGGCAGAGTTTGAGCGTGATTTATGAGCAGGCAGTGAGGAACTATCACGAAATAAATTAAACATCTTGCTTGTCTAAATTTCCGCTGTCTGCGTTTTCGTCGTTCGGCGTAGCCCGCTACGCCTCACTCCTCAGCCTTGACAGCAAAAATTTATCCTACGCAATCTGCATAATTTATTTCGTTCCAGTTCCTACGGTGAGCCTTCCTGCATACATAATACATTGAAAGTTCGAAAAATTCCCTTGACTTTTGCCCGCCGATGAAGTATCATTGAATCAAGCCCAAAGAGGTGAGGTGTTCCACCTCAAGTGGCAGCCGACATGCAAATCTAATCGGGAGGGGAGTCCGATGGGCTAGTTAGGCCATAGGGCAATTGCAAGATGAGTGAAGTGAATAATGACTGCGTATGGTAACCGCCTGAGGTGACGAGAAAGCCTGGGCGGTTATTTCATTGCCTGAAAATGCTTTCTGAAAAGAATCTCAAAGCAAGGCTGAAAGCTATCGTTTTTCAAGTAGTTTTGTGGTATCATAACATGGTTAAGCATTGTTATTTTGCAAGAAGGAAAGGGTCGATAAATGGCGAAAGAGCTTTTGCGCCTTGAGCGCGTCAACAAGGCCTTTGATGGCCGGCAGATTCTGGAGGACCTGGATCTGACTATCCATGAAAATGAATTCCTGACACTTTTGGGGCCTTCGGGCTGCGGCAAGACGACTATCCTGCGTCTGATTGGCGGCTTTGAGATGCCTGACAGCGGGAAAATCTGGTTTGACGGCCAGGATATCACGAACCTGCAGCCGGAGAAGCGCCAGGTGAATACTGTTTTCCAGAAGTATTCCCTCTTTTCCCACATGGATGTGGCGGAGAACATCGCCTTCGGCCTGAAGCTGAAGGGCAAGAGCTCAAGCTACATCAAGGATAAAATAAAATACGCTTTGAAGCTGGTGAATCTGGACGGCTATGAACATGCCCGGGTCACCCAGATGTCCGGGGGACAGCAGCAGCGCATTGCCATCGCCCGGGCTATCGTCAACGAGCCGAAAGTCCTATTGCTGGACGAGCCTCTTTCTGCTCTTGACCTGAAGCTCAGGCAGAACATGCAGCGCGAGCTGGTGAAAATCAAGCGCGAGCTGGGCATCACCTTCGTCTTTGTCACCCATGACCAGGAGGAAGCCCTTTCCATGTCCGATACGGTAGTGGTCATGAACCAGGGCTGGATCCAGCAGATCGGCACCCCGGAGAATGTGTATAATGAGCCGGAGAATGCCTTTGTGGCAGACTTCATCGGCGACAGCAACATCATCGATGGCATCATGGTGCGGGACAAGCTGGTGCATCTCTTGGGCAGGGACATTCCCTGCATCAATACGGGCTTCGGGGAGAACGTGCCGGTAGATGTGCAGATCCGCCCGGAGGATATCCAAATCTGCGCCCCGGGGGAAGGCCAGTTCAACGGCAACATCCGCCAGGTGGTTTTCAAGGGCACTGTCTACGATATCACCATCGAGGCCGGCGGCTTTGAGTGGCTGGTGCAGACCATCACGGGCCATGAGCAGGGCAGCGAGGTGGGCATCCGCCTGGCCCCTGCCAATATCCAGATCATGGCCAAGCCTGCGTCTGAGGATGAGGAGGCTGTGAGCGATGAATGAGCGCATTGCGGCCAAGCTTGCCACCCACCGCTTCCTGGCTCTGCCCTTCGCCCTCTGGGCGGTGCTCTTTATTGTGCTGCCCTTGTTTTTCGTGCTCTTTACGGGGCTGACAAACGGGGCTGGCAATTTTACCCTGGAAAATATCTCTACGGTGCTGCAAAGCGAGTACCTGAAGGCTCTGGGCCTTTCTGTGGAACTTGCTCTCGTCAGCACCTTTATCTGCCTTTTGCTGGCTTATCCTCTCTGCCTTATCCTGAGGGAGAAGAAAGAGAGCCGGGGGCTTTTGGTGTTCCTGCTTTTCCTCCTGCCCCTGTGGATGAACTCACTGCTTACCACCATGGCCTGGCAGACCATCATGGAGAAGCACGGCCTTATCAATATGTTTTTGGCTTATCTGGGGCTGCCTGAGGTGCACCTCATCAATACTTCTGCTGCCATCATCATCGGCATGGTGTATAATTTCCTGCCCTATATGGTGCTGCCCCTCTATGTGAGCATCAGCCGCATAGATTCCAGCATCATCGAGGCGGCAAGGGATTTGGGGGCAGGGCCTCTCCAGACACTGCGCCATGTGCTCCTGCCCCTGTCCCTGCCGGGGATTGTCAGTGGCTCCACTATGGTCTTCATTCCCGCCCTCACCACTTTCGTCATCAGCGCCCTCCTGGGCGGCAACAAGGTGCTGCTGGTGGGCAACATCATCGAGCAGGAGTTCACGGCTGCCTATGACTGGCAGTTGGGCAGCGCTCTCTCCATGGTGCTCATGGTCTTCATTATCCTCAACATCCTGCTGGAGGCCTTCACCGACAGCGGGGAACAGGGAAAGAAGGGGAGGTCATGATGGAGAAACTGAAGAACGGTTATCTGGGAGCCATTGTGCTCTTTCTTTATGCGCCTATCCTGGTGCTGATTGCCCAGTCCTTCAATGCCAGCCGTTACCGGGGCCAGTGGACGGGCTTTACCTGGCAGTGGTATGAGCGTCTCATTGAGAATGAAGAAATCATTGCGGCTTTCACCAATACCCTGACCATTGGCGTGACCTCCGCTATCCTTGCCACTTTGCTGGCTTTGGTCACGGCTCTGGGCATGAGGCAGATGGGCCTCAGGGGCAGGATGCTTTTCAGAGGCATTGCCAACGTGCCCCTTTTGAATGCGGATATCGTCACGGGCATTTCCCTGATGCTGCTGTTTTTGGGGCTGGGGCTCAGGCTGGGCTATGATACTATCCTGCTGGCCCATATCGTCATCAGCCTGCCCTATGCCATGCTCTGCATCCTGCCCCAAGTGCTTTCAATGGACGATGTGTGCTATGAGGCGGCCAGGGACCTGGGAGCGCCGCCGGTGACGGCTTTCCGCAAGGTGATCCTGCCGGAGCTGGTGCCGGGCATCGTGGCGGCCTTCCTCCTGTCCTTTGCCATGAGTGCCGATGATTTCATCGTCACTTACTTCACCAAGGGGGCAGGCATCGAGACCCTGACTACGGAAATCTATGCAGAATTGAAGCTGGGGGTACACCCTGAGATGTATGCCCTTTCTACCTTGTTCTTCTGCGGCGTGCTGGTCTTTGCAGCCCTCCTGATGCTGAACTACAAGGTCATCCGTCGTTACCGCGAAGCTGGCAGAGAGGAGGAAGCCGCATGAAGCATCTGCGCTATCTTTTGACCATGTTGCTTCTCCTTATGTCATTTGCCCTGGCTGGTTGCGATATGTTTGCCCAGGAGGAGGAAGAGGGGGAAGATATCCTCTACGTCTACAGCTGGGGGGATTATCTCAGTGAGGAGGTGCTGGAGCAGTTTGAAGAGGAGACGGGCATACATGTGGTGCTGGACGAATACGACACCAACGAGAGCATGTATCCCCGCATCGCCGAGGGAGCAGAGGCCTATGATATCCTGTGCCCTTCGGACTACATGATCAACAAGCTGATACACAATGAGCTGCTGCAGCCCCTGGATTTCGGGAAGCTGCCCAATGCCAGGAAATACATTGGCAAGGATTTCTTCGACCAGTCCAAGGCTTTTGACTGGGAAGGCAAGTACACAGTGCCTTATTGCTGGGGTACCGTGGGAATCATGTACAACACCAGCCTGGTGGATGAGCCTGTGGACAGCTGGGCCATTCTCTGGAATGAGAAATACAGGGATAATATCCTCATGCAGGATTCTGCCCGGGATGCCATCATGATTCCCCTCAAGCTGATGGGCAAATCCATGAATACCATGAGCGAGGCTAATCTCGTAAAGGCAAGGGATATGCTCATAGACCAGAAACCTCTGGTGCAGGCTTATGGCGTGGACGATATACGTGACAAGCTGAGCTCCGGTGAGGCGGCTCTGGGGGTCATCTTCTCCGGTGAGGCCATCAACCTTATGGAGGCTAACCCTGACCTGAAATTCCAGCCCGCTCCCAAGGAGGGCACCAATGTCTGGATTGATGGCTGGGTGATTCCCAGGAACGCTCGCCACGTAGAAAATGCCCATAAATTCATCGACTTCATGTGCCGTCCGGATATAGCCGCGGATAATTTCCGTCGGCTGGGCTACTCCACTCCCAATATTGCTGTGCGGGAGCTGGTGGAGGATGAACTGGAGGACAAGGCAGAGATAGCTTTCCCTCCCGAGGAAGTCTACAAAGGACAGGAATCCTACAGCTACCTGGGGGAGGAACTGGACAAGATATATACCAAGCTGTGGCTGCAGGTTAAGGTGTCGTAGACGCAATCAATTTAACATGACTTATAAATCCCGCCTTGACTTTGAGGCGGGATTATTTTATACTTGCATCATGATAGTTAGCAAACTAACTAATTCTGGCAAGTGAGGAAGTGAGCATGTGAAGCGGGAAATGATACCTACCTGGGAAGAGCTGCAGAAGCACAGGGAACTGGTGGAGGAGATAAATCCCTCGGCGGTCATCGCCATGCTGCGCATCAAGCAGGCGGCGGAGGAAATCCAGCAGGGAATCCTGGATATCCTGCAGAGCGAGTACCATCTTTCCGAAGGAAAGTTCTGCGTGCTGGTGGTGCTGCACCAACACGGGGAGGGCATTGCCCCTTCGGTGCTGGCGGAGAAGGTAGGGGTGACCCGGGCCACCATCAGCAGCATGCTCCAGCGCATGGAGCGGGATGGGCTGGTGGCGGTGAAAGCTGACAAGGCAGATGCCCGCAGCAAGAAGGTGAAGCTCACCCGCGCAGGCAATGATTTCATGCAGGAGATTTTGCCGCCGCATTATCTGAGGGTTTCCAAGCTGATGGAAAAGCTCAGCGAGGAGGAGCAGAAGGAAGTCATCAGGCTGCTGCACAAGCTGACGGATTGACAGGAAAGGGCCGCGAGGCCTTTGTACGGGAAGATAGTTAGCATTCTAATTAAATAAGGAGAAGAGAGAATGAACAGCAATGAAAAAGCCAAGCGGGTGGGCATAGTCTTTATCCTGCTGCTGATTATCGGGGGCGTGGCCCTGATGTATACGGGCAATGATGCCATTGTCCAGGGCATGAGCAAGAAGGAGGGCATCCTCACTGCCGAGCAGGTGAAGATGTCCTTTGACTCTGTCAGCGGGCGCCTCATCAGGGAAGGTGTCAAGGAAGGGGACATGGTGAAGAAGGGGGACATCATCATGGAGCTTGACCCCACAGACACGGACCTGGCCATTGAAAAACTCAAGGCCCAGATTGCCCAGATGGAGGCCCAGATAAACTCCACCTCCGGTACCATGGGCATCAACTTCAACCGGGCCAATACTGCCGAGACCCAGAGCTTCCGCCAGATCGACCAGCAGAAGGCGGCAGTTTCCAGCGCCCAGGCAACTCTGAAGAACGCAGAAATCAATTACAACCGCACTGCGGCTTTGGTGCAGGCGGGAGCCGTGGCCAGGGCCCAGCTGGACGATGCAACCATGAACCTGCAGGTGGCTCAAGAAGCTGTAGCCCAGCAGCAGCAGGTCCTGCAGAGCCTCCTGGGGGGAGCAGTGGACACGGGCAGCACTGACAGCCTGAGCCTGCCCACCATTGCCAACGAGCGGGATTCTGCTGCCAACATGGCCAATGACATCGAGGCCCTGCGCCAGCAGAAGGCCCAGCTGGAAGTTCAGCTGAAGGAACTCATGGTATCCAAGGAACGCCTGGTGCTCCGAGCTCCTGAGGATGGCAAGATTCTGAAGGTCCTGGCCAAGGAAGGGGAGATGATTTCTCCCTCCACCCCTGTGGTGCTGCTGGAAAGCAGCCGCAGCTACTATGATATCTACATCAGCGAGGAGCAGGCCCAGCATCTGGCCGAGGGAGATGCGGTGACAGGAGAATCCGTGGCCGGAGAGAAGAAGGTCACTGGCACCGTGCGCCTGCTCACCAAGGCTCCCGGCTTTGCTGACCTCAAGCAGTCACGTGAAAAGGGCCAGTCCGACCTCACGGCTTTCCAGGTGCGCATTTACATCGACCCCCAGGAGGGCATTATCCCGGGGATGACCATTGGGGTGAAAGACAGTGAATTCACTAAGAGATGAGATAAAGTTCCTGTTCTCCGGGCAGGGCATGCCCTATGAAAAGGTGTGCATCATGGTGGCCATGGTCATTTCCGTGGTGCTGTCGGTACTGCTGTCCGGCAACTTCGGCAAAGATGTGGAAGTGGTGGTCATTGACCTGGATAATTCTGCCTATAGTCGGGATTTGACCAACAGGATTGACGCGTCAGAGTACATGCAGGTCACGGCAGTGCTGAATACCCCCGTGGACCCCAAGGAACTCATGTACCGGGATCAGGCATACGCGGTGGTGTATTTCCCCCAGGGGCTGGAAAAGGACCGCTATACGGGAGTGGAGACTAATATCGGTGTGTTCTACGATACCACCAATCCAGCCACTACATCCAATATCAAGGTGGCGCTGAATGAGATTGTCGGCATGGATAATGCCGTGGCCATGGGAGATACAGGCAGCACCAATGACACGCTGATGGGGAGCCTGAGCCTGGCAGACAGGATACTGTTCAACCCCCAGGAATCCACCAGCAATGCCACCACCATGAACTTCCTGTTTTTCTTCGGCGCCATGTTCTTCACCTTCGCCACCATCGGCATGATACCCCGCCTGCGGCTGACGGGGCAGCTGGACAGGACCCTTATGGAGGGGAACCCTTGGGATCTTATCCAGCGGCTCTTGCCCTATGGAGGCTGCCTGGTGGTTTCCTGGGTGGTGGGGCTGGCGGTGCTGCGCCTTTGGGGTGACCTGAATTTTTCCGGGCATCTCGCAAGTTTCCTTTTCCTGGAAATTTTCGTAGTCATGGTCATCGGCATGCTGAGCCTGCTGTTTGGCTGGTCGGCAGCCAACCCGGGCATCGCTTCCTCCCGCATGATACTCTTCATTCCCGGAGGTTTCATCTTGGGCGGCCCCACGGGGCCGGTGACTTCCTTCCAGGACTGGGTAGTGACTATCAGCCATGTGTTTCCTCTGACTTGGGAGTTCCACTTCACCAGGGATATCATTTCCCGGGGAGCGGGACTGCTGGACATCACTCAGGAGATTGGGGCCTTCATGCTCTATATGGCTGCTGTGATCATGCTGTTCTGCTGGAGGTTCTACAGCGCCAAAAAGGCGGCAGGGAAGCGACTGGCCCATGAAGGGGAGCATGAGCAGAAGTTGCAGAAACTGGCGGCAGAGATAGAGGCAAAGTGAATGAAGTCCTGCGTACAGCAGGACTTTTTGACTTTGATGGATAATTATTACATAGATATTAGCAGTGGCAGAAAGGATGGAAGCGTCATGACAGAAAAAGATATAGCAGAAATGGATACCATGGATTTGATAGAGGAAATAAAGAACCGTCCCAAGCAGGAGCGGAATATAGAGTGCAAGCGAATTCTTGTGCCCACGGATGGTTCTGGCCAGGCCTTCAAGGCTGTGCATCAGGCCATAGAGATGGCCAAAGCCACGGGGGCGGAGCTGACGGTGATGATGGCGGTGGATTTGAACCGCAATATCTCCGCCTTTGAGCAGGTGAGTCTCTCCGGCTATATTCCCGCTGAGCTGAAAGTGGCAGCCTTCCAGTTCCTGGCCGACCTGATGCACGTTATTCCCCCTGAGGTTCAGGCTCACACCAGAGTGGAAATAGGCGACCCCGGGGAGTGCATAGCGGACGTGGCGGAGGAAGAGGAAAGCGACCTCATTGTCATGGGCTGCCGCGGCTTCGGCACTATACGCAGTCTCTTGGTAGGTAGCGTGTCAAACTACGTCATGCAGCACGTGGAGTGCCCTGTACTGCTGGTCAAGGGGATGCCCGATGATTGGGATGATGAGGATAATTTCCGGGTGAATAAGGGGAAGGAGTAGTGTTTGAAAATATTTGAGAAAAGTTTTCAATAAAGTATTGACAATGAATATCATTTACTGTACTATAAATACAGGCTTTCGTTAAGGAACCTGAAAGAAATAACGTGATAGATGTGCGCAGGGTAAATTTGTCATAGCAAGGCAGAGGAACGAGGCATAGCGAGCTATGCCGAGCGACGATAACGCAGCTATGGCAGATTTAGACAAGCAGAGCATCAGGTTATTTCTTGAAGGTTACTAAGCTCTCCTAAATACAATACACAGCCAAAAAGCGGCCGTACTGCTCATACGGCCGTTTTTTGGTGTCAGTGTTGTTTTTGGGGAGAGAAAATTATAAAATATAGTAAAAAGTCGTGGTTCCGATGTTCATTTTGCCATTGGGGGTGAGGTTTATGTGCAAGCTGGTACCTTTGAAAGAAGGAAGATGTGTTGCAGAGATTAAGCTGAACCATATTCGGAATATTTGTGACCAAATCGAAAAGTGTCCCAGTATCAGCAGGGTGATGCTGTTCGGTTCTGCATTAGAAGAAAGATGTACAGAAAAATCTGATATTGATATTGCTGTGTTTGGTGACATGTCCAAGGTGGCATATCTTAACTCAAAAGAGTTTAAAGACTTTCGTGGAAGGCTATTTAATTATGACCTGAACCAGGATTATGATGTTCTGTATTTTGAGGATAAGAAGATATACAAGGATGCTATTATGAATGATATTAATAAAGGTATTGAGCTGTACAGGAGGCGGGGAAATGCTGTTGACAAAAGGCATTATCAGAGCTGACCTGGTGGCAGCAAGGCAGGCCATAGAATATTTTCAAGATAAGGGGATTCGTGATATCAAGAATATTGCAGCGTACCATCTCCAACAGGCTGCAGAGAAGCTGATAAAAATTCAGATATACAAAAGTGTTTCTGATGTGAATAATAGTCAGATGTATACGCATAATTTAGATCGTTTGATACTATACGCGGAATCTGGGGGAATTCGGATTCATGTTCCTGATTATATTCGGGAACATAGTGTGCAGATAAGCGATTGGGAGGCTGGTAGCAGGTACGATGTGGGCTTTTCTATCAGGATAGATACATTGAAGAAGGCATATGATGTTATCAGCAGGTGGGAAAAGGAAGTTTAAGGTATATTGCACACAGCAAAAAAGCGGCCGTACTGCTCATACGGCCGCTTTTTGGTGTGTGCAATATATTTATGCTCTGAGGTTATTCCGTCATAGCCATCCTGATTTTGCTGGCTTCTTTCTCTACCTCAGCCAGGCCTTTCTTGATGCCCTTTTCTATGGCGTGGCCGGAGTCGCCCATGCCTGCGTAGTAAGAGGTGGATTTGCCGGTGGTCATGGCGCGCTTCATGTAGATGAAGTCATTCTTGGATTTGGACCAGATGCGGAAGTCCATGGTGACATTGACCTGCTGTCCGGCGGAGAACCAGTCCACTTTGATCTGGGGGACGCTGTTGGTGATGCGGATGTAGACCAGATAATCGGAGCCGAAGTGGTCATTCAGGGTTGCCAGGTCGTTTTTCTTGAGGGTGAGATCGCGCATGCCATTGCCTGCGGTGTATCCATCGTCAACACTGGCAGCCTGACAGTGTTCTTCGCGGTAAACCTGCACATATGCTTCGTTGTCTTCGATGGGCTGGATTTTGTAGATGGACTTGTTGGGAAAGATTTTGTCCAGGGATTCCTTGATGGAAGTGTAGACTCTTTCAGGTTCTGCAGCGTAGCCTGCCGGGGTGTCCAACACCACGGAGATATTAGTAGTCTTGGCATTAAGGGTGCTGAGGTCAATGGCGGCTTCTGCAGCGGGAACATTGCAGCACATGATGACAGCTGCCAGAAGCATAAAGATTTTTTTGAACATGCAAATCATCCTTTCGCGGTATGTGAGATGAGAACTGCAGCGCGGGGAAGACAAATGAAAAAGACCCGGCAGATAATCCGACGGGTCTTTGACTTTGCTTACTCAGCGGCCTGGATTACTTCCTTGCCATCGTAGTAGCCGCACTCGGTGCAGACATGATGGGGGAGCTTGGGCTCGTGGCACTGAGGGCAGGACACGAAGCCAGGGGCCTCCAGCTTCCAGTTGGCACGGCGGCTGTCGCGGCGGGCCTTGGACATTTTTCTCTTTGGAACTGCCATTTTTGGTTCACCTCCGGTTTGATGCAATACCGGAAATTCTCCACAGACAATTTGGTTGATGCTGAATGGAATATTTCTCGGTTACAGTTTTCGACACATGAAGCAATTATAACCGTTTTTGGCCAGTATTGCAAGAAAAATTTATGGGGCAGTGCTAAGGCGTTTACGGGGCAGTGCTAAGGCGTTCGGGTCACAGGCATAGCAACGCTCCACTCGGTATTTTACCAAGGAATCTAAGTTCATCTGCGCCCCTAAGGGCTTGATTCACTAAGATCCTTGGAAAAATCCCGAACGTTACGCTTATGCTATGCCTGTGCCCCGAACTTGCTTATATATCAGTCGTGGCGGATGAAGTCTTCGATGGTTACCTTGCGCTCAGGCAGGCCGGCGTTCAGTGATGAGAGCTTGGGGGCGGTGGTGCCTTTGTCCGTCAGGTGGGGATTGTCCCTGTCCAGGCCGGAGGTGGGGGGATGGATGCCGTCTCCCAGGGGGGCAATCTTCACTTCCAAGGTGTCGCCGTTCTTCACCGGGTCGGTGAAGTCTACGGGCTGACCGTTCACCAGGATGGTGAAGCTCACCCGGCTGGTGGCAGAGGGGGGATTGAAGTTCACGGCCAGCAGTGCATCGCTGACGGTGACGGAGGCCTTGGCGGAGCGCTGGAAGCGTACATCGCAGCCATCATCCAGGATGGTGCCGGTGCTGGCTTTGCGGCCGTTCACTGTCAGTTCCAGGCTGCCGCAGGGGATTTTGCATTCATTTCCTTCATAGTAGATGGTGATGGCGGTGTCTGTGTCCTTGAGTTTCAGCACATCGCCCAGTTTTGGCTCATCATGGGGGATGTAGTCGATGTGGTCTCCCTCATGGATGGGCTGGGAAATGGTGGCGGGGGCATCCTCCAGCAGGATTTCCGGGGCACAGGTGTAGACGCTCTCGGTGCCGTTCAGCTTATAGCTGATGCGGCGTCCCTGGGGTGGGTAGCCTGCGGCCTGCAGGGCCTCTCCCAGGCTCTTGAACTCCCGGTTCTCGATGACGTCACCGTCTTTCAGTTGGCGGTCAGGAGCGGATTCCTCGCCGTTGACCGTGACTTTCTGGCGCAGGTGGTTTTCCCTGCCGTTAATGTAGACAGTGTATTCCTGGCCGCTGGTGACGAGATCCCCCAGATAGATTTCCGGGGTGAAGCCATCCTTGCCAGGGACGATGCCTATGCGGCTGCCATCGTGGATGATGGTGTCCAGCGTTGCGTCTTCTCCGTCCAGCGTGACCTTGGCCAGGCTGCCCATGGTACCGGGGAAGGATTTGCGCTCTCCTCCCAGGCTTACCATGAGGCCCAGGCCGGGACGGCCGTTGTATTTCTTCAGGCTGATGCCGGCGTTCAGCAGGGCATCGGTGATGGTGAGGTCGCGGAAGTTGAAGAGGCTGTATTCCTCATTGTTCACATAGACCGTCAGGAAGTGCAGGGTGTTCTGGGAAGCAATCTGCAGGATGCCCAGGGGGGTCACCGCATCGGGTTTCTGCAGTTCTTCCGGCAGGCCCTCCATGTCCACTACCTTGTCGGGATGGCGCACTGCCACGCGGCTGATGGGCATATCCAAAGCTGATGCCACATATTCCTGCAGATGAGGAGTGAGGGAGCCGCCACCCACCAGCATGACTGCCTGTGGAGCTTCGCTGTTGAGCTCCAGTATCTGCTTGGTGATGGCATTGGCCAGATTCTCCACGTTGGGCAGGATGGGCTCGATGACTTCTTCGGCGGTGAGGTTGTACTCCATGCCCAGGATATCTGTGAAGGTGACATTCTCTCCTATGGCAGCCTGTCTCTTGATGTGTTCTGCCACGTTGAAGTCCAGCAGGAACTTCTGGGAAATTGCCTCGGTGATTTCATCGCCAGCCAGGGGCACCATGCCGTAGGCTGTGACGGAGCCGTTCTTGGTGATGGCCACGTCGGAGGTGCCTGCGCCGATATCCACCAGCACCAGATTGAGATGGCGCATGGTGGGCGGTATCAGCACGTTGATGGCGGCGATAGGCTCCAGGGTCAGGGCGCGCATTTCAAGGGAAACGGCGTGCAGGGCAGACTGCATGGAGTCAATGACCTGGCGGGGCAGGAAGGTGGCGATGACCACGGCCTTGGCCTTCTTGCCCCGCTGGCCGATGAGGCTCTTGAGCTGGATGTCGTCCAGGATGTAGCGCACGGTGCTGTAACCCACGCAGTAGTATCTGGTGGGGTCCTCAAGGGTCTGGCTGTCAGCCAGGAGCTTCTGGGCAGCCTGCACGCCTGCAAAGTCCAGATCCTGTTGCAGCTGGGCGGAGATGACGCCATTCACTACCATCTCTGCTTCGGCGGTCATGGTGTAGAGGGCGCGGCCTGCGGCTGCCACGGCGGCAGTGCGCAGGGGACCGTATTTCTCGTCCAGGGGGCCCTTGACTTTCTCGATGATGGCAGCTACCTGGGGCACATCATGTATCTGCCCGTCCAGCATGGCCCGGGTGATATGCTCCTGGCGGTGGGTGCCCACGATGTGCAGTTTGCCCTCCTTGTCCCGGTCAGCCACCACGCCGATGACACTGCGGGTGCCGATATCCAGGGCGAAGATGCGCTCCACGATTTCTGCAGGCGCTTTCTCTTCCTGAGAGAATCCTGCCGGAGGGGCAGGGACTTTGGCAGGGCTTTCTGCAGCCGCTGCCTGGTTTTCTGCTTTTATGGTTTTGTCTTCAGTGGAGGGGGCTGCTTTGGCAGAAGCCTTTTTGGCAGGGGCCTTCACCTTGGCATTTTCCTTGATTTTAGCCGTGTCCTTGTTATTTCCAGCTTGGCTTTTTATATTTGGCATAGGCGTCTCCTCAACTCATGTTGATATTTTTCATAAGTATCTTACTACATTTTGAAGGAATATGACTACTATTTCGAGAAAAATAGAGTATAATCCTGTTATAAGATAAAAAAACAACGCAGAAATGGACGTGATATTATGACGGGCAATAAAGAAGTTATTACTGGCAGTGATTTCAAGCGTATGGTGACGGGGGCTTACAGCGAATTCTTGCTGGACTATGAGCAGATAAATGCCCTGCCTGGGGCGGGCAGCCTGCCGGGCACACATGTCCTTCATACCATGGGGGCGGCGGTGATGCCGCTGGCAGAGAGCAAGGATGGCAGCATCGGGGGGCTTGCCCGCCGTGTCAGTGCGGCGGCGGTCTTCGGCGCCCGGGGCAATGCGGGCGTAGTGCTGGCCCAGCTTTTCCGCGGTCTGGGCAAGGGGCTTTCAGGCAAGTACAACGCCACCTCTTCAGAGTTTGGCAAGGCCTTCCAGTATGGCATCCTCTACGCCCAGCGCATTATTCCTGAGAATATGGAGCGGCCCATCATCACCGTGGCAAAGGCTGTGGCCAAGGGGGCCTATCATGCAGTGCGCGCCAACATGCCTATCACGGAAATCCTGGAAAAGGCCATTGAGGCAGGGCAGGAGTCTATGGAAGGCATGGAGGCAGATGCAGGTGCCCGCATCATGTTCACTTTCCTCAGGGGCTGCCTGCGTGGTCTTGACGGCAATTTCGTTTCCCCTGCGGTGAGCCTTTCTCTGGGGCTTGAGTCCAGGCAGCCGGGCCTGCCCGATCCCAGAGAGGATCTTGTGCGCCCCTATTGCGTGCGCTTTGCCATCAAGAATGCCAAGATAAACATGAAGGAACTGGAAAAATCTTTCAAGGACTTCTCCAGCTTTGTGCTGACGGAGCGCCAGGGGGACAGGGTGCTGGTGCACCTGCATACGGACCATCCCGGCGAGGTCATCGAGCATGCCGTGGGCTGGGGTCCTTTGAAGGAAGTCCATGTGACCAATATGAGCGAGGGCCATGCCCTCACCATGCACGGCGCCCTGTCGGCTGTGGCAGTGCTGGCTGTGGCTGGCAACAAGATACAGGCCCGTGAGCTGCAGGAGAACGGGGTGCAGCTTATCGTGAGGGGCAGCGAGGAAGAAGGTCCCAGCGTAGCCGAGCTGGTGAGCGCTGCTCATAGCGACCTGGCTGCCAGCTATGTCATGGTGGCCTGGCACAGGGATTTCTGGCTGGCTTATCGTCAGGCCAAACGCCTCCTGGGCAACCGGGTGGAACTGGTGCTGCTGGAAAGCAAGGCACAGCAGGCAGAAGCACTGAAGGCCTTCAATCCCAAGCACAGTGCTGCTGAAAACGCCAAGGCCATGCTGGCGGCGGCCAAAACCAACTGATGCATCTCCTAGGCGTGTTGAAAAACGGAAACTGTCCGCTGTAGCGTGCAGGTGGAGTTTTTCAACACGCCTTAGTTGCATGGGGAGGGCAGTTGTGCTAGAATCAAGAACGGCAAGAGATGACATCACGAAGGTGAGTTATACTTTTCCGTTATAAATGTTTCAATACACTTGGCTGAAGGCTCATGCTCAGATTCATGGAACTGAGACAGGGGACAGCATGGCCAATGATGACGGGATACGTGTACGCCCTTTGCTTGGTGCGCCGATTTTTCGGCCCCTTGCAAAGGGCGTTTTCTTTTGCCTCCGTTATATTTTTATATTTTGAGGAGGTTTTTCGTTTGGAAAAAATCTGCAAGACTATTGTGGACAGCATGGCCTTTCTGGTCATTGGCGTGGCGGTGCTGGGGATAGCTTATCCCCCTGCCCTGACCTGGGTGGGCCCCTATATCCCCTTTATGCTGGGGCTGGTGATGTTCGGCATGGGCATGACCCTGTCGGTGGATGATTTCAAAGGCGTTTTGCAGCACCCGCTGGAAGTGGGCATTGGTGTCTTTGCCCAGTTCCTGCTGATGCCCCTGATTGCCTGGGGGCTGGTGAAAGCCTTCGGCCTGCCGCCGGAACTGGCCATCGGTGTGGTGCTGGTGGGCACCTGCCCCGGCGGCACTGCTTCCAATGTCATCGCCTACCTGGCCAAGGGAGATGTGGCCCTGTCCGTGTCCATGACTATGGTGACTACGCTCCTGGCGCCGTTGGTGACACCTGCCCTCACTTATTTCCTGGCGGGAGCCTGGATTGAGATTTCCATGTACGCCATGATGGTTTCCATTGCCCAGATGGTGCTGGCTCCCGTGCTGCTGGGGCTTTTGGTGCACCACTATTTCGGCGGTATCGTAGAGAAGGTTTCTCCGCTCCTGCCTGTGTTCTCCGTGGCCATGATTGTCACCTTGGTGGGCGGCGTGGTGGCCCTGAGTGCAGGGAAGCTCCTGGAGGTAGGGGCTCTCATGGCGGCAGTGGTTGTCCTGCACAATGGCTGCGGCCTGGCTCTGGGCTATGCTTTGGCCCGCACCTTCAAGCTGGACAGCAGGAAGTCCCGCACGGTGTCCATTGAGGTGGGCATGCAGAATTCCGGCATGGCAGCTTCCCTGGCCCTCTTGTACTTCTCTCCTGCGGCAGCCATTCCCGGTGCCATCTTCAGTGTCTGGCACAATATTTCCGGGTCGCTGCTGGCAAACTTCTTCGCCCGTCGGGAGGATAAGGAAGAAAACGCAGAACGTGTCTTGAGCTTGTAAGGAGTATGAGAGATATGAAGATACTTAGAACCATTGAGGAAATCAAGGAATTTGCTGCAGAGGCTGTCAAGGGGAGCAAATCCATCGGCCTGGTGCCTACCATGGGAGCACTCCATGAGGGGCATCTGACCCTTATGCGGGAGGCCAGGAAAGCCTGCGATATAGTGATAGCTTCCGTCTTTGTGAACCCTACCCAGTTCGGTCCCAATGAGGACTATGAGGCCTATCCGCGGAAGTTCGAGGAGGACTGCAGGAAGCTGGAGGAAGCAGGCATTGATGCGGTGTTTCATCCTGAGCCTGAGGAGATGTATCCCGAGGGGTATACTGCTTATGTGACAGTGGACGGAGATATCACCAACAAGCTTTGCGGTGCCCGCCGTCCCGGCCATTTCCGCGGGGTGGCCACGGTGCTTACCAAGCTCTTCAACCTCTCCCGGGCCACGGATGCCTTCTTCGGCCAGAAGGATGCCCAGCAGGTAGTGGTGGTGCGCCGGTTTGTGGAGGATTTGAACATCCCTGTCAATATTCACATGGTGCCCATTGTGAGGGAAGAGTCCGGTCTGGCCAGAAGTTCCCGCAATATGTACTTGTCTGCTGAGGAAAAAGAGGCGGCGCTGGTATTGTCCCGCAGCCTGAAAAAGGCAGCGGAGGCTTTCGGGTCTGGTGAGAAGAAGGTTGAAGCCTTGAAGGCATTGGTAAGAGAGGAACTCAGCGGGGAGAAACTGGCTGAGATTGATTATGTGGAGCTGTACTCCTTCCCAGGGCTGAAGGAAATGGATAGTGTTGACCAGCCCGCCCTCCTGGCCATTGCGGTGAAGATTGGCAATACCAGGCTGATTGACAATGTGATTTTGCAGTAACTCTGGAAGCCTTTCCCTAGAGGGGAAGGCAGGGTTAACACTAGACGAAAGGTAAGGTAATAATGTTCCTTCATTTGCTTAAATCCAAGATTCACTGTGCCACGGTGACGGAGGCGGATCTCCGCTACATGGGCAGCATCACCATTGACGAAGAACTCATGGAAGCGGCGGGCATCCTGCCTCATGAGCGTGTGCAGGTGGTGGACAACAATAACGGCGCCCGGCTGGAAACATACGTGATTCCCGGTCCCCGCGGTTCCGGGGTCATCTGCCTGAACGGCGCGGCAGCCCGCTGCGTGCAGCCAGGTGATGTGGTGATCATCATGGACTATGCGGTGTTCACTCCCGAAGAAGCCAGAGATTTTGAACCCACCGTGGTGATGGTGGATGAGAAGAATCACATAAGGGAAATACGTGGCAGGGAGAGCCACGGGGAAATACAGGCATGACAAAAAAGGTTTCCGCTCGGTAGGCGGAAACCTTTTTTGATGAAAATTTTCAGTTGCGGGCAGATGGCATCAATGGATGGCATCCGCAAGTTTCTGGGCGCGTTCTTCCTTTTCTTTCTCCGCTGCCTGTTCCTGCCGGGACTGGAAGATGGCGCGGCGCTGCTGCTCGAAGATGCTGGAGACCAGGCGGTCCCGCATACGGGTGGAGAGCTCGTCCAATACGCAGGCCAGCTTCCAGGCGGGGGGAGCTTCCTCTTCTGCATCCTCTTCCTCGATGGGCACTGCACGGACTACTGTCACATGAGTGTCCAGCTTTTCAATGATAGGCAGGTCTGTCAGGAGAATGTGCATCCTGTCGCCAGGGGCTGCCTGGCAGTCAGTGGTGAAGCACAGGCCGCCTCCGCTGATGTCGGTGAGATCTCCTACATGAGTGTCTAGTTCCTGGCCAATGTGGTCAAGAAGCTGCCATTCAAAGGGCTTGTCCAGGCGCACCCTGTAAAATTCCCTGGACTGGACAAAGCCGCCAGCGGCAGGCTTATCCTCAACCCTGCTGCTCTGGCTGGCGCCATTTCTTTTCAAACTTTCTTGCATAACAGAATCCCTTCCAAAACTTAGTTAAACCCTGATTAGATAGAATGGTTCCGATTAATATAGTACCAAAGTCCTAGGCACATGTCAATGAAAAGAAGTCTAAACAGGACAATTTCCCCTGCACTTCTGGGCAGATACAGGAGAAAATGTAGTTTATTTGGAAGTTTTGTGTTATACTATATGATAAATGTGGAAAATTTTTGGCAAGTGTGCCGAATTTTTAAAAAAAGAGAATTTTGGGAGTGATGGAGCGTGGGAATTCAAGAGGAGCAGGAGCTGGCGCCTTTTCGCATCGGCCTTTACGGCAGGCGGGGCAGCGGCAAGACATCACTGATAAATGCCTTGACCGGCAGGCATTCTGCCCTGGTGAGGGCGCTGCACCACAATGATATGGAGAGAGTCTACAAGGTTCTTTCCATCAAGGGGATAGGCCCGATAACCTTCAGTGAGACATCCGGCACTGATGATATGTGGAAGCATGACAATTTCGGCCAGGAGTCTGCCAAGGCTTCCGTCAAGGAAACAGACCTTGCTCTGGTGTTGTTCCGTGAGGCAGATATGCACGGGGAACTCATCTGGTTCAAGCATTTTGAGAAGGCAGGCAAACCAGTGATTCCTGTGATCAGCCGGGTGGATGCCTTGGGGGATGGAGGCAGGGTGCTGGCCCGCATCGTGGAGCAGAAGACTGGCCAGGAACCCCTCTGCGTCAGCGCTATGACTGGTGACGGTCTGCAGGAACTGAGGGAAGAAATCGTCAAGCGCTTTTCCGAGGTCTTTGGCGGCTATGCAATAAAGGGCAATCTGGTGGGAGAAGGGGAACTGGTGCTCCTGGTGAGTTCCCGGGAAATCCGCGGGGCCAAGAACAAGGAAAGCCTGCCGCAGTTCAAGCTTATCTGTGAGCTTTTGGGCAGGAAATGCCTGGTCATGAACTGTATCCCGGAAATGATGGAAGAGACACTTTCCAAGCTTGTGGAGCCGCCGAAGCTGATTATCACCGATGAAGGCTATCTGGACGAGGTGCGGGCTAAGAAGCCTGCAGACAGCATGCTTACATCCTTTGCAGTGCTCAGTGAGGATTGCACGGGAGAAGATGAATCAACAGACTGAGAAATCTGGACAAGAGGTGGACAGGATGATATTTACCAAGCGTCAAGCACGAAGACTAGCCATTATAGGGGTATGCACCTGCCTTTTGAGCGGGACGGCTTTCGTGGATGAAGCCGGGGCGGCAGCCATTGCCCAGGACTCCCAGACGGAGCAGCAAAGAGCCGCTGAGGCCTGGTATTGGCTTTCCTCTGATGACAAGTACAGCAAGTTCTTCGACCCTACATCTGTGGTGGTTGTGAAGGCTGCCAAGAAGGAAAATGGGGAGAAGGTGGCCACAGAAATCCAGGCCTGGATCAAGACAGGCTACAGTTATGGCGGGGCTAAGGAAACTATCGACAGCTATGGCATCAGCGCCGTATTGAAGCCTGAGCAGCTTGCTTACAGCCTGGCTCAGGTCACTATCAATCCACAGAACCGTACTATCCAGTACCTGAAGGAAGATTTCTATAATGCCAAAGGTGAAGTCGTCTGGTCTACTACCGAGGGCCGTGTGAAGGAAATCAATTCCCAGCAGTTTGACGAGGCTTATTACAATGCGGTGGTGGACGAGGTCTTCCGCGTGGGGGAAATGAAACGGGCTGCCGCCGAGGACAGGTGGATTGACCTTTGGAAGGAAGAGGCTGAGGATGGCCAGGTCACCTCTGTCACCGCCGATACTACCACTATGCGGCTCAAGGGGGCCAATCTTATCCTGTGGGAGTGGTATGAGACCAAGGATAAATCAGGCCGGGTGCTGGAGATCAAGTTCGTCAAGAAGGCCGTGAACCTTGCCCAGGGGACGGAGCGCATTGTCAAAGGAGACTATTGGAGTGGCGGCAGTGGCTGGAAGCCTGTGGAGGATGAATATGAGGGAGCCTACAGGGCTATCAGTCCCAATGAGCCAGCCATCAAGGGGCTGACCAGATTGAAGGCCTATGCCAAAGGGTATTCTACCTGGGTGAACAGATATAGCATCAATTGAAGGTAAAACTGGTTAAAGCCTTCCCCTGGAGGGGAAGGCTTTTTAAAGGGAGGTACGTCACATGAAGGAAATCTTTGCAAGGGCCAGTGTCCGTTCCTATGAGGAGCGTCCTGTGGAGCGGGAGAAGATAGAGCAGGTGCTGCGGGCAGCCATGGCGGCACCTACGGCCATGAACCAGCGCCCCTGGGAATTCTATGTGGTGGAAAATAAGGAGGTACTGGCAAAGATGGCCGAGGCCAGCAAATACGCCTGGCCTGCGGGCAAGGCTCCTGCTGCCATCGTCATCTGCTATCGTAAGGAGGGCAGTCCTGCTCCTGAGATGCTGGATATCGACTGTGCCATCTGCACGGAAAATATCTGGCTGGAGTTAACCCACCTGGGTTTGGGGGGCCTTATGCTGGGTATTGCCCCAGTGGAGGAACGCATGAAGGTGGTGGCAGAGGCTCTTGACCTGCCGGAAAGCCTAACCGCCTTTACGGTGATTCCCTTTGGCTACCCCAAGAAGGAAAAGGAGCGCCCGGATCGCTACGAACCGGAACGGGTGCATTGGGTGAAGTGAATTATTAGAAAAAATAAGGCGCCATGCAAATTCCGGCATGGTGCCTTATTTTTGAGCTTGTCTCATGACGGAAGATCAGCATAGGAAGGATTCTTACCAAAATCAGTGCGTAAGTATTTTATTTTGCACGCGATTTTCTCTTAAGGAATCTCGCGATTTCGTCGATAAATATATAAGGATGTTTCGCATTGGCCTGTAATTCGGCAGGAGTGGTGAGGCAGGGCCTATATCTGAGGATGGATAAGGCTGTCTTCCCATGTGCTGCAAAGTGTTGTGGGGCTGTGCTCTGTCAGGCATGGTGCTATTGGCAGATAAAATAATCGTAATCCATCTGAAAATCTAAATTTAGTATAGCGGATATTTTTTCCGTGTAATGGATTGGTGTATAGAAAGGATGGGGCGAAAATGGCTACAGCGACTACGAATCAAGTTTTGAATATTTTGTATAATCAGCTTGAAGGCAAACAAAATTTGCTGACCAACTTAAAAAGTGCGTACGGCGATGCCTTGGGGGAATATCTGTACAATACATTTGCGGCACAGGTCGCGGCATGGGAACAGGCTAACGGCGATGTGACCTATAACCCTTACACCGGGGTTATCTATATCGGCGCGAATTTTACGGGCCTTTCAGCCAGTGAGCCTTCCAAAGTAGATGTGGGGCAGCTTTGCAAAAATGCGAGGAATACATGCCATGAAACCTGGCTGAATGTCTTTACTACCGTTTCTGATGCAATTTCAGAGCTTGATGCACAGTCTGTCTATACAGCTGAACAGCTGACTTTGCTGGCTAATGTGAAAGCAGCTATCAATGATGCATGGGAAGATTGGACAAACAACTGGTTCACAACCGTGGATGCAACAAGCTATGATGCCAGTGTTAACGCCATAGGCAAACTTACCTTTGTTCCCGCTGATGGCGTGACCATCAAGTCCAATGCCGGTGGCTCCCAAATTTCGCCAACGGGAGCTTTTGAGGGAGCATATACCGTGTATGGCGGCACAGGAAAGGATACATTCTTCTATAGCAAAGATTCCAGCGAAGGTCATACATCTACGGTAACCCTTGAAAACTGGACATCAGATGATTTGCTGTATCTTGATAACGTGTCTATAAATGGACTTGCTCAGGTGCAGGGAGAGAATGTAACTCTGACTTTAGGAAACGGCAATGGCAGTAACACCCTGATTCTGAAAGGTATGGCTGAAAAAGCTATACGGGTTCAACATGCGATCAACAGCAAAATATACGAGGTAGTTTATGGCAGTGGCGAAAAAGGCAGTCACGCCGTCGTAGGAGCGAATGAAACTTCATTCACTCTGCCAGAACTGACAGGCACCGATTATAATATTGGTGCGCCTAACATCGATGCCACTGGCAACAGCCAGGCAGGGCTAAAAATCACCGGCAATGCGCAGGATAATGAAATCTGGGCTGGCTCCGGCGGTAACTATATCGATGCTGGCCACGGCAGCGATACCATCCACGGCGGCGCAGGGAAGGATACCTACTATCAGGCAAGGACAGGATACTCTGCGGATGTGCTTATGGACTGGGGCGAGGATGACCTCATCCAGACTGGCGATTGCAAGATTGTATCGGCGGTAGCAGACAGCGTGACCGGGGGCGATGTAACTCTTGCCTTCCATCACGGCAACGTTGATAGTAGCCGCCCTCCTACATTAACATTAAAGGGGATGGCTGGAAAAGTACTACACCTGCAAAAAGGAGACAATACCAACAATAATACCGCCTATGATGTCATCTACGGTGGTAGCGGAAATAAGGGCAATCGGGCTGTAGTCGGGAGCGGTGCAACATCTTTCACGCTTCCCAGCCAGAACTACGATGACAAGAGCCTCAGCGCTCCCAACATTGATGCCACAGGCAACAGCAAGGCTGGGCTAAAAATCAACGGCAATGAGGAGAACAACGAAATCTGGGCCGGCTCCGGCGGAAACTATATCGATGCAGGGGACGGCAGCGATACCATTCACGGTGGCGCAGGGAAGGACACCTACTATCAGACAAGGACAGGCTACTCAGCCGATGTGCTTATGAACTGGGGTGAGGATGACCT
>NZ_FNWN01000007.1:0-132509 GCF_900108415.1 Selenomonas sp. KH1T6
CGTGGAGATTGTGCGGGATATGCTGGATGATGCCTACATACAACGGGATGAAAACGCCATGAGGGAGGTGGTGGAACGAATGAGCAATTACTGCAAGCACACCAGGAACAGCCATTTACTATGGTTTGCTAAACTGCTTGACAGCCACATCGAGGGAATTATCTCACATGCCAGCATTCCCATAGCCTCTGGCAAGATGGAGGGCATAAACAACAAGATTAAGACTCTGCGTCGTATGTGCTACGGGCTTCCAGATGATGAATATTTCTTCCTCAAGCTGCTGGACATGAGCCGCAATGGGCAGAGGAATATCCTAAAGGCAAGCTCTGTGAGGTATTAAATCCCACAAGAAAATTTACTGAGCCAAAATATTATATGTCCATGGAAAGGGAGGTACTGCTCAGGAAGCTGAGCACTATCAAAGACTGTTTCCTGCTGATGAAGTCATTGGCTTGGATTACCAGACATGCTCTCCCTGGGAAACGGGAAAGGAAATCAAGGCTGCTATAGAAGGCCTGAGGGAGAGGTCAAGCCATGTCTGGTTGATTGCCAACAGTATAGGTGCATTTTTCAGCATGAATGCTAAGATTGATGAACTGATTCAAAGGGCATATTTCATTTCGCCCATTGTGGATATGGAAAAGCTGATATTGGATATGATGGCATGGTCAGGCGTCACTGAGGAGGAACTGAACGAGAAGGGGACTATACATACGGAATTTGGTGAAGACCTGTCATGGCACTATCTTGCTTATGTCAGAAACCATCCCCTAAAATGGGAGGTGCCGACAAAGGTATTATACGGTCAGAAGGATAATTTGACATCGTTAAAGACGATGCAGGAATTCATAGATGCTCATAATGCGGAGCTGACCGTCATGGAAGATGGAGAGCATTGGTTTCATACGGAAGAACAGATGCGGTTTTTGGACGAGTGGATTAAAAATAATAGTTGATATGAGAGAACTGCTGCCTATAGCCATTGAGTATGTGTGAAAAAAGAAGCAGCCCGTCAGGTATTGAGCCTGGCGGGCTATTTTTGCTTTTTGTTGTTTTATCAGTCTGCCGGAGTCTCCGGGAACTTTATGCCGGCGCTTTTCCTGGCCAGTTCCAGGACGCGGACTACTTCTAGAGTTTCTTCGCTCAGTTTTTTGTACTCCTTGCGGTGCTTGGGGGTCTTTCCGTCTATGATGGCGGCAAAGTCACGGAACTCCGGGGTCATCCTGTGGGGGACGGGCTGGGGTTCGTAGGTTTCGGTGAGGGTGGAGCGCACCATGGCTCCTGAGGCATCTTTGGTGAGGGTGCTGTCTTCTTTATTCACATAGACCGTCACCAGCTTGTTGGGGGAATTTGGTTTGCCCTCCAGGCGCATCCAGCCATCTTCGCCTTGAATCTGGATATAGCAGGGGCTGTCTGAGTCCTTTGCGCCCGTGCAGACGGCGCAGAAGCCGGGGTAGGTGAGGACGAGGGTGCCGGAGGTGTCAATGCCGTTGAAGCCCAGATTGGCATGGTAGGATACTTCCTTGGGGCTGCCCAGGAGTGTGGCGCAGTAGTGAAGGTTATACACATTGATGTCGTAAAGGGCGCCGCCGTAGTATGCAGGGTCGAAGGCGTGGGCGGCCTTGCCCTGGCGGTAATCGTCGTAGCGGCTGGAATACTGGGAGTAGTTGCAGAGAGCCATGCGGAGCTTGCCCAGTTTGGGCAGGTTTTTCTCCATCTCCCTGATCATGTCGCTGTGCAGTACCGTGATGGCCTCGAAGATGCAGAGGTCCTTTTCCTCGGCAAGGCGCAGCAGCTCCTCGGCTTCCTCCAGGAAGGGTGTGAAGGGCTTTTCCAGAATGACATGCTTGCCCTGCTGGAGAGCTTTCTTGGCATAGGGATAATGGGCGCTGTTGATGAGGCCGATGTAGACCGTGTCTGCCTGGGTCTTTTCCAGCAGCTCATCATAGTCCGTCCACACCTCTGCGATGCCATGCTCCTTGGCAAGGGTCTGGGCTTTCTCCAGGCTGTGGGGCCGGGCGAAGATAGCGGCCTTTTCTATCTGCGCTTCGTCTTTCACGGCGCCCAGAGCATCATGTATAATCTTTCCCGTTCCGATAAAGGCCAGTTTCATGCTGATTCCTCCCTGCTCATAGAGTTGTGGCAATAGTGGTTTGAAAAAATATCTTACAATCAATCTACCATAAATTTCCTTATATGACAATAACGCTGCTGCCTGGGCAGGCACTGTGGCTGAGAAGTCCTGCGCCAGCTGTAGGACTGTTGGTCTATCGACAAAACTGGAACAATGGCCTTATAATGGGGAAGGTAAGGAAATTCACCTGAATAATGGAAAGAGGTCGAGCCTATGGAAACCATTGCTTTGATTGCCCATGACAAGAAGAAGGAAGAAATGCTGGACTTTGCTTCCAATCATCGGGAACTTCTGTCCAAGTTCCATCTGGTGGCTACCCGCACCACGGGGACGCTGCTCAAGGAGAAGCTGGGGCTGGAGGTGGAAACCATGATGTCCGGTCCTCTGGGAGGCGACCAGCAGATTGGCGCTTTGGTGGCTACGGAGAAGGTGCATTATGTGATTTTCATGAGGGATCCTTTGACCTCTCAGCCTCATGAACCGGATATCAATGCGCTGCTCAGGCTCTGCGATGTGCACAATATCCCTCTGGCGACCAACAGGAAGAGTGGCCATATCCTCTTGCAGTATGCGGATAAGAAGCTCAACGAGCAGGACTGAAGAGCCCCTTTGAAATTTTTTCAAAAAAAGTTTCAAAAAGGTGTTGACGAATGGGGAAGACCTGTGTATAATAATCTATGTTGTTAAGGCACAGCGCAAAAACAAAAGCGCGACGCCATGACATTCCTCGATAGCTCAGCCGGTAGAGCACCTGACTGTTAATCAGGCTGTCGCAGGTTCGAATCCTGCTCGAGGAGCCAATGGCGCCATCGTCAAGCGGTTAAGACACCGCCCTTTCACGGCGGGTTCATGGGTTCGAATCCCATTGGCGTCACCATATCGACTCACTAGCTCAACTGGCAGAGCAACTGACTCTTAATCAGTAGGTTCACGGTTCGATTCCGTGGTGGGTCACCATTGAATGCACAAGCCACCTTCGGGTGGCTTTTTTCTTGTATGCAGAAGTGATTTGCCATTCGCACCTCAAATGGGGTTGTTGGCTCCCTGCCTATTGAATCTTATCTTCCTTTGTGACTAAAATGTAAATTGGCATAATAGGCAAGGGAGACTTGAATGTGAACATAAAGATAGCCGTTTGCGACAGCAGCAGGGAGTCAGGGGACTGCCTGAAAGACCTGATTATCAGGCAAAAGCCCGGGACAAGGGTACAGACCTTTGCCTCGGCAGAGGAACTATTGGCCTTGTGCGAGGATTTTGATATATATTTCCTGGACATCAAGGGCGTCGGAGGCATGGAACTGGCTCGCCGTCTGCGGGTACAGGAGCAGGGGCGGCGCCATATCATAATCTTTGTCACGGGTTACAGGGATTATATGGAGGCGGCCTTTGATGTGCAGGCTCTCCATTATCTCGTGAAGCCCATCGACAGAGAAAAATTTGCGCAAGTGTTGGAAAAAGCCTGCCGGGAAGCGGAATTCCTGCATCAGCAGGGGGAAGACTACGTGCTGCTGAAGGTGCGGGACCGGGAGGGGGAAATGGAGAGCCGCAAGGTGCTCTTGCGGGATATCCGCTTTGTGGAGAGCAATAACAAGAATGTCATTTTCCACACGGAGGGAGGCGCCTTTTCGGCTCAGGGCACCATGGAGGAGTTTGAGGAAAGGCTGGGGACGGGCTTTTACCGCTGCCATCGCTGCTTCATCGTGAACATGGCCAAAATCACTGCTTACAACCAGAGGGAAATCCAGGTGGCAGGGAGAGAGGCGGTCATGCTGGCCCACAAGCGGTACGGGGCTTTTGTGAAGGAGTATCTCCGCTATGCCAGGGGAGGGGGAATGGTGAGTGTTTGAGGATTATCTGCTGGAGGTCATGGTCAGCCTGGTCTCCGGCTTTTTGGCGTTCCGCTATACGGAAAAATTCCTGCCTTTGCAGGCCGACAGGCGGGGGCGGGCCATGGGCCTTTGGCTGGCAGTTTTCGTCCTGGGACAGCAGCTTGCATCCAGGGGCATGGAATTTGCCTTGCCGGAACTGCAGCAGGGCATTTACGGCAGCATGCTGGGGCTTTTGGCAGGGACCTTGCTTATGGTCCTTCTGCAGAGGTGTTTCTTTGAGAAGGACATGACCAGGCAGATCTTTGTCTTGGCCAGCTTCTGGGCGGGCTGGGGTATACTGCGCTTTACCGTCAGTCCTTTGGCTCATGTGCTTTTCGACTGGTGGAATCCCCTGTGGCTGTATCTGGTGGAAGAAAGCCTGAACCGGGGGATTGTGCCTGCTGATTGGCTAGTGGCAAATCTGGCCATGCTGAACCGGGTGTCGGTCTTTGTGCTACTCACGTTCTGCCGTCTGGTGCAGCTGGGGCTGCTGGCCCTGTACCTGCGGCTTATTGTGGGGAATGTCCCTATGGATTATAAGCTGAAAGGCCAGGAGAGTTTCTTCCTGCTGATTCCCTGCGCCACAGCATTGGTGATAGACCTGACTTTGCGGGTCATGGCCTTTTCTGTGGATAACAGCGCACTCATGCTGATTTACGACAGGGCGCCGGAAATCCTCGTGTTATTGCCGGTGGTGAGCCTGCTGCTTCTGGGCTTGGTGGTATCGGCGGTGATTCTTTTCCGGGGACTGGTGCAGTCCAAAGAAGAGGAGCAGAAGCGGCTGCTATTGGAAAAAGGCGTGGCAGACGTACACAGGCAGGTGCATGAGCTGGAGGAAATCTACGGAGATATCCGTGGCCTGCGCCATGACCTGCGGGGGCATATTGCAAACCTGGCTGACTATGTGGAACGCCATTTGCCGGAGGGCGGCAGGGAATTGGAGCCATATCTTTCAGGCATGGCCAGCACCGTGGCGAGGCTGGATTTTGCAGACAAGACAGGCCACGCCCTGACGGATATCATTCTCCATCAGGCCAGGCAACAGGCGGAGAAAAGGGGCATAGGCTTCTCTGCTGATTTCCATTATCCCAGGGAAGGCAGCTTTGACGTTTACGATATAAGCGTCATGCTGAACAATGCCTTGCAAAACGCCATTGAGGCCTGTGAAAAAGTTTCTGGCGGCGCGATAGATGTGCGCTCATACCTGCGGGGCAATTTGTATTTCCTTGAGGTTATTAACGATTACGCAGGCAGCCTGCAATGGCAGGAGGGAGGCGAACTTCCTTCCACCAGCAAGGAGGACAGGCAAAATCATGGGCTTGGCCTTGCCAATATCGCCCGTTGTGCTGGGAAGTACCAGGGCACCGTGGATATTGAGACAAGCGAAAAAGACGGCAGGCAGAAGTTTTGCCTCACCGTCATGCTCTATCATAAGTACAATTGAGAATTTAAAAGGACTTATGCTGTGTGGTGGCGAAATTATGTTTTAGAAACGAAGCAAGAGGTCGTTGAGGAATGGAGGTAGCAGGAATGTCTGGTCATGCCATAATTATAGATGAAATGTCCAGTTTGCCGGAACTGCTGGACATGTTGCGTATTTCTGGGAAAAATATACTTATATCGCGTAAAGGGAAACCTATTGCAGAGTTAGTGCCATATGAAGCATCGGAAACATCTGCTGTTTTTGGCGAAAAGCAGCCACTTATTGGATTGGCAGAGGGGAAACTAAATTGCCCTGCAGACATTGATTTTTGCAATGATGAGATTGAACATTTATTTTATGGTGAGTCGTTATGAGATATTTGCTAGATACACATATTATACTTTGGGCACTGATGAATCAAAGAGAGCTGACTGCGAGAGCAAGAGAGATTATAGAAAACGATAATCATGTGCTTTATTATAGTACGGTTTCTCTTTGGGAAATTGCAATCAAACATAAACTGCACCCAGATGTCATACCCAATGATGCAAATGATATATTGGGGTATTTGGAAAAATCACCAGTGCGTAACCTGCCTTTGCAAAATAATCACATTGTGGCTATGGAAGGTTTGCACCGTGCGGACGATGCACCACGTCATAAAGATCCCTTTGACAGAATTTTACTTGCACAAGCTAAGGCAGAGGGGATGTGCTTTTTGACACATGATAAAATGTTTGTGTATTACGATGATGTACAAGTAGAAATTGTCTAACTTTACTTATGTCCTCAGTATGTTATGGTTACATTTAGTCAGTGCAACAACTGAGATTGCAAATGATTTTTCTGTTGGGTTTCTGGGGAGTCTGCCGACAAGATTCGGCGGGCTTCTTTTTTTATAAGGTCCATTTCCCAGCCAGCAATGGGTTGGCCTGTGATTTGCCCCTGCTCGTTTACAAATATGAAGGTGGGGGCTTTGGTAATGGTAGAGAGGAAGGGGAACAGGCTGTCATTGGTTAAAAGCTGGGGAAAGTTTGAGGGCAGGCTGCGAGTTATGCTCCTGGCTTGCACAATCTTTTCGACAGGGGCATCGTCCTTGAGGTCCCCTGCAATTCCGAGGAGTTGAATAGAATTTCCTTCTGGTCGTTGCCATTCTGCCAGGGCTTCAAGAATTTTAGCAGAGGAATTGTCTTTGGTTACCCAAAGGCATACAAGGGTGAGGTGACCGTGGAAAATGCTTTCGTCAAACTCCTGCCCGTTCAAGTCTTTGGTGTGGAAAGGGGGGAACGATGCAGCTGGTTGTGGGTTTATGGGGCTGAGATAGGATATGTCAATGGCAAAGAGCAGGATAATAAGGATGAGGGGAGGCAGGAAGTATTGCAGGTTTTGTTTCGTCATAGCTAAGACCTCGCTTTGCTATAGCATAGCACATAGCTTCCTTGCTTCCAATGCTGTTCGCACCGCAAATATAACCGTTCGCGCCAATCCTATTAAGAACAGCGTTTGCAGGTCGATATACAGGGAAAGAGGAGTTCGTCAGCACAAGGAGGTAAGGAAAATGCCTGTGAAAGTAGGAGCTAGCTATGTGTCTGAGGCGGCGTACGAATTTGCCAAGGCGCGCAGGGCGGAGAAAGAGGAAGACAAGGAGGAGAAGGGGGGACTGAAAGAGCTGAAGGAAAAATATCCCGGTCTCAATATCACCGTGGGGACAGGGCCGTTCTCTGGCACGGGGACAAACAACCTGTCCATCTCACCCAAAATCCTCAAGCAGATGGAGCAGGACCCGGAGAAGCGTATGGAGTATGAAGCCCTGATCTATGATGTGGCCCATACGGACGTCAACAGCGGGATTATGCCGGGCAGGAAGATGAAATCCCACGGCTTCATCATTGATGACAACGGCGGTCTGCGCGGCTGGGGTATTTCTGAAAGCAACGATGGCAGCCAGCGCCATCAGTCGCACCTCAAACGCTCAGAGAAGAAGAACTGGTGGGAGGAAATGCTGGGTAAGCCAAAGCAGAAGAAAAAATCCTTGGCTAAGGTCAGGCAGGAACTATTGGAGAAGAGCAAGGAGCAAGTTGCCAAGGCGGACGAGGAGCCGAAGGGGCTGCTAGCGGCTTTGCAAAGGCAGGGGAGCGATGTCAGGGACAAGGTGGTGCAGAGTGCAAAAGCTGATAATAGCTCCGGTTTTGCCAACAAGGACGAATTGTATAAGTATTTGCAGGGAAACTATGACATCGTCAAGGGCGGCATGGCCAGCATCTCCGGCAAGTTCTTGCAGAAGTGTCTGACAGATGAAGAAAGCAGGAACAGATTGTTCGATATACTGAAAGCGGCAGGCGAAAGCTATGCCAAGCGCAAGGATGAGGTGGGCTTCCAGGGAATGCAGATTACCATTGACGAAAATGGGGAAGTGACATTGGAGTCCACCAAGAGCACCGTCTCCATAAACGAGGATAAACGCCGTCGCCAGATTGCAGCAGCCGCTACAAAGGAGGATATGCAATCTGTGATTGCCCTGCTGGAGGAAGATCTGCAGCAGGTGGAGGACGGACTGAAGCAGAATATGTGTGACGAGGCTGAGGTGGCGAAGGCAAAGAAGCTTTTAGAGCTGGCTAAAGAGCGTATGGCTAAGCTGCCGGACAGGGCACCCACGCCTGCGGAACAGAGCAATATGACAGTGAATATGCTCATTTGAAAATATTTTTCATTTAGGTATTGAAAATGATTATCATCTATGCTATATTATCTATAGGCTTTCGTTAAGCTCTCCTAAATACAATACACAGCCAAAAGGCGGCCGTACTGCTCATGCGGCCGTTTTTTGGTGTTTCGGGACGTAGGTGGGAGGGGACTTTTGGGGGAAGTAAGTCACAAAGTAAGTCACAGTCAAAAGAGCTGCCGCGCATCATGTGCGCAGCAGCTCCGCTTGCTCTGTTTACCGTCTGAACTCTATATCTGTGTAGTTGGGTTCCTCTGGTGACTGCCAGAACAGCACGCCCTCACGCATGGTAAAGGTGCTGCTTCCGTTCTGATAGATGATCTTATTCTTGCATGTGCCAGTCTCATCGCACACATAGTCAATGCGCTTGCCCCTGCCGTTGCAGAAAAGCTGGGCGCTGTAGCTGTCATAGGTACAGGGGAAGATCCAGCGCGAGCCTTCGGCAGCGCTGCTGGCCCACTGTATTTCTGCCAGGTAGCCGTTTCCCTCAGGCGTGATGGTCATACTGCACCTGCCGCAAGCCCATATGCCTGAATAGTCCTCCGGGTGCACTCCTGTGCCTGTATCGTGGCAGCCATTTTCCTGCCGGACAAAGTGCATGGCACCATCATGCCCGGAATACAAGTCAGTTTGCACCGGATATTCGCCATCTCTTTCGGCCCCCATCCACAGGGTGCCATCTTCTTCATAAAAATTGTACCAGCAGGATTTCGAGCCATCGGGGTGCTCATCCATGGATACCTTCACCGTCCCATGGCTTACGCCGCCGCCCCGATAGGCCAGCTCATAGGTGCCATCGGCATTTATGATAAGGGTGCGGGCATCAAGCACTCCTTCTTCCTGCCATTTGCCATAAATGCCCTGCAGGAAAGCCGAGTCGAGGCTTTGGGAATTGACCTCCTGCACAGAAGCGGGGACAGAAGGCGCATTCGCACCAGCTTCAGCCAGATTCCCGCCTAGCAGGCAGGTTGTGCCCAAGGCCAGGGCCAGGAGGAATTTTTTGCCTGAAAATGTCTTTTTCATCTTCTGCATTCCTTTCCCTTAGCCGGCAGCTTTTTCCCAATGGGTGTTGGTGTGGTAGCGATAACGATATTTCCCGTGATATTCAGGGATATCCGGATGCTGCACGTAGTAGGTGTACGCTATGTATTCGCCTGCGGGAACGTAAATGTCTTCCACATAATGGCGAATGCCATAATCAGACCACATCTCCTGTCCGTTGTCGGCAGTGAGCGTGAGGTCGAGATCCGTCCATTTGACGTAAGCTCCCTGATCCCCGGAGTTCTCAAAGTAACCGACAATCTCCGCCTCTCCCGCGGTGTGCAGATAGACATGTTCGATGGTGAATTTGATCTGTGGTTTTGCTTCTGCTCCCTGGGGAAGCGCGATGGCCCAGATTAGTGCCAGCGCCATCACAGCCAGGAGCCTTAAAGTGAGTGACTTCATAGAAAATACCTCCTTCTAAAATGTCACAATACTCACATAATATTTTTTCTATATATCTGCCTGAAATCCTGCTAAAGCTAAAAAAATATTTGGGGGAAATCTGGAATCATGCAGTGAGATGAGCGACAGGCTGACCTATCCAATACGGGCAGGTGAGCTTAGGGCTTGCCTGCCTGTTTGTATGTGTATATAATTTATGTAAATAACAGATTAGGCAGGGGATGGAATGTGACTACAGAGGAACGCAGGGCGGCGGTTTTGGCGCGGTTGAAGAACGCCAAGTCTCCTCTTTCCGGCACGAAGCTGGCGCGGGAATTTGGGGTTAGCCGCCAGATTATCGTGGGGGATATCAGCATCCTCCGGGCAGAGGGGGAGAAAATCTACGCCACGCCCAGAGGATATTTTGTACCCGAAAGTGAGGGGACAGAGGGGCTTCTGGTCAGCTTTATCTGCCGCCACAACAGGGACGAGATGGAGCAGGAACTGTTGGCCTTCGTGGATAACGGGGGCGAGGTGCTGGATGTGATTGTGGAGCATCCTGTCTATGGTCCCTTGAAGGCAGACTTGCTTCTTACCAGCAGGCGCGATGTGAAGAACTTCCTCACGAAGATGCAGAAGTGTGAGGCGGCTCCTATTTCCATAGTCACCGGAGGAATCCATGTGCACACGGTGAGAGTGCCGGACGAAGAGGCGCTGGAGGCCATCAAGGAAGAGCTGGAAAAGCTGGGAGTTTTGGAGGAGACAGGTGTGTGAGGTCCTAAAAATCATTGTCAAGGCGGGGATTTTGTGATAGAATCAATGCCATGTCAAATGAATAGCAAGGCGATGACGGAGAGGAGTAGGGCTCTCTTCGCACTATAGAGAGGAAACGGCTGGTGGAAGTTTCTGTGCGGCGGGCTTGAAGGTCGCTTCCGAGCTTCCGGGCTGAACTTTGAGTAAGTGCGGACGTATGGCTGCGTTAAGGCTTTGAGCCGGGGATTCCCCGGGAACATTGGTGGTACCACGAAAGTGCGCGCTTTCGTCCTTTGGGGCGGGGGCGCTTTTTTAGTTTGTGGCGGATAGTTCCGCGAGTAGGAGGATAAAGATGAGCGAAGTTTTGGAGCAGGAAAACAACATTCCCAAGGTTTATGACCCCCAGTCCTTTGAGAAGAAATGGTATCAGTTCTGGGAGGAGAATAAGTTCTTCCACGCTGAGGTGGACAAGAGCAAGAAGCCTTACAGCATGGTGATCCCGCCTCCGAATGTCACGGGCCAGCTGCACATGGGCCATGCCCTGGACAACACCCTGCAGGATATCCTTATCCGCTACCATCGCATGCAGGGCTTCAACACTGTTTGGATGCCTGGCTGCGACCATGCAGGCATTGCAACCCAGGCCAAGGTGGAGGGGGCGCTCCGTGAGGAGGGCCTGAGCCGCTATGACCTGGGGCGTGAGAAGTTCCTGGAGCGGGTCTGGGACTGGAAGGAAAAGTTTGGCAGCCGCATCATGTCCCAGCTGCGCTCCCTGGGTTCCTCCCTTGACTGGGACCGTGAGCGCTTCACCATGGACGAGGGCTGCTCCAGGGCTGTGCGTGAGGTCTTTGTAAGCCTTTACGAGAAGGGCCTTATCTATCAGGGTACCCGCATCACCAACTGGTGTCCCTCCTGCAACACCGCCATTTCCGATATCGAGGTGGAGCATGAGACGGAGAATGGCCACCTCTGGCACCTGCGCTATCAGGTAGAGGGCACGGAGGAATATGTGGAGATTGCCACCACCCGTCCCGAGACCATGTTCGGCGATACCGGCGTGGCTGTGCATCCCGAGGATGAGCGTTACAAGCACCTGATTGGCAAGACCTTGATCCTGCCCATCGTGAACCGCCGCATCCCCCTCTTTGCCGATGAATACGTGGACAAGGAGTTCGGTACCGGCGCCGTGAAGGTGACCCCTGCCCATGACCCCAACGACTTTGAGATGGGCCTGCGCCACAACCTGGAGCAGGTGAAGGTCATCGGCAATGACGGCCACATGCTGGAAGGTGCCGGCAAGTACAACGGTATGGACCGCTATGAGTGCCGCAAGGCTCTGGTGAAGGAGCTGGAGGAAACCGGCGTGCTGGTTTCCGTGGAGGAGCATGAGCATGCAGTAGGCCATTGCTCCCGCTGCCATTCCACCATCGAGCCCCTGGTTTCCAAGCAGTGGTTCGTGAAGATGGAGTCTCTGGCCAAGCCGGCAATCGAGGCTGTACGTGACGGCCGCATCGAGTTCGTGCCTGCCCGCTTCACGAAAATCTATGAGAACTGGCTGGAGAATATCCGTGATTGGTGCATTTCCCGCCAGCTTTGGTGGGGCCACCGCATTCCCGCCTGGTACTGTGCAGACTGCGGCAAGACCCATGTTTCCCGCACTGACCTTACGGAGTGTCCCCACTGCCACAGCAAGAATATCACCCAGGATGAGGATGTGCTGGACACCTGGTTCAGCTCCGGCCTCTGGCCCTTTGAGACCTTTGGCTGGCCGGAAGAAACCGAGGACTTGAAGCATTTCTATCCCACGGCAACCCTTGTCACGGGCTATGACATCATCTTCTTCTGGGTGGCACGCATGATCATGATGGGTCTGGAGTTCGGCAAGGACATTCCCTTCCGCCATGTGTTCATCCACGGTCTGGTGCGTGACAGCCAGGGCCGCAAGATGAGCAAGTCCCTGGGCAATGGCATTGATCCCATGGAGGTCATTGAGAAATACGGCGCCGATTCCCTGCGCTTCATGCTGATTACCGGCAATACCCCGGGCAATGATATGCGCTTCTACGATGAGCGTGTGGAATCTGCCCGCAACTTTGCCAACAAGCTTTGGAACGCTTCCCGTTACATGCTCATGAACTTGGAGGGCTTCGACAGGAGCTTCAAGCCTGAGGAGACTGACTACACCCTGGCTGACCGCTGGATTCTCTCCCGCTATGCCCGTACGGTCCGCGATGTGACGGAGAATCTGGACAAGTTTGAGCTGGGCGAAGCAGGCCGCATGATTTACGAGTTCATCTGGAGTGAGTTCTGTGACTGGTATATCGAGCTCACCAAGGCCCGCCTCTATGACAAGGAAAATGTCCGGGCCAGGAATACCGCCCTCTATGTGCTGAGTCATGTGCTTGAGGGCACCCTGCGCCTCCTGCATCCCTTCATGCCCTTCATTACCGAGGAAATCTGGCAGAAGGTGCCCCACAGCGATGAGCTGCAGAGCATCATGGTGGCCCAGTGGCCGGAAGGTGACGAAGCCTATATCAGTGGCGACATTGAAGACCGCATGACCGCCATCATGGAGACCATCAAGACTGTCCGCAATATGCGGGCAGAAGTAGGGGCTGCTCCCAGCAAGAAGAGCGAACTGATTCTCCTGGTGGGTGACGAGGCTTTGCGTGCTGTCTTTACGGAGAACCAGGCTTACCTTGACAAGCTGGCCTCCTCCGAGCCCATCACCATCCTGCCTGCCGGAGCTGAAAAGCCCGAGAACGCCATGGCAGGTGTGGTAAGCGGCGTGGAGATTTTCCTGCCGCTGAAGGGCCTGATTGATGTGGAGAAGGAAACCGCCCGTCTCCAGAAGGAACAGGAGAAACTGCAGAAGGAGATCAAGCGCCTTAGCGGCAAGCTGTCCAACCCGGGGTTCCTCTCCAAGGCTCCTGAGCAGGTAGTAGCAGGGGAGAAGGAAAAGCTCGCCGGCTATGAGGAAAAGATGAAGTCTGTGGAAGCACGTATCGCTGACCTGGCTAAGCTGAAGTAAAAAATGTTTAACAAAATCCCTCCTGATGTCGATAAACCGTAGAGGATTGTCGGCAAAGGAGGGATTTTTGTGTCCATGATAGGCAGGATAGGAGAGGAAAAGACAAACATTCTCCAAAGGGAAAATATTTACCAGAAAATGCAGAAGCCTGCCGGGGCAGTGGCGGAAAATATTTTCCAGCGGCTCCAGCAGGGTGATGGGGAAAACGATGGGGAGACTGTGGTAGGCAAGGCGGCCGAAGTGCAGATCAGCCAGGCAGGAAGGCGACTCTCGGAGGAAGCCCTTGACCCCTTGAGGAAAATGGGCCAGACGGACTTCATGACCGAGGGGGAGAAGAAACTGCAGGAACTCAATGATACCATTGCTGCCAGAGAGGATTACAAGAAACAGGCGGAAAAGCTCCAGGAACGCATAGATACGGACACCAGCCTTACGGCAGAGGAGAAAGCCCGCATGCAGGAAGAGGCGGACACCCTCAAGGAAAAGGGCATGAGCCCCGAGGATAAGATGCATGAGCTTTATGGCCGGAAACACGCCTTGCAGGAAAAGATGAAGTCCCCTGATTACACAGCGGAGGAACAGGACTTGATGCTTGATGAGATGAGACTCATCACCATGAAGCTGGCCGTTGCAGAAAGCGAAATGGGGGCGGAAGGTGCTCAAAAGGAGTTCTATACCCAGGAAATCATCAAGGAGCGGGGAGATATTGCCCTGGCCAAAAGCCGGGCCAAAGACCTGAACGCAGTCCTTGACCAGCGGAGCAGCGAACTTTCCGTGGCAGTCCGCACCGAGCAGCAGATAGCTGAGCAGGGGGAGAGAAATGTCACCCGCGAGGCAAAGCCTGAGGATGTGGTGCAAAAGGCTATGGAAGAAGGCCGGGAGCGTACAGAGGAAAGGAAAGCAAATGCCCCGGACAAGGGCATGACTGCCGCTCTGGAAGTTCAGCAGGATATGCAGGGGGTAAAGGACAGGAGCCAGGAGGAGCTTTTTACCGAGGAAGAGCTGAAGCAGACAGAAAGGCTCAGGCCCATGACTCTGGATGATTTGCTGGAAAGATGAGAGGGTACGAAGCAAGATTTGCCACACTCAAATGGCAGCATATTCTCCAACGTGCCAGAAAAAAATTGGCAGAAAAGAGGATTAGAGGCGGAAATGGCGAATGAATACAGCTTATCGCAGAAAATATGTTATACTGGCACACAGCAGATTATGCCGGTTCAACAGGTCCGCCCCCTGGGGGCGTGGAACCGCGAAAGCGGTGGTGGGGGTATGGCATATGCTGCGGTTCGTCAGTATATATGAGGTAGGCTGTGCAAGGAGGATAAACATATGAAAATGAGCAAGAAAATCTGTGCTTTGCTGGGGACTTTTTTACTGTTGCAGACAACTGCGGCATACACAGGCGGGGAGGAGCCGTTTTTGGTGACAAACACGGCCCTGGCCGCAGATTATGTGGAGCCTGACTGGCTGGAGGATATAGACGAGGCCACCCGGGATGATACCATTGCTTTTGGCATCTATGTGGGCAAGCCCATCCAGACAGTGGTGGATGATCTTGCCAAGAAGGGCTGGCAAAGGAAGGATAAAGACAATGTAGTGATAATGGTGAAGAAGAAGACGGATTATATGCAGCTCATCGCCCTGCATCCCCATGGCAAGGACAAGAACCTTGTGGGCAATTACCGCATCCGTTTCTATGCCAAGGATAGCACCACGGCAGATGAGATGTATATGCGGGCGGAGAAGAATTTTTCCTATAACTTTGGCCGTCCCCAGGTGAAGAAGGGCATGGCCAATGCCACCTGGTTCCTGAGTGATTCCTTTGCCATCATGGTGGAGTACAATCAGTATGACCCCAGGATGCCCCTCATCAAGGATACTTACCCCAACGAGATTGTCATCAAGCGGGAAATGGGCAACTACAGGGCATTCTTTGAGGGGGAGTGAGCCGCATGGCAGAAGTCCCATGGGACACTTTGAGAGAAATCAGCCTGGAGGGGGCAAGGCCCATAGGCAAGGGGCGAAATGGCCAGGTTTATGATATAGGCCAGGGGAAGATTGTCAAGCTCTGCCCGCCGGAGACCTATGCATCTGCCTGCAGGGAACTGCAAAATGCCAGAGCCGCCCGGGGGCTTGGCGTGCCAACACCGGCAGTTTATGAGCTGGTGCGTTGCGGTGGCGGACTGGGGCTTGTCTTTGATAAGGCCGTGGGCAGGAGCCTGCGGGAGGTAATCGCAGGGGAGCCGGAGCAGATTGAGGTTTTGGTGCCCCAGGCGGCCAGTCTGCTGAAAGAAATCCACAGCAGGGAGGCGGCTCTGGGGGACTTTCCTTCCATGGCAGAAGTCTACCATGAGAGGGCAGAAGGGCTGGGGGAATATCTGACGGGGGAGGAAATAAGCCTTCTCCACCGCATGATAGATGCCATCCCCCGGCGCCATGCCTTCCTCCACGGTGATTTCCACCGGGGAAACTTGCTGGTGGAGGATGGGAAGCTGTGCCTTATTGATATGGCAGACTGCGCCTGGGGGCATCCCTTCTATGATGTGCTGGGGGTCTACACATTGGGAGTGGGCTTGGTGATGGCTATGCCACCTCAGGCTGTAAAAGCCGTTATAGGCTGGGAGCCTACTGTAGTGCAGCGGGTGTGGCAGGTGTTTTCAGAAAATTATTTCTCCGGCTGCAGCCGGCAGCAAATGGATGAACTGTCGTCCCTGATGGAGACGTATGCTCCCTTGAGGCAGCTTACCTTCCTGAATATTGTCACCGGCATCCCGGAGGAAGAACGCCGGAGGCTGGTGGCCTCTGCCCGGGAAGGCTTCTTCCCCGGGGCGGAGGAAGCCATGCAGAAATATGCTCCCTTTTTGGAGCGGATGTGAGGGTACATGAATAATGATTTGCTCCGGGGGGCCTTTAAAGCCTTTGCGGTGAAGATGATTTTAAACAACCTGGTGATTTTCTGTGGAGCCGTGGTGAATGGCATTGTCATCAGCCGCTATCTGGGCACAGATTCCATGGCGGCCTACCAGCTGACATTGCCCCTGTTTTTCGTTGTGATGATGCTGAGCCAGGTGATTTCCATCGGGGTGCAGAACAACTGCGCCAAGTCCATGGGGGCAGGCCGGGGAGGGGAGGCCGGGGAATACTATTCCCTAGCGGTGCTCCTTTGCCTGCCTCTTTCTCTGTGCCTGGGAGCCTTGGTATATTTTGAGGCAGATTCCATAGCGGCCCTCCTTGGGGCAGCGGGGGAAGCTGCCATCCTGCAGCAGGATACGGCAGATTACCTAAGAGGCTTTGCACTGGGAGTGCCGCCCCTTTTCTTTCTCCCCATGCAGATAGCCCTGCTGTTTTTGGAGGGAAGGGCTAAATGGGCCATGCGGGCGGTGGCGGCCCAGACGGGTACAAATATCCTTGGAGCCTTTGCCAATGTGCTTTTCCTGGGGGGCGGCATCTACGGCATGGGGCTGGTGATGTCCCTCTCGTCCCTGATGGGACTGGGGGCAGTTTCCTTAGGTTTCAGTCAGGGTCAGATCCGTTTCTGTTCTCGGGGACTGCAGGTGAGGAAGTTCCTGGACATTTTTTATGTGGGACTGCCATCTGCCGTGGACAGATTTTACAAGACGGTGCAGATGTATGTGGTGAACCGGGTGCTGCTGTTGGCAGCGCCTCCCGTCGCCATGGCTGCCTTTGCGGATATCAACGCCCTCAACAATATCTTCAATCCTCTGGTCATGGGACTCAGCACCGCAACCCTCACTATGGCGGGGGTTTTTGCAGGGGAGCGGGACAGGCTGTCACTGGCGGGGCTGTTGCAGGTGTCCCTGAGGGAGACCCTGCTGCTGGCAGGGTCAGTGGCTCTTTTGGTGTTTTTGGGGGCACCCCTCTTCATCGGCCTCTTTGCCCCGGCGGGAGGAGAGGCTCACGGGACAGCCGTCCATGCTTTGCGCATCTATATTCTGTATCTGCCCCTGTATGCCTGTAACAATGTGCTGCAGAAGTATTACCTAGGGGTAAATGCCATGAGGATGACATATCTGACCTCCGCCCTGGACAATCTCATTTTCATCTGCCTCCTGTCTGCTCTGCTGGGGTATTTCTTTGGGGCTGAGGGGGTGTGGTGGTCTTTTGTGGCGGCAGAGGCTCTGACTACCTTTTCCCTGTGGCTGTTTCTGGCCTGGCAAAAAAGGGGGCTGCCGGAAGGACAGGACTTTCTTTGCCTGCCGGAAGCTCTCGGAAGCACGGCCCTGCAGGTCTTTGCTGCATCTGCTTCCTCACGGGAGGAACTGACAGTTGCCGCAGGCAGGGCACGTACCTTCCTTCTGGCAGAGGGGGCAGGGGAGGAGCGGGCTTCTCTTCTGGCACGTATCATTGAAGCAACAGGAGCAGCAATCCTGGGGCGTGGTTCTAAATCGGATTGCCGTATTGATGTGGGCCTGGTGAAGGAAGAGGGCTTCACTTTGCGTTTCAGGGACAACTGCCCGCCTCTGGACTATGGGAAAAAGCTGACGGAAGAGGCAGAGGAACTTGCTGACCTCTGGCAGCAGGCGGAAGAAGTGCGCTACACCAGAACCCTGGGGCTTAACTATCTGATCATGCGTTTTTGAAGGAGGCAGAGCCATGAAGCTCATTCCCTTGGGCGTTTCCAACCGCTTTTTTTACTATATGAGCGGGAGCAGGAACGCAGCCTTTGATATACATTTCTCCTTTGACTTCAAGGAGCGGTTGGACAGGGAACTGCTGAAAAGCGCTGTTCGGCAGGCTCTGGCGAATTTCCCAGAATTTGCCGTCACTCCCGTGCTGCGGGAGGGCACTGTCTGGGCAATCGAAAATGAGGCCGAGCCGCCCCTGCTGGAGGAGGGCGGCAAGCCCGGCCTGCTCTACGGCACCGAAGACACGAATGGCTATCTCTTTGCCTTTCATTGCCGGGAGCGGGGCTTTTGCTTTTCTTACTTCCACGGCCTCACGGATTTTCACGGTATCTGGAGCTTTTTCCGCACCATTCTCTATTATTATGCCCAAGGACGGGGGCTGGAAGCAGAGGCTGATGAATGGGTGCGGGAGAGCCCCCGGGCTTTGGTGGCTGAGGATGAAGCGGAGCGGCTGGATCCATACCGCAGATTTGCCCCTGCTGGAGGGGAAGCCCCCAGGGAAAGCCTGTCTCCCTCCTTTGCCCTGCCGGAGAATTTTTATTCCTGGGAGGATCCCAGGGTATTCGGCTATGCGCTGGACTGCCCTCTGGAGCCTTTTCTGCGGCAGGTCAAGGCTCATGGTTCCTCGGCGGCGGCTTTCCTGGCCCTTCTTATATCCCGTGCCATGACCGGTATCTATGACACCGGGGGTGAGACGATTCGCACCATGCTTTCGGCGGATATGCGCAGATACTATGGCGCCAGGACCATGGCCAATTTTTCCGATGCCACTTACCTCACTTACGACAAGAGCATAGCGGCCCTGCCCATGGAGGAGCAGGGCAGGCGCATGCGTCAGGAGATGAAGGGGCAGCTGACGAAGGAGCATTTCGACGGGCTGCTTGTGCAGAAGCTGCAGGCCATGCAGGGCTTTGAGAACTCCGGGGCTGGTGTTGAGGAAATGTCAGCGCGCCTGGGGGCACCTCTTCCGAGGGAAGTCAGGCTTCCACTTACCATTGCCCTCACTTATCCCGGCAGCCTGGATCTGCCTCCCGCTTACGGTTCTTTGGTGGAGCGCATCACCCGTCCTTTCATCGGTGTCCGGGGAGGGGCGAATATTCTCGGTCTGTCTGCCACCAGCTGGCAAGGCACACTGAACATCGTTTCCTCCCAGCGCTTCGATTCACCGGGCTTGATGGAGAAAATGCAGGGAGAGCTGAGGGAAATAGGCGTTGAGGGAAAGCTGCGGCCCTTGGAGCACCGTCAGTGCAATCAGGTGCTGCTGGAAAGTTTGCAAAGGATTTGAAGAGAGGAAAAATTATGGATAAGGCAAAGGATTATCTTGTATCCGTCATCACACCCTTCCACAATGTGGATCTTGAGTTTTTCCGCAGGAGCTTTGCCTCCCTGCAGGCTCAGACACTGGGCTTTGACAATATCCAGTGGATTGTGGTGCTGCACAATACGGAGGAAAAATACCACAGGGAAGTCCAAAAGCTGCTGGGGGGCCTGGAAAATGTACTGCTGAAACGGCTGGACAATCAGCACCTCACTCCTTCCAGCCCCAGGAATTACGGCATGAAATTTGCCACGGCACCTTATTTGGGCTTTCTGGACGGGGATGACTGCTATACTCCCGCATGCCTGGAGACATCCATTTCCCGCATGAAGAGTACAAGCTCCCAGATGGTGGTTTTCCGCCGGGAGTTTGAAATGGACAGGGAGGGGCTCATGCCCCTGACAGAAATCGTCCTCTGGGATCAGACCCGGGAAGAGATTGTGGTAGACCGGGAGCACTGGGATGACGAGCGCATGTTCGTAGGGGTATGGGGCATGGTGACCTCCAGGCTCTATGACAGGCTTTTTTTGGATAAGTATGGCATCATCTTTGATGAGAATGTGCCTTATCTGGAAGACTGCCTGTTTCTCATAGAGGCATATGGCAGGGTGGACAGGGTTTGCTACCTGCCTCAGTTTATCGGCTATCACTACCTTATCCACGGTGGCTCTATGGTGCAGAGCATGGTGGAGAAAAGCGGGGAGGAGCTTATTTCCTATGCTGAGGGCTACAGGATTATCTTTGACAGGGCGCAAGAAAACGGCATCTACATAGACGATTTGATGGCTCGTATACTGACCGCTCTGGCAGATGTCATGGCCCGGTCAGAAAAACTCACCCTCCGGGACAGGCGGCAGCTCAAGAACATTCTGGAGCCATATGTCCACATGATTCCTATGCTGCCTGCCAGCAAGGTCACCACGGAACAAGAGGCCCAGCTACTGTTCAAGCTGCCTCGGGAGGTAATTCTCCATCCGGAAAATTTCGCTCAGGGGCAACGTATGCAAAATATCTGGAACGGTGAGGGCCTGCTCCTGGATATACTGAACAAAAATCAGGCTACGAACTATGGCAGACGCTATCATTTTTCCGTGCTGAGGACCGCAGAGGGCTACAGGAAGCGGGTGCCACTGTCGGAGTATGCTGTTTATGAGCCTTTGGTGAATTTGCAGATGCGTATCGGAGAATCGGCCATTTTTTCGGCAGAGCCGATTTACTGCTATCTGCTCTCTGACAGTCCCCAGGGGGCCCCCCGGCTGATTCCTGCCACTAGAAGCCATATGAAGCCCTATCTGGAAAGCTTCACCCAGGCGGTGCAGGATAGGACTACCTTCCTGCTGGTGGAAAGCCTGCCCATGAGGCAGCACAGCAACGACGGAGCCGTACTGAATTCTGTCAATGGCATGGTGCTGGCAGATTTCCTGCAAAAGCAGCGCAACAGCTTCAATGCCATGGAGGCTCATTTCACCTCCCCGGCCTCCTTGCTGCTGCCTACGGAGGCAGTGGACACGTTGTATCTCAGGCTGCTGTTTGCCCTAAAGGAGCGGCAAGTGGAACAGATAATGGCTCCCTATACTTGGGGTATCCTGGAGGCCATGGATTTTTTGAAGGGGCATTGGCAAGAGCTTTGCAATGATCTGGAGCAGGGCCGTATCACTTTCAATCTGGATGTTCCCCCTGCTTCTCTGAAAGGAATGGAGGCTCTGCTGCAGGCAGACCCGGAAAGAGCCGAGGAACTGCGGCAAATTTTCCGGCAGGGCTTCGGGACACCGGTGGCAAGGCGCATCTGGCCCAGACTTTCCCGTATTCTGGCCTTTGGCAGCGGGGATTTTGCCATCTATTCAGACCGGCTGAAGGCTTACATGGGGGATATTCCCCTGGATAACGGCAATCTTGTCCTTCCGGAAGGACTGATAGGCTTGGGAATAAAGGGCACGGATTCCTTTAGCCTGACGGAGGGGGAGAGCTTCTATGAGTTCCGTCCCCTGGAAGGGGGAGAGCCTTTGCTGATGGGCCAGGTACAGGAGGGACAGTGCTATGAGCTTGTCATCACCAACCAGGCAGGGCTATACCGCTATGCCACTGGAGAGATCATCCGGGTGGAAAAGACCGGGAAGGGCCGTCTCACCTTCAAGACTCTGGGGAATAGCCGCCAGAGCCTGAGCATGGGGGATTTTTCTCTCAGGGGTGAAGATATTTACACTGCCATTAAAGAGGCAGCAGGGAAATACAGGCAGCAGATTGCAGATTTTGCCTTTTATCAGGAGGATGGATGTCTCAAAATCCTGCTGGAGGCAGATGATTCACTGGCTCTGACAGAATCCCTGCTGGGGGAGGAAACAGTCAAGCTAACAACTGCTCTGGATGCGGAGCTGCAAAAAATCCATCCTGGCTACGCCGCTGCACGGCAGGATGCTCTGCCTCCCTGCCGTCTGGCCTGGAACCAGCCTCAGACCCATCTTCTTTACAGGGATTTGCTGCGCTTCCGTTACAAAACCGCCCCGGATCACGTCATGCCCGTACGCTGCCTGGAGGGGAAGGCACAGGTTGGCTTCTTTAAGAGAATGCTGGCCTGACTCATTCATCTGTCTTGTTTGCGCCATATAGGGCAGGAGAGGCTTTCGAGTCTCACCTGCCTTTTGTATTGCCTGCGCATCCCTTCGGCGGTTGTCAGCAGGGGAGGAAAATGCTATACTTTTAGGGCGTAAAGAGAGAGAATTTACGATGTTAATTGAGAGAATTAGGATAGGAGCAGAGAGGATGAATTATCAGGAAGCTCTGGATTATCTGGAGGGCTTAAATGTCTTTGGCATCAGGCTGGGGCTTTCCCGCATCACCAGGCTTTTGGAACTGTTGGACTTGCCCCAGGAGAGGTATCGCACCATTCATGTGACGGGCACCAACGGCAAGGGCTCTGTATCTGCCATGTTGGAAAGCATTATCAGGCGTTCTGGACTGCATGTGGGACTTTATACATCTCCACATCTTTCTTCATATACGGAGCGCATGCAGGTGAATGGTCAGCCCATCAGCCAACAGGAGTTTGCAGACTGCCTTTCCACCATCAGGGCCTATGTGGAGCAGATGATGGCGGAGGGGGAGGAGTGCCCCACTCAGTTTGAGGTTCTGACGGCGCTGGCCTTCTTTTATTTTGCCATGAAGCAGGTGGATTATGCGGTCATAGAGGTGGGGCTGGGAGGTCTATTGGACTCTACCAATGTGATAGTGCCGGAAATCTCTGTCATCACCAATGTGGCCCTGGAGCATGCCGACCGCTGCGGCGGCACTTTGGAAGGTGTGGCGGAGCATAAGGCAGGCATCATTAAAAATGGCGTGCCGGTGGTGACTGCGGCAACGGGCATTCCTTTGGAAATCATTCGCCAGAAGGCGGAGGAAATGAACACGGATATTTTTGTGGCAGGGGAGGATTTTGCAGCCGCTGCCACGGGCTTTGACCTGGAGAGGCACACCCAGGGCCTCAGCTTCAACTCAGCTCTCCTGGGGATTTCTGAGGAAAACTTTGAGGTAAGGCTTTTAGGGACTCATCAGGTGCAGAATGCTTCCTTGGCTATTATGGCAGCGGAGCTTTTGCGCAATGTGGAACCCAAGGTGGACAGTGATGTCATTCGTGAAGGGCTGAATATGGTTTCCTGGGGAGCACGGTTCGAGCAGATGAATTGCGGGGGGCGGGAAATCGTCATTGACGGTGCCCATAATCCTGCGGGCATCAAGGTCCTGCGGGAGAGCCTCGATCTTTATTATCCGGCCAAAGAGCGTGTGTTCCTGTTGGGCATCTTGCATGACAAGGATATAGGCCATATGCTGGAAAGCCTGTTGCGGCCCAGTGACGTGGTGGTGGTTACGCCGCCCAAGTCTGACAGGGCAGAAGCTGCGGCAGAACTTGTGAGACGGGTGTCAGGCCGTGTAAGCCATGTGGAAGCATATGAGGATAACGAAGAAGCTCTTGACCGGGCTTTGGAACTGGCGGGGAAAAATCGCCTGCTGGTTCTCTGTGGCTCCCTTTACCTGGTAGGGGGGCTTCGCCAGAGTTTGCTGGCACGCAGGGGAAGAGAGCGGGGTGAAGCAAATGGATGAGCATAAGGATATGGTGGAACTGCGGAAGGAAGCTGCCAGGCTTCGCTATGCTGCCTACCTAAAGAGCTGGACAGAAAATGCCCTCTATGCGGAGGCATTTTTGCTGGCTCTGTGGCCAACCGGGGCAACCATTGCCCTACTGGCTGGCGTGGCTTTGCTGCTGGTGCGGTTTCGCATGGAGAAGGATTTCTGTTTCCGTCATCTGCCCCTGGATGTGCCGGTGGTGCTCTTTGCCCTGCTGGGGGCAGCTTCCATCATCATGTCCCCGGATAAGGGCTTCAGTTTCTATAACTATTACAATCTGGTAGGTGTGTACCTGCTGACCTACTTCCTGGCGGGGCAGGTGGTGAGGGACGCCCGGCAGGTGCGCCTGCTGCTGGCAGTCATAGGCACCGCCGCCTGTGCGGTTATCCTCTATGGCTTCTACCAGTTCCTTTTCGGCATCGACACTGCCGCCATGAAATGGGTGGACGGGGAGGCCTTCCCGGAGCTGAAGAAGAGGGTTTTCTCCACCTGGGAGAACCCCAATATCCTGGCCGGGTATCTTGATATCATGGCCTGCCTGGCCATGGGGCAGCTTGTCACCTGCGGCAATCGCGACAGGCGCATAGTCATCGGCGTCTTCATGCTGGCGGCGGTGGCCTGCCTGGCCATGACTTATGCCCGTGGCGCCTGCCTGGTGCTGGCGGTGATACTTGCCGGCTATGGTGTGCTGAAGGACTGGCGGGTGCTGCTGGCCTGTGTGGGGGTGGCGGGGGCATTACTGCTTCTCGATCCGGTGCTTTACGAGCGCATGCTGTCCGTCTTTACCAAGGTGGACACTTCTACGGAAATGCGCCTGGCCTTCTGGGAGAGCACCTGGGCCATGATACAGGACCATCCCTTCCTGGGCATTGGCTGGGGAGCTTTCTATCTGGTATACCCTGAGTATGATTTCTACATGCAGGGGGCTCCCATCCTGATTGTCCATGCCCACAATATGTATCTGAACTATGCGGCGGAAATTGGCCTGCCGGGAGCTCTGGCGTTCTTCTGGTTCTTCTTCGGCAGCATCTATCTTGCCTTCAGGGCGAGATTCCCCATGCCCAAGCCACATCTGGTCATAACCCCCTTCACCTTGAAGGACGAGGGGCCTGACAAGGAACTGGCTGATATCACCGCTACGATTGAGGCTTCCATGCCCCAGCCTGCCCGGCACTTCTGGCATGAGGTCTTTGATGTGGAAGAATGGAGGCTTCTGTCCGGCCTATCCCTGGGTTTGGGGCTGGCCTTCATTTCCATCGCCTTGAACGGCCTCACTGACCATCTGCTTTTCAATATCCCGTCCTCTATGTTTTTCTGGCTGCTGGCAGCTTTGATGGCAGCCGTGAGCCTTATGCAGGAGGAACCTGAAAAGGTGGAAGAGGCAAAAGAAGAGGCCGGGGAAGAAAAACCTCAGGTGATCTATGAGGTCAGGTTAGACGGCGCAGAGGAGAAAGCACAGGAAGCGGAGACTCCTGCCGAAGAGCCTGAAACAGAAGAGCTCAAACAAGAAGAAACTAAAAAAGAAGAACCTGAAAAGGAAGATACTGAGGAGAAAGATACTGAAGGGGCAAAGTCCGAAGAGGAAGAAATTGAAGCAAAGCTGGAGGAAAAACTGGCTCTCTTTGAGAAGATGAAGAAGCCGGAGGACAGAAAGGAAGGCGAGGACAGTCATGAAGAAGGAAAAGACTAAGGTGCCGGGCATCTCCCGGGCCACCATCGACAGGCTGCCCCTGTACTTCCGCACCCTGCGGCTGGTGCAGGACGAGGGACTGGATATCATCTCCTCAGATGAGCTGGGCAAACGCCTGGGCATCACCCCGGAGCAGATCAGGAAGGACCTTGCTTCCTTCGGCCAGTTTGGCAAGAAGGGCGTAGGCTACTATGTCAACGAGCTCAAGCGCAATGTAGGCCACATCCTGGGCCTTGACCATCATCTGAACATCGCGGTGGTAGGCATAGGGCATCTGGGGGTGGCTCTGGCCAACTATCAGAACTTCGTGGCCCTGGGCTTCAATCTGGTGGCCCTCTTCGACCAGGATCCCCATGTCATCGGTACAGTGGTGAACCATGTGAAGGTGGAGGACAGCAAGAATCTCAGGCAGATTGTCCGGGAAAGGAATATCCAGATTGGCATCATCGCCGTGCCTGCGGCCTTCGCCCAGGGAGTGGCGGATGAGCTGGTGGAGGCGGGGATCCAGGGCATCTGGAACTTTGCTCCCATCAAGATGCATGTGCCTGAAAGCGTGCCTCTGGTCAATGAGGATCTGTCCATTGGTCTCAGCAGTTTGTCCTACTATCTTACACGCTCAAAGTTATCAACGTGAAGAATGTCACAAAATCCATAAACGCCGTCAAGTCAAGGCTTGACGGCGTTTTTTTTTCGTGCTATCCTAAGTCATGGAGCATAATTTGTATTGGGTGGTATGATAATCTATAATTATGATTCATCATATTTATAACTTGATGTTATAGCCACCGATAAGGGGAGGATTTTCAATGATTGATATTCTCGATCGTGTACGCAACAAGGCCCTGCAGGAGAAGATCGTCACGGCTGAAGAGGCCGCCGCTTTCTTCAAGCCGGGCATGAATGTGGCATGCAGCGGCTTCACTGCTTCGGCTTATCCCAAGGCAGTGCCCATGGCCCTGGCAGAGCGCATGAAGAAAGAACCGTTCACTGTGAACATCTGGACTGGCGCTTCTACCGGCCCGGAACTGGACGATGTGCTGGCTCAGGTACACGGCATCAAAAAGCGTCTGCCCTATCAGACGGACACTATGCTGAGGAAGGAAATCAATGATGGCTCGGTGGATTACCTCGACCTTCATCTTTCTGAAAGCGCCCAGCTGAGCCGTTGCGGCTACTTGGGCAAAGTAGATGTGGCTTTGGTGGAGGCCTGCGCCATCACCGAAGAGGGCAATCTCATCCCCACCACCTCCCTGGGCAACGCTGCTTCCTATGTGCAGAGCGCTGACAAGGTCATCGTGGAAATCAACACCACCCAGCCTCTGGAGCTGGAGGGCATGCACGATGTGTATGTGCCCCTTGACCCGCCCAATCGTCTGCCAATTCCCATTGTTAAGGCAGATGACAGGGTAGGCACCAACTACATCCCCTGCACCCCGGACAAGATTCTCTACATTGTCCCCTGCGACATTGCTGACCACACTCGTCCGCTTTCTCCCATTGACGAGAATTCCAAGAAGATGAGTGCTTTCACTTTGGACTTCCTCAAGAAGGAAATCGCAGCAGGCCGCATGCCGGAAAACCTCCTGCCCCTGCAGTCTGGCGTAGGCAATGTGGCTAACGCTGTCATTGCAGGCTTCGTGGATTCCGACCTCAAGGATCTCACGGTCTACACCGAGGTTATCCAGGACGGCATGCTTGACCTCATTGATGCAGGCAAGCTCAACTTTGCTTCCGGCACGGCCTTCTCGCCGTCTCCGGAGGGCATGGCCCGTTTCTATAAGGATGTGGCCAAGTACAAGAAGTATCTGCTGCTGCGTCCTGAGGAGATTTCCAACTCTCCCGAGGTTGTGCATCGCCTGGGAGTCATTGCCATGAACACCGCCATTGAGGTGGATATCTACGGCAATGTCAACTCCACCCATATCACCGGCACCAAGATGATGAACGGCATCGGCGGCAGCGGCGACTTCGCCCGCAACGCTTACCTCACCATCTTCTACACCCCGTCTGTGGCAAAGGATGGCAAGATTTCTTCTGTGGTGCCCATGTGCTCCCATATCGACCATACGGAGCATGATGTGGACATCATCATCACCGAGCAGGGCATTGCAGACCTGCGCGGCAAGGCTCCCCGCGAGAGGGCTTTGGAAATCATCAACAACTGCGCACATCCGGACTATCGTCCGATTCTCCTTGACTACTACAACAGGGCCACGGAGAAGTGCCACCATGCACATACGCCCCATATCCTTGAGGAAGCTCTTTCTTTCCATGAGAAGTTCCTTGAGACGGGCTGCATGAAGTAAAAGATACCCCGTAACTTAAAATAGAGGCTGGCATTCAAAGCAGCCAAATCCACTGAATGAAACTTAATAGGGAGGATTCACTATGAGCAACGAAAAGATCCAGGAAGAGCTCGCCAAGTACAAAGCGAGTGTCGAGAAGGCCATTGCCCGTTTCCCTGAGCGTGACCACCTGCCGGAGCAGCGCCTCTACACTCCCCTTGACATCAAGGGTGATGACTATGCAGAGGAAATCAGCTTCCCCGGTGTATATCCCTACACCCGCGGCGTGCAGCCCACTATGTATCGCGGCCGTTTCTGGACCATGCGCATGTATGCAGGCTTCTCCACTGCTGAGGAGTCCAACAAGCGCTATCGCTATCTGATCGAGTCCGGCGCTACGGGCCTGTCCTGCGCCTTTGACCTGCCCACCCAGATCGGTTACGACTCCGATGATCCGATTTCCGAGGGTGAGGTCGGCAAGGTTGGCGTGGCTATCGACTCCCTGGCAGATATGGAAGTGCTCTTTGACCAGATTGACCTGGGCAAGGTTTCCACCTCCATGACCATCAATGCTCCTGCTTCCGTGCTGCTGGCTATGTATATCGCCGTGGCTGAGAAGCAGGGGGTTGCTCCGGATCAGCTCAAGGGTACCATCCAGAATGATATCCTGAAGGAGTATGCAGCCCGCGGCACTTACATCTTCCCGCCGCGTCCTTCCATGCGCCTGATCACCAACATCTTTGAGTATTGCTCTCAGAATGTGCCGAAGTGGAACACCATCTCCATCTCCGGTTACCATATCCGCGAGGCAGGCTCCACTGCTTCCCAGGAAATCGCCTTCACCATTGCCGACGGTATCGCTTACGTCGAGGCTGCCATCAAGGCTGGTCTGGACGTTGATGCCTTCGCAGGCCGTCTCTCCTTCTTCTGGAACGCCCACAACAATGTGCTGGAGGAAGTCGCCAAGTTCCGCGCTTCCCGCCGCATCTGGGCCAAGATAATGAAGGAGCGTTTCCACGCCAAGAGCCCCAAGTCCATGATGCTCCGTTTCCATACCCAGACTGCAGGCTCCATGCTGACGGCTCAGCAGCCTAACAACAACATCATCCGCGTGGCCCTCCAGACGGCAGCTGCTGTCATGGGCGGCACCCAGTCCCTCCATACCAATTCCCGTGATGAGGCTCTGGCCCTGCCCACCGAGGAGTCCGTAATGATCGCCCTGCGCACCCAGCAGATCGTGGCTTATGAGAGCGGCCTGGCCGATGTCATCGACCCGCTGGCTGGCTCCTACTATGTAGAGGCCATGACTGACCGCATCGAGAAGGAAGCCATGGAGTACATCCAGAAGATTGACGACATGGGCGGCGCTGTGGCAGCTATCGAGAAGGGCTATATCCAGAAGGAAATCCAGGACAGCGCTTACAAGTGGCAGATGGATGTTGAGTCCGGTGCCCGCACCATCGTAGGCGTGAACAAGTTCCAGATTGAGGAAGAGCCTCCCAAGAACCTCCTGCGGGTAGATGCTTCCGTAGGCGAGAAGCAGGTCAAGAAGCTGCATGACATGAAGGCCAAGCGTGACAACGAGGCCGTTAAGGCAGCTCTTGCCGACCTGAAGAAGGCCTGCCAGGACGAGAATGAGAACCTTATGCCTCATATCCTGGCCGCTGTCAAGACTTATGCAACTCTCGGCGAAATCTGCAACGTGATGCGCGAAGTCTTTGGCGAGTACGAAGCACATATCAGCCTGTAAGATACGGAGGTAATTGAGATGGAAAAGAAGATCAGAGTATTAGTTGCAAAGCCGGGCCTTGACGGCCATGACCGCGGTGCAAAGGTTATCGCCCGCGCCCTGCGCGATGCTGGTTTCGAGGTTATCTACACTGGCCTCAGGCAGACCCCGGAGCAGATTGCTGAGGCAGCTCTCCAGGAGGATGTCAACGTAGTGGCCATGAGCATCTTGTCCGGTGCTCATCCGCACCTCTTCCCGAAGGTGGTGGAGCTGGTCCGTGAGAAGGGCCTCACCGATGCCCTCATCATCGGCGGCGGCGTTATCCCCGAGGGCGACATTCCCGCTCTCAAGGAAGCCGGCGTGGCAGAGGTCTTCACCCCGGGCACCAACACTGCCGATGTGGTGGAGTTCATCAAGAACAATGTGAAGCTGTAAGAAGCTAAGATAACATGCGAGGGATGACAGCAGCGGTTCTGCTGCCGTCATCCCTTTTTCATTGCTAGGGCGCTCACGACTGGCATTATGCCAACGCTTCACTTGAAAATTTGCTTCGCAAATTTTCACACGTTCCGCTTTTGGCACAACGCCAGCCACTCGCTTACGTTAGCATACTTATTACTGATACAGCGAAGGAGGTGCATGATTTGGATATAGCCAAAGAACTTTTGGCGGGGAACCGCCTGGCACTTTCCAGAGCCATTACGGCTATAGAGAATGAATACGACGAAGCTACCGAAATCATGCGTGAGCTTTATCCCCATACGGGACATGCCTACGTTCTGGGCATCACCGGCCCTCCGGGAGCCGGCAAGAGCACCATGACGGAAAAGATTGCCAAGGCTTACCGTGACCAGGGCAAGACCGTGGGCATCATAGCTGTTGACCCCACCAGCCCCTTTACGGGGGGCGCCATCCTGGGGGACCGCATCCGCATGAATTCCCTGACCCTGGACGAAGGTGTCTTCATCCGCAGCATGGGCACCCGTGGCAGCCTGGGCGGCCTTTCCCATAAGACCGCTGATGCGGTGAAGGCCCTGGATGCCTTTGGCAAGGACATCATCATTGTGGAGACAGTGGGGGTGGGCCAATCAGAGGTGGACATCGTGAAAGCGGCGGACACCACTGTGGTGGTGCTCATTCCCGGCATGGGTGATGACATCCAGGCCATCAAGGCAGGCATCCTGGAAATCGGCGACCTCTTCACCGTCAATAAGTCAGATTTGGACGGGGCGGACAAATTGGTCAAGGAAATCAACATGATGCTTGACCTGGACAGCCTCATGACTGACTGGCGTCCTCCCATTTCCAAGGTGGTGGCAAGCCGCAATGAGGGCATTGACCTCTTGCTGGCAGATGTGGCAAAGCATCGGGCTTACATCGAAGGCAATGGTGAACTGAACCGCCGCCGCACCAAGCGGGCCAAAGATGAGCTGCTGGATATCCTGAGCGCTGGCATTGAGAAGCGCATCAAGGAGCACACGGAAGGCCGCATGGATGGCTTTGTGGAAAGCCTGAAGAAGAGGGAGACAGATCCTTACAGTCTTGTTTCAGATATCATGAGCGAGATGCTCAAGTGATATAGATGTATTTTAGTTAGGAGGATTACTATGTTTAAGATTCTTGGCGTAGATCATATTGGTGTTGCTGTTCCGAACCTGGCTGAGGCCGGCACTTTCTGGAGCGATATCCTGGGCCTGCCCCATACCAAGGATGAGACGGTGGAGGAGCAGAAGGTCACCACTGGTTTCTTCCCCACTCCCAACGGTGCTGAGTTCGAGCTGCTGGAGGCTACCTCCGAGGACAGCCCCATTGCCAAGTACCTTGAGAAGAACGGCGGCCGCTGCGGCATCCAGCATGTAGCTATCCGTGTGGACAACCTTGAGCAGGCTCTGGCTGACCTCAAGGAGAAGGGTGTGCGCCTCATCGATGAGAAGCCCCGCAAGGGTGCAGGCGGCGCTATGATTGCCTTCATCCATCCGAAATCCTCCGGCATTCTCTTGGAACTCTGCCAGCACGATTGATGCTGCCTATGGCTTCCTAAGCCACAGTTATTTGATACCTAGTCATAAATAAGCTTGCAATTTTGTGCCGGATAGTGCAAAATAAGAGAAGCGTGATATTCTCTAGGAGGGATATAATGGCTACAGTTCAAGAGAAAATTGATTTGATGAAAGCTAAGAAAGAGCACATCATGCAGGGCGGCGGCGCTGCCCGCATCGAGAAGCAGCATGCCAAGGGCAAGTACACTGCCCGGGAGCGCATTGAGAAGCTTTTCGACCCTGACTCTTTCGTAGAGCTTGATATGTTTATGAAGCATCGCTGCACCAACTTCGGCCAGGACAAGAAGGACCTGCCGGGTGAGGGCGTTGTTACCGGTTATGGCACGGTGGATGGGCGTCTGGTCTATGCCTTCGCTCAGGACTTCACCGTAGAGGGCGGTTCTCTTGGTGAGAAGCACGCCCACAAGATCTGGAAGGTCATGGACCTGGCCATGAAGATGGGGGCTCCCTGCATCGGCATCAACGATTCCGGCGGCGCCCGCATCCAGGAGGCTGTTGATGCTCTGTCTGGTTACGGCGGCATCTTCTTCCGCAACACCGCAGCTTCCGGCGTCATCCCCCAGATTTCCGTCATCATGGGACCCTGCGCAGGCGGTGCTGTATACAGCCCGGCTATCACGGACTTCATCTATATGGTGAAGAACACCAGCCAGATGTTCATCACCGGTCCGGCGGTCATCAAGTCCGTCACCGCAGAGGAAGTCACGGCAGAAGCCCTGGGCGGCGCCATGACCCACAACAGCCGCAGCGGTGTGGCTCACTTTGCCGCTGAGAACGAGGACGACTGCATCGAGCAGATCCGTTACCTCCTTTCCTTCCTGCCCAGCAACAACATGGAGGATGCTCCTATTGTTGATACTGGTGATGATCCGGACCGTCAGGACGAAGCTCTGAACAGCGTAGTGCCTGACAATCCGAATGCTCCTTATGATATGAAGGACGTTATTCGCGGCATTGTCGATAACGGTGAATTCTATGAGGTGCATCAGCACTTTGCTACCAACATCATCACCTGCTTTGCCCGCTTCGACGGCCGCAGCGTAGGTATCATTGCCAACCAGCCCAATGTGATGGCAGGCTGCCTGGATGTTGATGCTTCCGACAAGGCTGCACGCTTCATCCGCTTCTGCGATGCCTTCAACCTTCCGCTGGTGAACCTGGTTGACGTGCCGGGCTTCCTGCCGGGCGTGGATCAGGAGTACAACGGCATCATCCGCCACGGCGCCAAGATGCTCTATGCCTACAGCGAGGCTACGGTGCCCAAGGTTACGGTCATCACCCGCAAGGCTTATGGCGGTTCCTACATCGCCATGTGCTGCCGCGAGCTGGGGGCTGATCAGGTCATGGCCTGGCCTACTTCCGAGATTGCGGTTATGGGCCCTGCCGGCGCAGCCAACATCATCTTCCGCAAGGACCCGGACAAGGAAGCCAAGACGGCAGAGTATGTGGAGAACTTCGCTACTCCGTATGTGGCAGCAGAGCGCGGCTATGTAGACCAGGTCATCGAGCCTTCCGAGACTCGCCCCTATGTCATCACGGCCCTCAATGCTCTCGCCAGCAAGCGTGAGTCCGGTCCTGCCAAGAAGCACGGCAATATTCCCCTCTAATTTCAAGAGGCGGTATCCCGTTCATTCAGGGAGGTATACACCATGAGTTCCAAAGAAATCAGCCCGGAAGTGGTGGCAGCTATTTCAGCCGCCGTGCAGATGATGGGCGGCGGCAAAGTCCGCGCTGTCCGCATCAAGCCCAGCAACGCCTGGATCATGTCTGCCCGCACTAACCGCAAGTAAAGAGATAAGTTTGGAGGAATAAGCATGAAAAAGTTCAATATTACCGTCAATGGCACCGCTTATGAGGTTGAGGTTGAGGAAGTAAAGAGCCAGGCTGCCGCTGCTCCCAAGGCTGCTGCACCGGCTCCTAAGGCAGCTCCTGCACCGGCTCCGGCTGCTCCCGCAGCTCCTGCTAAGGCTGCTGTGGCTGCAGGCGCTGGCGAGCACTCCATCGATGCTCCCATGCCCGGCAAGATCGTGAAGCTGGTTGCTTCCGAGGGCCAGGCTGTGAAGGCTGGCGACGTGCTCCTCATCCTTGAGGCCATGAAGATGCAGAACGAGATCGCAGCTGATGCTGACGGCGTAGTGAAGACCTTCAACGTCACCGCCGGCCAGAGCGTCAAGGTGCATGATTCCCTGGTTATCCTGGGCTAATTGTCATACAGACAAAAAATTATCCCTCACCTGCGGGTGAGGGATTTTTGCGTATATAAGGAAATAGTAATATTTATGCAGCATGGCGCAGGAGGGGCTGGAGTTTTCTCCAGGCATCCATATCCTCTGCCAGCTCGTCTTCGTCATAGAGCTGCAGCAGCATGGGGAGACTGGCGCCGGTGTAGACGACAGCACGGTCTTTGAGGCCAAGCTGTTCAAGAAGAAGTACTGTCTCGATGCAGGCAGTAGAGTCGAAGGTGTCGGCGAGGACAAGATATGTTTCATTGGGATTCTGTTCCTCACAGGTCTTCAGATAAGCTGCCAATTTCTCTGCTGTTTCCATGTGGGCAGGATGCTTGAAGCAGAAGGCTTCGCAGGTGGGACGGCAGGTGTATTCTGCCAGGGCTTCTTTCAGGACAGCTGCAAGAGAACTGTTGGAAACAAGGATGGTTTTCATGGTAATCTTCCTTTCGGTATAACGATTGATTGTTTTCAGTTTCTGCATCCGGATGCTGTCGTTTTCTTGACTGTATTGTAGCAAGGTCTATGTGCTGTTACAAGCTGAAAATACCAGTTTTTGTTACTTTTAAAGATAAAATGAGCAGTTTTGTTAATTTTTATAGGTTAAATATGTTAAAATAACAATAAAACATAACAAAATCTGGCGTATATGTCAGAAGGGAGGCTGCCTTTCATGAAGGCGTCTGCAAGGCGGGAAGAAATACTCAAATATCTGGAAGCTAATCATACAGGCTACACGGCAGATCTGTGCCGGGAACTGAATGTATCTGCCATGACTATCCGGCGGGATTTTGAATTCATGGCCAGCCAGGGACTGGTGACCTTAATCCGCGGGGGAGCTGCCCTGAATCACGGCACGGCTGTCATCCACAGCCTGAAGTTCCGTCAGACACAGCTGCCCTTGGAAAAACAGCGCATAGCTGAAAGGTGTGCTGCCATGGTCAGTGAAGGCAATGCGGTTTTTATCGACTGCGGTTCCACGGCTGAGCGCATTGCCGAGGCATTGCGGGGCAAGAAGAACATCACCGTGCTGACCAATTCCTTGGATACAGCCCAGGTCCTGAGTACTGCCAAGGGAATCAGGCTCATCATGGTGCCCGGGGAGTTCAACGAGGATATTCGCGGCTTCAATGGCCTGTTGACCACGGATTTTATCCAGCGCTTCCGCATAGATTACCTTTTTCTGGGAGCCAACGGCATTGAGACGCCCAGCATGGCCTCACTGTGCCGGACTATGCAGATGCGGAGACCAAGCGGGTGCTTATCCGCCAGTCCCGCCATGTGATTGTGGCAGCAGACCATGCCAAGCTTGGCGGCGACTTCTTTGAGATTGTGGCCAGGCTGCCAGAGATTGAAGCCGTGGTCACCGACAGCGGCGCCGAGCCCAGCCTGGTGCAGGAACTGAAAGAGGGAGGCACAGAGGTTATTCTGGTTTGAAATTATATAGAAAATTTCATTTTTTTGTGCTAAACTTTAGGCAAAGAGATATTTTTGTTCTTGCTCATAGGGAGATGGATAGATAATGCCTGCTTTGTCAATGTTTTTTGGAATAATTGTTAGAATGCAATGTGAACTTGGAGGGAAACATCACAAAGCGCATATACATGCTCTTTATGGTGATTTTGAGATTGTCATTGCTTTAGATGGAGAAATATTAGAGGGAGAGTTTCCTAAAAAACAATTGAAGATGTTGGAGGGATGGATGGCAATCCATGAAGACGAACTTGCAGCGAATTGGAGAATGCTTTCTGCCGGTGAGGGATACTTTAAAATTGATCCTTTAAGATAAAAAGGAGAGATAGATATGCTTCGACCAACAGCGATTTCTGTTACGCCAAGTGATGATTATATTATTTATGTTAAGTTTGATAATGGTGAAGAAAAAAAGTTTGATGTCAAGCCATACATCAAGGGTGATTGGTATGGTCAATTGAGAAATATTGCATATTTTAAAGCGGTAAAGACGGACGGTTATACTGTTATCTGGCCAGATGGGCAAGATATATGCCCGGATGAACTGTATTTGTATAGCTATGAGTAATATTATCAAGTGGTGGAGAAACTTCGGTAATAATGGCGTGTTGACAGGATATGGCGTTATAATAGGGACAGGTAGATATTGTGAGGTATAAACATGGTGGATCTGAAAGATAGAAAGGAACTTCATAGGGCTGGCATGGAAGCACTCGAAAAAGCCCTTGGCCCGGTGGGGGCTTTGGAGTTCCTTGGCTTCTTCAATTATAATAATGGTGATTATACCAAGGAGAAATATGAACGTCCAGAGCCTTCTATAGAAGAAATTCGGGAGGCTATCAAGGTGAGACGCGAGAAGGCGGAAGCAATGTAGTCTGCATGACTTGGTAATAGCAGAGACGTTGATAGTTCCAGCTATCTGCGCACTCTGCTGTTTTTTTATGAAAGGATAATATATACATGGAGATAAAGATACCGCCATTAAATGGAGAGATGAAAACGATTAAAGATAAGACTTCAATGGTTTTAATTGGTGCAAATGGCTCTGGAAAAACGAGGATGAGTACATGGATAGAATACAATAATGCAGGCATTAACATACATAGGATATCTGCACAAAAATCTCTAAATATGCCAAGATTATCAAGGCCATCAGAAATAAAACAAATTCAAGAGACGTTTTTATATGGTTCAAATAATGATGATAAGGAGTGGTTAAAACAAAATGGGAAAAAGCATATCGTTGGGGTAATAGCCCAGAAACACATTTGTTAGATGATTTTTCTACTTTGATGACTTTGTTGGTAACTGAAGAGTATGAAAAAAGTTTAGAGTTTCGTAAAAAACGCAAGGATGGTAATGATACCTTTGATAATACTACTAAGCTTGAGATATTAAAGAGCATATGGGAAGATGTAATTTCAAACAAAACACTAGAAATAGAGGCTGGAAAGATTGAGGTGTTAAATAAGAATGCGGAAAATCCATCATATAATGGTGCTGATATGAGTGATGGGGAACGTGCTATTTTTTATTTTATCGGTGAAGTGTTATGTGTTCTAGATGATAGTTTAATAATTGTTGATGAGCCAGAAAACCACTTACATAAGTCTATATTGGTGCGTCTTTGGAATGCAATAGAAGCTGCCCGTCCTGATTGCATGTTTTTATATATAACCCACGATTTGGAATTTGCTAAATCACGTACTGATTCTCAAATTATATGGATTAAGGATATGCCCAAGATAGGACATTGGGAATATGAACTTATTAGTGGTGAGGGTTATGTGATAGATGCGTTGTCTATGGAAATAATGGGGAATAGACAAAATGTTTTACTAGTTGAGGGAAAGGATTCAGAAAGCCTTGATAAAAAATTTTATGAACGTCTTTTTCCAGAGTATAATGTTATTGCAGTTGAAAGTTGTGACAAGGTAATAGAATGTACTAAGGCATATAACAGATTGAAAAAATTAAATTATGTTAGTGTGAAAGGTATTATTGATAGGGATCGCCGTTCAGATAAGGAAGTTGAAGAACTTAGCAAAGATTCTATCTATTGTTTGGGTGTGGCAGAAGTTGAAAATTTATTTTTATTACCAGAAATTATTGAAATTGTTGCAGAAAAACTTTATAGAAAAGGCGATTTTGAATGTATTTTAGCTAGTACAAAGGAAAATGTGCTGAGCTTTTTAAGAAAGGAAATTGATAATCAAGCACTGTTGTTTGTGAAACAAGAAATAAATAATGAATTAAATAGACTGATTAATAAATCGTGTAACACGATAGGTGTATATAAACAACAAATTAATTCAATATCAAACTTGATGGATGTGGATAAAATATTTGATAAATACAAAAGAGAGATTCAATCTGTCATTGACACTAATGATTATAATAAGGCATTAAAGATTATCAATAACAAGGGCCTTATCTATGAAAGTAAATTGCCAAGTGAATTTGGCTGGAAACGACAGAGTTATATAGACTATGTCTTTAGGTTGTTAAGCAATTCAAAAGATATGGTAGATATGTTAAGAAAATATATACGTATTAATTAATCATATAGATAAAAGAGTGATGATATGATATATTTATATGATGGGGAAAGATAGAGTATTGCCTAAGAAATTATGGAGGTTTAGCATAGATGCCGGAACTTATGTGGAATGGAAAGGAAGAGGCGGTAAAGGCGGCAGGGAGGGTGCCTTACCGATTGCTTAAAGAGGATAGGAACCTCGGTTATGGTGATGATTCGGAGAATATGCTGATACAGGGGGACAATCTGGCGGCACTTAAATCCTTGTTACCATATTATAAGGAACGCGTTAAGTGTATATACGCGGACCCGCCCTATAATACTGGTTCTGCTTTTGAGCATTATGATGATAATGTAGAACATTCTACTTGGTTGTCTTTGATGTATCCTAGACTTGAATTGCTGAGAGAACTTTTGTCGGAAGATGGGAGTATCTGGATTTCTATTGATGATGATGAAGGACAATATATAAAGGTTATATGTGATGAGATTTTTGGCAGGAATAATTTTGTTGCTACAGTAGTTTGGGAGAAAAAGTATTCTCCGCAAAATGATGCAAAGTGGTTATCTGATAGTCACGATTATGTGTTAGTATACGCAAGAAATAAGGAGTTGTGGCGTCCTAATTTGTTGCCTCGCACTGATGAAATGGATAAGCGTTACAAAAATCCAGACAATGATCCACGTGGTGTATGGAAACCTGCAGATTTTTCTGTCAGAACATATAATAAAGACAACGATTATCAAATAACATTACCAAGTGGACGAGTTGTAAATCCTCCACAAGGCAGGTGTTGGGGGTCAAGTTATGATGAATATTTGTCATTGGTAAAGGAAAATAGGATATGGTTTGGTAAAAATGGTAATAATGTGCCTGCAAGAAAAAAATTCTTAAATGAAGTCAAACAGGGGATGGTTGCAAAAACTATTTGGTATAGGACAGAAGTTGGGGATAATCAAGAAGCCAAGAGAGAGTCTAGGGAATTTAATTCTGATAGTGTGTTTGCTACTCCTAAACCAGAGCGCTTGTTACAAAGAATCTTGCAACTGTCTACACAAAAAAGTGACGTGGTTCTTGACGCTTTCTTAGGCTCCGGCACTACTGCTGCCGTGGCACATAAGATGAACCGCCGTTACATTGGTATTGAAATGGGGGATCATGCAGTGACCCATTGCGTGCCTCGCCTGCAGAAGGTGATTGACGGGGAGCAGGGCGGGATTTCCAAGGCTGTGAACTGGCAGGGGGGAGGCGGATTTCGCTTTTATCGTTTGGGTGAAACTTTATTTGACGAGTACGAGATTATTCGCCCTGATATAAACTTCCTTGAATTGGCGGCGCATATCTGGTTTACAGAAACAAAGCGACCTTACAGTGGTGATGGTAAGAGCCCTCTTTTGGGCGTTCATAATGGTACTGCATACTATTTGCTTTATAACGGTATTTTGGGAGATAAAAAGCCCCAGAGTGGCAATGTGCTGTCAAGGAAAGTGATGTCTATACTGCCTCCTTATGATGGGCCCAAGGTCATTTATGGTGAGCGCACTCTCTTTGGGGCAGCAAAGATGCAGCAGCTTCAGATTACCTTCAAGCATATCCCCACAGAAATCAAGGTTTATTAAGGAGGCGGCGCCATGTTGCAGTTAAAGAACTATCAGGAAGCGGCCTTAAAAAAGTTGGCGGCCTTTCTCGGCTCGGCAAGGCTGGATGGAAAAATTGTACGTGCTTTTGCAAAAGAGCAGGATGCTCAAGGCTATGGGGAAAAGTACAAGAGTATCAAAGGGCTGGAAGATGTCCCCTATATTTGCCTGCGCTTGCCCACTGGGGGAGGCAAGACTCTCTTGGGGTCCTATGCCATTGGCGTAGCGGCAGAGGAATACTTGGAACAGGATTATCCTCTGGTAATATGGCTGGTGCCTACAGATATTATCCGCAAGCAAACTTTGGAGGTATTGCAAAGTACCCATAAAGAGAACCGTCGAGTGCTGGATGAAAGGTTTGGCGGCAATGTGCGGGTTTATGACATTACTGATTTTACTCACTTGCGGCCTCAGGACTTGCGGGATAAGACAAATGTTTTCATAGCTACTTTTGCAGCTTTTCGGGTAAAGTCCAAGGATGGACGTAAAGTTTACCAGACTAACGAGGCATTAGATGCCTGCTTCCGCGATATTCCTTCACAGGACTATTTTGACAAGGACGAGGCAGGGGAGATGTTTCATTCCTTTGCTAACCTGCTTAGCTTTATGCGGCCTCTTATCATCATTGATGAGGCACACAATCATGCCAGCAAGCTATCAGAAGAAGTGCTGAGGAGGCTTCGCCCTTCGGCCATTGTAGAATTGACAGCTACTCCGGCAGCTAACAGTAATGTGCTCTATAAGGTTACTGCTTCGGAACTAAAGGCTGAGGATATGATAAAGTTGCCAGTGATGCTTGAGGAAGCTCAAAGCTGGCAGGGCGCTATTGACAGTGGTATTGAACGGCGTAATGGTTTGGAAAAACTTGCGGAAAATGAGCCCCAGTATCTGCGGCCTATTATGCTAATACAGGCGGAAAACAAAGATAAAGAGGTAACGGTTGAAGTCGTTAGGAATTATCTTATTAAGGAGCATGGTATTCCGGCAGAACAGGTAGCAGTGGCTACGGGGGAGCAGAGGGAGCTCGACGAGGTAAATTTGTTCGATCCTTCCTGCCCTGTGCGTTACGTCATTACTGTGCAAGCCTTGAAAGAAGGCTGGGATTGCTCCTTTGCCTATGTATTCTGCAGTGTGGCGAAGGTCCACTCCAGCAAAGATGCTGAGCAGCTTCTTGGACGCGTGCTTAGGATGCCCTATGCCAAACGGCGCCAGCATGACGCCTTGAATCGGGCTTATGCCCATGTGGCGGTGGACAGTTGGATGAGTGCCGTGGGCAGCTTTAAAGACAATCTTATAGACATGGGGTTCGAGCGTGAAGAAACAGAGGAGGCGGTACAGCCAAACTCGCAGATTTCTTTGCTGGAGGATGAAAAAAAGGAATATGTGCAGAATGCCACGTTGGAATTCTATACAACAGAAGCCCCGGATTTCTCTGGCAATATGGCACTTAATCTTTTAACCGAAGTTGTGAAGGAGGAGAAGACAGGCAAGTACAAAGTCACCATCAAGGAAGCAGATAAGGATAATCTGCGTGATTTGCAGGAACAGGTGACGGAGTGTTTCAAAAATCCTCATGACCAACAGGAAGCCTTGTATGCTGTATCAAGGACAAATGTTTACATCCCGCCTAAAGGGATGGTAGACAAGGGTGTAACCTTTGCCGTCCCCCAGCTTTGTCTTGATTTTGGGGATGGGGCAGAACTGGCGGATCGGGAGGCCTGCCTGGCAGATGGCTGGTCACTATCAAGTTTTTCCGCGGAGTTGCCCGCTTTTGTGGTGGATGAAAGTCGCCATGTTTATGAATTTGATATTTTGGACGGCAAGATTACAGAACAGTTTTCCAGCTCAGAGGAAGGGCCCTTGGGACTGGAGCGCATTACAGATTGGGATGAAAAGAAGTTGGTTATCTGGCTGTCCAGACGGATAACAGCTTTAGACTTAGACTTTGGCGACTTGGTAAACTATCTGCGTAAGGCTGTTGACTATCAGGTGCAGGTCAAGAAAGTGCCCATGGCAGACTTGGTGCGCTTTCGTTTTGTTCTGGCAAAAATACTCAAGGAGCAGATAGAAATCAATCGCAAGGAGGCTTACAAGCAGGGAGTACAGGAAACTCTGTTTGAAGGTGAGGCAGCTAGAGTGACGCCGGAGGTGCAAATGGCTTTTAGGCCGGGACATTATCCTGCTAAGAGTTTTTACCGTGGCAAGGTGAAATTCCAAAAGCATTTCTATGCTTCCATAGGGGATATGGATTCAAAGGATGAAGTGATATGTGCCCAATATATTGACGCACATCCAATGGTGGAAACATGGGTCAGGAACATTCCACGTGATACTCTTAACTCTTTTTGGCTACCAACCCACCAAGATAACTTTTACCCGGATTTTGTGGTCAAGCTGACAGATGGCCGGGTAGCGGCTATCGAGGTCAAAGGCGGTCATTTGGTGACAGCGGATGATTCCAAGGAAAAAGATATGGTTGGCCATGTATGGGCAGAAGCCAGCCAGGGAAAGTGCCTGTTCCTGATGGCCACCCTCAAGGATGCACAGGGACGGGATATTGGCAGACAGGTCAATGAGCTTTTGGGTATGTGAGTTTGATAAAAGCTAGTGGTGCAACATCTTAGGTTAATGAAGAGAATTAAAAAAACACCGTATAACCCGTAGTAGGCAAGGTGTTCTGGGGAGGCTGGCCAATTATAGGCTGGCCTATTATTTTGGTATGAGGAACATTAGTTAGAAACAATGTGCTGCTCAGGCAGGAATCAAATGGAGCAGTCGAGAATAAAGCCTTAGCGATTGTTTGGAGGGATTTTTACGTATAAATATTTCTACCATACTCCTGAAGGCTTTTCCAATCTGCTACTTGGCAGTGATGGGACATATCTTACGGATTTGAACTTTGTGAGCCAAGATGATGAGTGGCAGGGGAGTAAAGGCAAGGAACAGCGTCTGCCTGTTTTTGCAGAGACATGCCACTGGCTTGATATATATTTTGGGGGCAGGGAGCCTGAGTTTGTGCCCCCTTATCAGGTGAAAAATGTTACACCCTTCAGGCAGGTGGTGCTGAACCTTGTGGAGAATATCCCCTATGGGCAGGTAACAACTTACGGGGACATAGCCCGGGAGGCGGCACGCCGGCTGGGCAAGCCCAAAATGTCAGCCCAGGCTGTGGGTGGTGCTGTGGGCTGGAACCCCATCTGCCTGATCATTCCCTGTCACAGAGTAATCGGCGCCAAGGGCACGCTGACAGGATATGGCGGCGGCATGATGAATAAGATTGCTTTGCTGAGGCTGGAGGGGCATAGGGTGACGGAGAAGGGGATTTCCTCTGGTGTCACGCATTAGGTGAAATGGTGAAGATTATGGCAAGTGAAAGAATCCCAAGACCGTTAAAAAGAAGTGTAAAAATAGGGTGCATTTCCTTTGTATTGGTACTGTGCTTATGCCTTGGTGTCAGTATATATTTCAGCTACAGAGAGTTCTTTTTTGAACAGAGCGAAGTCCATATAAGAAATATAATTACTTATGTAATTGGCCATATTGATAATGATGACTTGAAACATTGCGCTGAAACGAAAGCAGAAAGCGGGAAATATAAAGAGCTGATGGCCTTCATGGATGATGTTAAGGAAGACTTCAATCCGCAGTACCTTTACATCATCAAGCCCTTGAAGGAAGATGGCGGGAATCATGTGCTGATCATCATGAGCGCAGAAAATAATTATGACCGCTATGAAAATACAGAGGGAAACCTGTATCTCGGCGATATAACAGAGGATGAATATACCAAGGAAGAAGTAGACGAATATCATAAGGCTATGAGCGCCAAAGACATAGTATTCATGGAGAGCAGAAGCTATTGGGGGCATTCCTATTGCGGTTTATATGCTCTGCGTGATTCCCTGGGAGCTCCCTATGCGATTTTGGGAGTCGATATAGACCTGACACAGATGTATCGTGATATCCTGTACAAAACGCTGAATGTTCTTTTGATTATCGTTGTTATTGGTGCTGTATTCATTTATGTATTTCTTATCTGGACTTCAAGGAATATCACAGATCCTATCGAATTGCTGGAAAAAAGCGCCATCAGATACATTGAGCAGAGCAGGTGCGTAAGTTCCCCCGATCAGCTTGATTTTGAGAAACCAAATCTTGATATAAAGAATGAGGTGGAGTCTTTAAGCAATACCATCGGTCAGATGACAGAAAATATCAAGAACTACATGCTCCAGCTCATTTCTGCGGAAAAAGAGACGGCTCACATGAAATACCTGGCAAATACAGATTCTCTTACTGGTGTGAAAAATAAATTTGCATATAATGAGAGAGTGGAAGACATCAATGAAAAGATAGCCAACGGCAGCATGGATGATTTTGGCATCATCATGATGGACCTTAATCTATTGAAGAAGATAAATGATACCTATGGTCATGAGTATGGAGATATGCTTATCAAGAATTTCTGCGGTGTTGTATGCGATGTATTTGTCCATTCTCCTGTCTACAGGATAGGCGGCGATGAATTTGTAGTTATCCTTCAGAAAACGGACCTGGCAAATGCAGATAAGCTGTTTTCGAACTTTGAGGAAAACTTAAGCAGGCGTTCTGCCAGGGAAGACGTCAAGCCTTGGGAAGCACCTTCTGCTGCCGTAGGAGTTGCTTATTTTAATAAAAATACGGATTCCAATGTAGAAGATGTATTCCGCCGTGCAGATGGCGCCATGTATAAAAGGAAAGTAGAGATGAGGGCTGAACGTACTGATTAGGCACATAAGCTATTTGAGAGGAGTGCGTTAGTATGAGTGAACTGCTTTTTGTCTGCTATCCCCGCTGCACCACCTGCAAGAAGGCGGAGCAGTGGCTGAAGGATAAGGGGATAGAGGTGAAGGTGAGGGATATCAAGGAGGATAACCCTACGGAGAAGGAATTGCGCCAGTGGCATAAGAAAAGCGGCCTGCCCCTGAAGCGCTTCTTCAACACCAGCGGTGTCAAGTACAAGGAACTGGGGCTGAAGGATAAACTGGCGGAAATGAGCGAGGATGAGCAGTTTGCCTTGCTCTCTACAGACGGCATGCTGGTGAAGCGGCCTATCCTGGTGGGGAAGGGGCGGAATGCCAAAGTCCTGGTGGGCTTCAAGGAAAAAGAGTGGCTGGAAGTGTTTGAGTGAAAACAGGCATAGGATTGTCCCTCACCTGCGGGTGAGGGCTTTTCTGTTGGGGCAAGTGCTTGACATATACCCCTTATGGGTATAATCTATATACCTATAAGGGGTATATTTTATGGCACTATCAGGGAGGCTGTTATGGAGCAAGCGCATGAAGGATGCTGTGGCTGTGCCGAGGTGAGGCACAAGTATCGTGACAAGGAGGGCGGGGAATACAAAGGGCTGATCTCCCGTCTCAACCGCATTGAAGGACAGGTGCGGGGCATCCGCCGCATGGTGGAAGAGGATCGCTATTGCGTGGATATCATGACCCAGGTCAGCGCCATACAAGCGGCCCTGGGGGCTTTCAACAAGGAACTGCTGTCCCAGCATATCAAGAGCTGCGTGGTCCACGATATCCGTGATGGCGACGAAGCGGTGGTGGATGAACTGGTGATGCTGCTGGGCAAGATGATGAGGTGAGGGGCTGATGAAAAAAGAACGATTCACCATAACCGGCATGACCTGTTCAGCCTGTTCGGCACGGGTGGAAAAGGCTGTGACGAAACTGGAGGGCACAGAGGGGGTGAGCGTGAACCTGCTGACCAACTCCATGCAGCTGTCTTATGATGAAGGGAAATTGGACGCAGGGACAATCATTGCCGCAGTGGAAAAGGCCGGTTACGGCGCCAGCCTGAAGGGGCAGGAGTCTGTTTCCCAAAAGGAAGAGGCGGCGCCGCTGGAAAAAGAGGCGGCAGACATAAAAAAGCGGCTGCTTTGGTCGGTGCTGTTCCTCTTTCCCATCATGTATATTGCCATGCATCAGATGCTGTCGGCCTGGCTGGGACTGCCGGTGCCGGCGCTGGTGCGGGAGCTGTTTGACGGCGCGGAGAATGCCCTGACCTTTTCCTTGGCCCAATTCCTGCTGCTGCTGCCCATCATGTATTTGAATCGCAAATACTATATCAATGGCTTCAGGAATCTCTTTCAAGGCGCGCCCAATATGGACAGCCTGGTGGCCATTGGTTCTATGGCGGCAGCCGTCTTTGGTGCCTTCGCCCTGTTCCGCATAGGCTGGGGGCTGGGACACGGGGATTGGGCTCTGGTGACAGAATACAGCCGCAATCTCTACTTTGAGTCAGCGGGCATGATTGTCACGCTGATTACCGTGGGCAAGTATCTGGAGGCCAGGGCCAAGGGAAAAACAGGTGCTGCCCTGGCCAGACTCATGGAACTGGCTCCGAAGCAGGCTGCTGTGCTGCGAGGGGGCAGGGAAGTCCTGCTGCCCATTGAGGAGCTGGTGGTGGGGGACGAGATTATCGTACGGCCAGGGGAGAGGATACCCGCCGATGGCGTGGTGCTTGAGGGTCAGACCAGCGTGGACGAGTCGGCCCTGACCGGTGAAAGCCTGCCAGTCTTCAAGCAGGCCGGGGATATGGTGACCTCTGCCACGCTGAACAAGGCGGGGGCGATACATTTCCGTGCCCAGAAGGTGGGCAGCGATACCACCATCAGCCAGATCATCCGGCTGGTGGATGAAGCCAGCGCCAGCAAGGCTCCCATGGCCAGGCTGGCTGACCGCATTGCCGGGGTGTTCGTGCCAGTGGTGATTCTCATTGCCCTGGCGGCAGGGGGCGCGTGGCTGGCACTGGGAGAGAGCGTGGAATTTGCCTTTTCCATCGCTATATCCATTCTGGTCATCTCCTGTCCCTGTGCGCTGGGACTGGCAACGCCTGTGGCCATCATGGTGGGCACGGGCAAGGGGGCGGAAAACGGCATACTGATCAAGTCCGGGGAAGCTTTGGAAATTGCCCAGGCCGTGGATACGGTGGTCATGGACAAGACCGGTACCATCACTGAGGGCAAGCCTGCTGTGACAGATGTGGCAGTCTTCGCCATGGAGGAGACGGAATTTTTGGCTCTGGCGGCAGGACTGGAACAGAAAAGCGAGCATCCGCTGGCCGAAGCCGTGCTGGCCTATGCGGGGAGCAAGAAGATTTCCCCGGCAGCAGTGCAGGACTTCCAGGCCGTCATTGGACGGGGTCTGAAAGGGCAGGTGCAGGGCAAGCCCTGCCTGGCTGGCAACGAAGCCTTCATGGTTGAGCAGGGCATAGATATCTCGCCTCAGCGTGGACTGGTGACAAAATTGGCAGATGAAGGCAAGTCCCTGCTGTTCTTTGCCTGTGGGGGAGAACTGGTGGGCCTCATGGCGGTGGCGGACAGGGAAAAGGCTTCCAGCATCGAGGCTATCCGCAAATTCACGGCTATGGGGCTGGAAGTCATCATGCTCACCGGCGATAATGTACGCACAGCCAGTGCTGTCAGCCAGCGGCTGGGCCTCAGGAAATTCATTGCCGGGGTACTGCCAGCCCACAAGGAGCAGCATATTGCAAAGCTGCAGGCAGAGGGCCGCAAGGTGGCCATGATTGGCGATGGCATCAATGATGCGCCGGCTCTGGCCCGGGCTGATTTGGGCATTGCCATCGGCGCCGGTACAGATGTGGCCATGGAGAGTGCCGATGCGGTGTTGATGCGCAGCAATCTGCTGGATGCAGTGAGTGCCATCAGGCTGTCCCAGGCAGTGATCCGCAATATCAAGGAAAACTTGTTTTGGGCTTTCATCTACAATATCATCGGCATTCCACTGGCTGCAGGGCTTCTGTATCCTGCCTTTGGCATCAAGCTTTCCCCCATGATTGGGGCGGCAGCCATGAGCATGTCCAGTGTCTGCGTGGTCATGAACGCGCTGAGGCTGCGGTATTTCAAGCCGGAGCAGGAGGCAGAAGTGACGGCAGTTCATCAGGATAAACTGGAAGAAACAGCAAATGACAGAAAGGAAGAGGAAAAGACTATGGAAAAGGAACTTAAGATTGAAGGCATGATGTGCGCCCATTGTCAGAAGCATGTAAATGATGCGCTGGCCGGGATGGCGGGAGTTACCGCTGTGGAGGTTAACCTGGAAGCCGGTACGGCCAAGGTGACAGCTGAACGGGAGATTGCCCGGGAGGAGTTCGCCCAGGTCATCACCGAGGCAGGCTACGAATTGGTGGACTAAGTGAAATGGCTCGTCTGGTTTATTTTTATTCCAGACGGGCTATTTTTTGTTTGGCTATTGTTCTCCGGGCCAGCAAATGGTATAATACATTCAACGAATGAATAATTGTTCACATATAGTAATGTCCAGCCTGGGGAGGAATGTCTATGAATCAGAAGCAGAAGAAAAATCTTGTGCGGATTATCGTGGCTGCTGTACTGATGGTTGTCCTGGCCTATGCGCCGCTGGCGGGGCTTCCCCGCTTCCTGGCCTACCTGGTGCCTTATTTCACCATTGGTTATGATATCCTGTACAAGGCTGGCAAGGGCCTCAGGAACCGGCGGGCTTTTGATGAAAGCCTGCTCATGGCCATTGCCACCCTGGGTGCCATGGCGCTGGCTGTTTATGAGGATGGGGATTATACCGAGGCCATTGCCGTCATGCTGTTCTATCAGGTGGGTGAGTGGTTCCAGGCCTATGCTGTGGGCCGCAGCCGCCGGGATATCAGCGAGCTGATGGATATCCGCCCGGATTATGCGAATCTGCAGCAGGCAGATGGCTCCCTCGAGCAGGTGGATCCCTATGAGGTGGAAATCGGCAGCATCATTGTGGTCAAGCCCGGTGAAAAGATTCCCCTGGACGGTGTGGTGGTGGAGGGCGCTTCCAGCCTGAACACAGTGGCACTGACTGGTGAAGCCCTGCCCCGGGAAGCCGGGGAGGGGGATGAGGTCATCAGCGGCTGCGTCAATATCAACGGCCTGCTGAAGATAAGGACCACCAAGGAATTTGATGAGTCAACGGCCTCAAAGATTTTGGAGATGGTGGAAGACGCCAGCTCCAGGAAGTCCAAATCGGAGGACTTCATCAGCAATTTCGCCCGGGTTTATACCCCCATCGTGGTATATGCTGCTCTGGCGCTGGCCTTTTTGCCGCCCCTGGTACGTCTTTGGGGCATGGGGGTGGCTCCCGAGTGGGGTACCTGGATTTACCGCGCCCTTACCTTCCTGGTTATCAGTTGTCCCTGTGCCCTGGTGGTCAGCATTCCCCTCAGCTTCTTTGCCGGCCTTGGCGGCGCCAGCCGTCAGGGAGTGCTGGTAAAGGGCTCCAATTATCTGGAAACCCTGGCAGAGGTGGATACGGTGGTCTTTGACAAGACTGGTACCCTGACCAAAGGCGTTTTCCAGGTCAATGCCATCCATACTGACAAATTGAATCGGGAGGAGCTTCTGCACCTGGCTGCTCATGTGGAGCGCTATTCTACCCACCCCATTGCCGAATCTCTGCGCAATGCCTTTGGCCATGAGGCTGATGGCTGCCAGGTGGAAGAGGTGGAGGAAATCGCCGGTCAGGGCATCCGTGCCCGAGTCAACGGCAAGACCATCTGCGTGGGCAATGCCAGGATGATGGACTCCCTTGGTGCCAGGTGGCATGAATGCGATGAAGCTGGCACCATGATCCATGTGGCGGTAGAGGGCGAATACGCCGGCCATATCATCATTGCCGATGTGGTGAAGGAACATGCCCATGAGGCTATCCGCGCTCTCAAGCGCAATGGCATCAAAAAGACGGTCATGCTCACTGGTGATAATTGCAAGTCAGCTGACAAGGTGGCGGCGGATCTGCAGCTGGATGAGGTATACAGCCAGCTGCTGCCCCAGGACAAGGTAGCCAGGGTGGAAGAGCTGTTGCAGCAGAAAAAGACCGGCAAGCTGGCCTTTGTAGGGGATGGCATCAACGATGCCCCGGTGCTTGCCCGTGCCGATGTGGGCATAGCCATGGGGGCTCTGGGCTCCGATGCGGCCATTGAAGCCGCCGATGTGGTGCTGATGGATGACGATCCTCTCAAGATTTCCGTTGCCCAGCGCATTGCCCGCAAGACCCTGCGGATTGTCAGGCAGAATATCTGGTTCTCCATCGGGGTCAAGGTGCTGGTGCTGATGCTGGGGGCTATAGGCTTTGCCAATATGTGGGCGGCTATCTTCGCCGATGTGGGGGTCATGGTCCTGGCTGTTCTGAACGCTGTGCGGGCCATGTTTGTCCCCAAGTCTGTCCTGCAGGCAAATGAAAACAGCCGCAGCCTTTCAGATGTGGCTGCAGCCTGAAGGATTTCATAAGCAGGGAAAATTGTTTGCCCTGCAAGAGGAGCAATACTTAGATTATCTAATGAATAAACATTCATATATAGAAAGGATGTGCCTGTATGAAGAAGGTTTACAAAATCGAGGTTGACTGTGCCGCCTGCGCGAATCTGATGGAGGAGGCTGCTAAGAAGACGCCAGGTGTCAAAGATGCAACGGTCAATTTCATGGGACTGAAGATGAAGGTGGAATTTGAAGAGGGCCAGGACGTTCAGGCTGTCATGGAAAATGTCCGCAGCAACTGCAAGCGCGTGGAAGACGACTGCGAAGTGTATATCTGAAGCTGGCAAGGGCATACTTGCGAAAATGGGCTGCTGCATGAGTGAGAGTTTCACTTATGCAGCAGCCCTGCTTGTTTGTGCTTATTTTATGTATATGGGGAGCGCCGAGGAGTTACCAGGGCTGGGGCGTCATGGGCGTCACTACGCCGAAGGTGTAGCCCCTTTCCCGCAGGATGCGGATGATCTCAGGCACAGCCTTGACGGTTTCCTCATGGCCGCCGGAGCTGTGCATGAGGATGATGACGCAGTCCGTGACAGCCTGACCGGAAATGTTGTCGATGAAATCCTGGGCAGTGGGGTTCCCGGGGGCGGTGTCGGCGGAGCTGACATTCCAGTCGTGTTCCACATACCCATTGGCGGCGATAGCATCTTCATAGGCCTTGGTGAAATTGCCCATGCGGCCGCTGGGAGCGCGGGTGATCAGGGGGCGTACCCCCAGGAGTTCATAGATGGCCTCATCTGCCTGTTCCATTTCTTCGATATAGTTGCCTACAGAAGCGTAGAGGCGGTTGTAGTCGTGGTCATAGCTGTGGTTGCCCAGGGCATGCCCTTCCTCGAAGATGCGCCTGGCGGTGTCGGGAAAGTTCCTGACATTCCTGCCAGTCACATAGAAGGTGGCCTTGACCCCTTCCTGCTTCAGGATATCCAGTACCGCTGCCGTGTTTTTCTCATCGGGGCCGTCATCGAAGGTCAGGTAGGCAACTTTGCCCTGCTTGTAAGGCGTGATAGCAGGCAGGGCAGTAGTCAGGCCCTTCTCCCTGCGCTGGGCCAGGGTATAGCGGTCATAGACCGGCGTTTCGGCATTGTCCAGCGACAGGTTGCTGAGATCATCGGCAACCACCACATAAGCCTTCTTTTCCTCTGCAGGTACTGCTGCCGGAGTTTCTGCCTGGGCTGCTGCGCTGGAGGCAGGATCAGCTGCCTGGCTGCTGGTGTTCGTGTCCTGGGCGCCACAGCCGGAAAGAAGCAGGCAGGCAAGGCACAGAGCTGCGCCGTTGGTCCGAAGATGTTTGAGTTCCATGAAATAATCCCTTCCTCTTGTATGTATAGTCAATCCTGTCTTATTGTACCTTGTCTCAGAGCTGTTGGAAAGGGCTTATTGTGGCAGGAGGGAGGATTTTCAAGCAGCAGGGTGAAATACTTACTTGGAAAATGATTATACGAGGGGGAAACGGCATGAAAAAATGGTGCAGCAGTGTGCTGCTGGCGGTATTTGTCACGCTTATGCTGGCGCTGGCTTCCGGTTGCGGAGGGCAGGAGGAGGCCGGCAGCACGGTGAGCAGTTCTGCTGAGGTGCAGTCACAGCAGGCAGAGGCAGGGCGCAAGCTTCTTGAGGAAAAGTCAGCGGCCAGGGAGCAGGAGGCTGCTGCCAGAGAAGCGGCGAGAATGCGGGAAATCGCCAGGGAAGAGGCGAGAAAACAGGAGACTGGCAAGGATAGCAGTGCGGCAAGTTATACCATGCAGGATATCAAGAGGCTCAGGAACACGGAAGTCTTTGCCAGGGGCGCACTGGAGCATATCTTTGACGGCACCATCAACAAGAAGGGCAAGGCCACTGGGTATCACTATGACAAGGTGGAGGGCAGCAGGGGCAAAATCCTGCCGGGGACACGCTCCAAGGAGGACAGGCACGGTGTCTTCACCGCCAGGGTGGAAGTGGATGGCGTGCAGAAGAACGGCTTCAGTTCCTTCTATCCTGATGAATGGACACCCCAGGAAGTGGTGGATGCCATCAATACAGCCTACAAGGATGCCCTGGAGAACACGTCCAATCCCCACGGAGATTTGTGGATTGGCTATAGCGGAGATTTGGAGATAGACATGTATCTTACTGACCAGAAGAAGATTATCACCGCCTATCCCATCTACAGGAAGGAGTAGCCATGCTGAAATACAAAGTGAAAAGGGAAGGAAGGCAGGCTGTGCCGGTCTTTGCTTTTGAGGATAGGGAGTATGCCCTGCTGGGGGAATTCCTGCTGGCAGAGGCCAAGAATTTCGGAGCAGAGCTGCTTTCTTTCCTGTCAGACTGTGAAAAAGCATCTGTTCCGGCTGAGTTTGCCGGCAATGTATTCAGGGTGGAAGCCTCAGGTGGCGGGGCGAAAGTGATCAATGACATTACCGACAGGGAATGCTCGCTTCCGTTGGCGGAGCTCAAGGTCCTGGTGGAAAAATATGTGGGGTTGCTGGAGGAGTAGCTTCCCTGCCACGAAAACAAAGGCTTCTGCTACCATAGTCGGCAACAGAAGCCTTTTAAATTTCTGAATGGTTCAGTCAAAGGCAATCTTGCTCCAGTCGATGCCCAGGATCTTTTCCCAGAATTCATCTTCGGAGTCAGCTTCGATTCGCGTGTGCTGGAGGGAAAGAGGCGGCTGTTCTTCTTCTGCTTCTTTTTCCTTTTCCTTGTCAGCCTTGGCGGCTTCCTCTTCCTTCTTTTCCTGGGCCTTTTCCAGGCGTTCCTGCTGTTCCTGGGAGGCACGCTCCAGTTCGGCGAAGAGCTTCATGTTGCCTTCGGCATCGATGGTGATGGCAATCTTGCTGAAGGAGACACCCTCGCCCAGCTTGCCTTCGCTCTCCAGCTTGTCTGCTACGCCGATGGCCTTTTCCACCTGGCCCATGACTTTGTTCGCGTATTCTTCGTCATCTGCCATCTTTTCAAGCTCCTCATTGGAGAGGATGACGTAGTATCTCTTATTGCTATGGCCGGCGCCGTCGAAGTCCAGGGGATTTTCTACATTATCGGCTACGAAGAAATCATAGTCCCCGTATTTCTCCCGCAGCTTGGCCAGGAAATCCTGAGCCTTGGGGGAGAGGGCTTCCTCGCCGGACTTCACGCCCCCGGAACCTTCGCCGCTGTCATCTTTGGCATTTTTCTGCTGGACGGCTAAGGCCAGTCCTTCCTGGGAAAGCTCCACGGAGGCGCTGCCGCCGAACTGGGCCAGAGGATCTTTGGCCTCAGCGGCCTTTTCCTTGTTGCCTTTAAACATGTTCTTGCCCAGCTGCTCTGTACTCTTATAGCGAAGCAGGAAATTATTGTTGATTGAGTTTGCCATGGCCCATTCCTCCTTTGGATGCCATAGAAGTCCGTTTCTCCATATAATTATATCGTTATTTGGGTGGCAAAGGTTAAGGGGGAGGGAGGATTTTTCTCCTGCGGGGAGGAAATAGTAATGAGGAAATTATCTCTGACATCTGATTTTGGAGGCATTTATGTTATCTTTGGAAGTATTGCAGGGGTTGCTGCTGCCTTTTATGGGCACTGCCTTGGGGGCGGCAGGGGTGTATGTGCTGAAGGATGAGCTCAATCCTCTTGTGCAAAAGGGGCTTATGGGCTTTGCCGCGGGGGTCATGGTGGCGGCTTCAGTCTGGAGTCTTTTGATTCCCTCCATGGAGGCTTCGGGGCAGCTGGGGCAGCTGGCTTTCCTGCCTGCGGTGATTGGCTTTTGGGCAGGGACGCTTTTCTTGCTGGCCCTTGACCATTTCATTCCCCATCTGCATCTGGACTCGGAGGAGGCAGAGGGCCCCAGCTGCTCGCTGCCAAAATCTGCCATGCTGGTGCTGGCGGTGACTCTGCACAATATCCCGGAAGGTATGGCGGTAGGCGTGGTGCTGGCAGGGTGGATCTCAGGGACTGCCGATGTTACCCTGGGAGGAGCTTTGGCGCTGTCTGTGGGTATTGCCATACAGAACTTTCCCGAGGGGGCCATCATCTCCCTGCCTTTGAGGGCAGCGGGCATGAGCCGCCATAAGGCTTTCCTGGGGGGCATGCTCTCAGGTGTGGTGGAGCCTATAGGAGGGCTGCTGACTATCCTGGCGGCCAGCTTTGTAATCCCGGTGCTTCCGTATCTGCTGGCCTTTGCGGCAGGGGCCATGCTCTATGTGGTGGTGGAAGAACTTATTCCTGAGATGTCCTCAGGCCACCATTCCAATGTAGGGGTGCTGGCCTTTGCCCTTGGATTTACGCTGATGATGGCGCTGGATGTGGCGCTGGGGTAAGTTTTGGCAGATATGGCAGCATGCAAAAAGAGGGGCGTCAGCGTCCCTCTTTTCTTTTGAAGCCGGGGTGGTCGCCCCGGCCTTTTACGATATGGAAGCCTGTGGAGGCAACTCGTCCTGAAAGGCATCTGATACACTCGGCGGCTTCTTCGCCTGTGCAGATCTTGTTGTCGTACAGGGCATATTTTTTCCGCACTGAGACAGGGGACAGGTTGGGCATGAGGACATTGGCTCCGGCCAGCAGACCCTTTTCCCGTCCTTGTGGGTCGATGGTGCCTAAAGCGGTAGTGGCAGGCAGCAGCACCTGGGGCAGAAGCAGGCGGATTATGGAGAGCAGCCGCAGGGTGAGCTCTGCTGTGCCTGCTGGTTGGTCAGCAAAGGGAGTGTCCTGCTGGGGGATGAAGGGACCGATGCCCACCATTTCCGGCTGCAGTTCCTGCAGCAGCCGCAAGTCCTTGACAAGGTGAGCCGTAGTATGCCCCGGAGAGCCCACCATCATGCCGCAGCCCACTTGATAGCCGATGGATTTCAGGTCGCGCAGACACTTCAGGCGGTGCTCCCAGGACATTTCTGCCGGGTGCAGGCTTTCGTAGTGAGCTTTGTCGGCTGTTTCGTGCCGCAGTAGCCAGCGGTCTGCCCCCGCCTCAAAGAGTTTCTCATAGCTGTCCCGCTCCCGTTCACCCACAGACAGGGTGACGGCGCAGTCGGGATGGCTTTTTTTGATGGCGCGGATAAGCCCGGCCAGCCTCTCGTCGGTGAAATAGCTGTCCTCGCCGCCCTGCAGCACGAAGGTGCGGAAGCCCAGCTGATAGCCTGCTTTGCAGCAGGCCAGGATTTCTTCGTAGGTCAGGCGGTAGCGCTGGGCTCTTTCATTGCCGCGCCTGATGCCGCAGTAATAGCAATTGTTCCGGCAGTAGTTGGTGAACTCTATGAGCCCGCGGATATATACGTCCTTGCCATAGTATCTTTCCCGGGTGTTTCTGGCCCGCAGGGCAAGTTCCGCGCAAAAAGCAGAGGAATCTGCCTCCAGGAGAGAGGCAAATTCCTCATCGCTAAGGTCTTGTGTCCGTTCAAGCTTGGTCAGCAGGGAAATAAGGTTCTTTTCGGTCATCAGTTTACCTTCTCAAAGTCCGAAGCGGGGTGCTTGCAGATGGGGCAGATGAAATCTGCGGGCAGTTCATCGCCTTCGTACTCATAGCCGCAGATGGTGCAGCGCCAGATGGTCTTGCCATCTTTCTTGGGGGCTGCCTGGGGTTTCGGCTTGATGTTCTGGTGGTAGTAGGTGTAGGTGGCAGAGGGGGTATCATTCAGCACGTCCATATCCGTGACGCTGGCGATGAAAAGGCTGTGTGTGCCCAGGTCGATTTCCTGGGTGACGTAGCCGGAGATATAGGCATTGGTGCCTTCGTCTATGAGCAGGGCGCCGCTGGGCAGGCGTTTGGTGGCAGTGAAGCCCGCGAATTTGTCCACATTCTTCCCGGACTGGAAGCCGAAGCGTTTGAACAGCTCGAAGTCCGCCTGCTGGCTGATGATGGAGGCAGTGAATTTCTTGCTGGCCGCAATCATGTCCCGGGTGTAGTTGCTCTTGTTCACGGCAATGGTGATCTGGTTGGGGGCTGAGGTGACCTGGGTGACGGTGTTGATGATGCACCCGTTGTCCTTGCCGTCAAGATTGGCGGTGAGGACGTATAGGCCATAGGAAATGTTGAACATGGCTTTCGGATTCATAAGTGGCCCTCCTATCAGAAGAGAAAATTCAGATATATCTGTATTATAACTTACTGGGAAGTATTTGGCTATAGGACTTTAGAAGCAAAACGGCTTCTCCGCAAATTTGGCAGAGAAGCCGTTAGCTCAAATGTCATTTCAGATTGAACTTGATGCCGGTGCACTCTCCGGCAGGCTGTCCTTCAGGTCGTTGTTGGTCATGGCGCAGACGCAGGAGTCGGACCAGACGTTTTCTGCTGTCTCAATCATGTCGATGACGGCGTAGATGGGCAGGATGATGCCCATGAGCCCCAGGGGAGCGCCCAGAGAGGACATGAGGGAGAGAGTCAGGAAGTAGCAGCCCATGGGGACGCCGGCGTTGCCTACGGCGGCCAGCACTGCTACGAAGAGCCAGGAAATCATGGTGGGCAGTGTCAGTTCAAAACCGGCATTCTGCATGACGAAAAGTGACGTTACAAGAATAAAGGCGGCACAGCCGTTCATGTTGATGGTGGTGCAGATGGGCAGCACGAAGCGGGAAACCCTGGGACTCACCTTGAGGTTTTCCTCGGCCGTAGCCAGGGTCACCGGCAGGGTGGCGGCGGAACTCTTGGTGAAGAGAGCCACGGCAATGGCCGGGGACATCTTTTTCAGGACCTGGAGGGGGTTGAGTCCCCGGAGAGCCAGGAACAGAGGCAGCACGATGAAGAACTGGATGAGGTTGCCTCCCATGACCACTGCCACGTATTTGCCCAGGGCGCCTACGATGACGCCTGCCTCAATCTGGGCAGAGAGCTGGGCGGAGAAAGCCAGGATGCCGAAGGGCAGGATGTAGAGCAGGCCGCGGATCAGGGTGAAGAGAAGCTCCTGCAGGCCTGCAATGCCCTTCAGCAGCACTTCCCGGTTCTCGGTCCTGGGCATGAAGGCCAGCCCCAGGCCTGCGGCGGCAGCGATAAAGAGCACGGAGAGCACATTGCCAGCCAGGAAGGGCTGGAGCACATTGTTGGGGATGACCTTCAGGAAGTGGTCATAGTAGGAGAGGGAGCCAACCTTGTCCATGGGAATGGCGCTGGCTCCTGCGCCGATGGCCTCGGCGGGCAGATTGCCAGGCTCAATCCAGAGGTAGAGCAGCAGGCCCACTGCTGCCGCCGCGAACGTAGTCAGCAGGGTGTAGGAGAGGGCCCGGGCAAAGATCTTGCGGGTCTCCTTCTGTGCTCCCAGGCTGGAGAGGGTGGTGATGACAGCCAGGGCGATGGTGGGCACGGCGATGAACTGGAAGAGCCGTGTGAACACCGTGGCGATGAAATCGAAGAAGGAAATCAAGGGGGCGGGGCCTACCCAGCCCAGGATGGCACCCAGGATCAAAGCTCCCAGCCACAGCAGGAAGGTTTTGCCATTGCCTTGCTTTCGGCTGGTCTGAATGATGTTTTGGGCCTGTTCGCGCAGGTTGTTCTTTTCAGACATAAGAATGCTCCTTTCACGTGTACGGATAATTGCATAATTGAGTTGAAAATGAAAAATAAATGACTTGCTTGCTATTATATATATAAACGGGATAAATGTCTACTCTTTTATCTACTATTTTGATAGGCAAATAAACCTTGAGAAATAAATATTATCTTTGGAAAAATAAGAACATTTGTGTTATAATTGAATTAAATGTGTAGTGTATGCTTATAGTAAAAGGAGAGTCCCAAATGTCAAAGGCAAAGGTTTATTTCACGGATTTCCGCACTGACCTGCAGACCAACCTGATGCAGAAGCTGCAACGTCTCTGCAAGGTGGCGGGCATGACCAAGGAGATTGACTTCCAGGGCAAGTTCACCGCCATCAAGATGCATTTCGGTGAGCTGGGGAATATGGCTTATCTGCGTCCACAGTATGCCAGGGCTGTGGCAGAGATGGTGAAGGAAGCAGGGGGAATCCCCTTCCTGACGGACTGCAACACCCTCTATCCCGGCAGCCGCAAGCATGCTCTGGAGCATTTGGACTGCGCCAATATCAATGGCTTCAATCCTCTCACGGCGGGCTGCCAGATCATCATCGCCGATGGTCTCAGGGGTACGGATGAGGCTGAGGTGCCTGTCAAGAATGGTGAGTATGTCAAGGAGGCCAAGATTGGCCGGGCCATCATGGATGCGGATGTTTTCATCAGCCTGGCCCATTTCAAGGGCCATGAGATGACTGGTTTCGGTGGTGCCATCAAGAACATCGGTATGGGCTCTGGCAGCAGAGCAGGAAAGATGGAGCAGCATTCTTCCGGCAAACCAGAGGTGAACGCAGAACTCTGCAAGGGCTGCCGCCGCTGTGCCAGGGAGTGCGGCTCCGATGCCATCACCTATGAGAATAACAAGGCTTATATCAATCCAGACCTTTGCAAGGGCTGTGGCCGCTGCATTGGGGCCTGTGCTTTCGATGCTATCGAGACTGTGCAGTGGGATGCGGGCAATCTGCTGGACAGGAAGATGGCAGAGTATGCCCAGGCTGTCTGCCAGGACCGTCCCTGCTTCCATATCAATATCGTGAGGGACATATCTCCCAATTGCGACTGCCACGGGGAGAACGATGCCCCCATCCTGCCGGATATCGGCATGTTTGCTTCCTTTGACCCGGTGGCCCTGGACCAGGCTTGCGTTGATGCCTGCCAGCAGGCAGAGCCCATGCCCAACAGCCAGCTGTCAGACAATCTGAAGAAGCCCGACTGGCAGTGCCATCACGACCACTTCATGGACAGCAATCCCAACGTGCATTGGAAGGAAACTTTGGAGCACGCGGAGAAGATCGGGCTTGGTTCCCGGGAGTATGAGTTGGTGAAGATAAAGTAAATCTTCATAACAGCATATACTGAGAAAGCCGCCTTGCTGGCTTTATTCAGCGAGGCGGCTTTTGCTGACTGTCATATTACGTTCAAGCAGCTTTGTTGCTTGCAGCTTTATAGGTGCTCAGGATACAGGTTATCCAAGGTATATTTGACCACATCAGAGCGGGAAATTTCTTCATACCCTGACTTAGAAAAGAATCCATAGCGATAGCAGTACAAGCCGCTCGAGTTCACTTGCTGGATTTCTTTTTCTATCATGGCATTTGAAACAGGGGCATCACGGAACTTTGCCTCATAGAAAGCATAGCCACGGTCATCCTTGGTCACTACGTCAAATTCGCCATTTTTATGCTCCTTGGGCAGATCGTAATAGTATTTGCCTATGGCCTCGAAAGGTTCATCCATTTCGCCCTGTTGATTTTTCAGGATAAGGAACTGCTTGCAAATGTCTTCGAACCTTTTGGGTACATAGAATTGCTCAAAATCACTCTCAATGTAACGCTGGTAGAAGATTTCGGGATTCATAATGCGCCGTTGGGAGGCATAGCGAAAAATATACCGATAAAAGAACATGGACATATTGTCGCTGATGAAATAGCCAGCCTTTTTCTTATTGTTAGCGTCATTTATGGGGGCTTCTTTGTCAACCATATCCATCAGCATCAGTTTTTTCAAGACATCAGATAATAATGCGCTGCTGGATAAGTGGGACTGGGACAGGATATCGCTAAACTTGGAAAAGCCTCTGGTCAAGGCCTCAAACACTTCATTGGCACTGTTTATCTTGGCAAGCTCAGTGCTTAAGTACATGGAAACTTCGTCTTCCAGGCGGGCACCTGGCAGGGCAAGCAGCTCCATGATGTTTTCTTTGACTGACAGGTGCTCATCTATGAGGCTGTTGTAGTAAGGGATTCCACCAAACACACTATAGAGCCGCACCTTGTCGTCGCGGGAAAAAGATGGATAGAAGTTTGCTGACTCCAGGTAGTTCATTGGCTTCAGATTGAGCACTGTAGAAATACGCCCGTACAAAGGATTATGCCGCAGGAGCAGTTTTTTCATGGTGTCCACAAAGGAACCGCATAATATCAGCTTGATCTGTGAATGGTTCTTATACTTGTCAATCAGTGCCTGCAAGATGCTGTCCAAGCCGGTTACTATCTTTTGCAGATAAGGATACTCATCCAAGACCAGGATAATCTTTCTCGCACAGGCCTGCTTGAACACGAAATCTAGCAATTGCTCTATATTAGCGAATCCTAGAGGGGGAAGTTGCATTTTATCGGAAACTAATTCTCCAAGAGTTGCTACATTATTTGATTCAGTAGTCTGCTTGCACTCAAAATATATGGCATCATCAACGTGTTGCTGGACAAATTGCTTTATCAGTTCGCTTTTGCCTACACGTCGCCGCCCATAAATCAATGTGGCTTCCTGTGTCTGGCTGTCGTACATTTTATCTAATCTGGCCAGTTCCTTTTCTCTTCCAATGAAATCATACTGCTGCATATTTCTTATCTCCTTTTTAGTAAATTATGATTTACTAAATCACTATTTACTATATTTTACAACAGAATAAACGAAAAGAAAATAGCCGCTCCATTTGGCGGCTGACTTTTTAAAGGGCAACATCTTCTTCGGCGTTACACCATTGGCAGACAGGTTAAGGTATCTGATGCAGTTCTGGATACGCCAGCAGATTAACCTCAAAGGTGCGGGGCCAGGGGAATGATGCGTCTATCTTCAGATGATGGAGGGCGAGCGTGAGCTCGCCCTTTTGCCATGCCACTTGGTAGGGGGTGCGGGCGGCACGGGTGTTTTGGTAGGCTGACAGATGTCCGTTGAGGGACTTCTGCAGCATGGCGGTGGCCCAGCGGTAGTTGTGCTCCAGGTCAAGGTCGGCTGTGTTGGTGTAGCCGGCCTTTTTCAGGCTGTTGTTCACTTCGTCGATGTCCTGCTTGAGATAGTAGTAGTCTTCCATGATCCGTCCTTGCAGGAAAGCGCTCTGGGCGTAGGCCGTCTGCACGGCTTCGTCTTTGTCCTCACAGGCTGAGAGGGCGGCTAGGTACAGAGAGGCCTGGCTGCTGGCGGTGCCGATGGAGTTGCTGGCGGTGTTCCAGCCGGAGTAGGCGGCAAGGCTGCTGACGGGAAAATCTTCCTCAAGGAGCTGGGGGAAAAGGCATTCGCTGCCAGTGAAGTGCTGGCTTAGGTCAACGATGGCCAGCTGCTTTCCTGCCAGCTGATATTTATTCAGTCGGGCGGTGCTTTTTGCCCGGCTTTTCAAGGTATCCTCCTTGTTGTCTATGGCTGACATAAAGAGAATGAAATCTGCTTCTTCGGGGTTGTTGGTTTCTTCGCCTCCCAGCAGGGCAATCTTCTCCCGGGCGGTGGTTTCCATGTCCACAGCCATATAGGGCATGATCTTCTGCAGCGTTTCCGGGGTGTTGCAGTCAAGGCAGACTTTGGGAGCAAAGCCTGTGCGCTGATTTTCGATGCCTGCCAGCAGGGTCAGGGCAATCTCGTCTGCCCCGTGGGTGAGGAATACACGGGAGCTGTCCAGGCCGCTGGCAGCTATGTAGCCCAGCAGGGCGCTTTTCTCTATATTGGGAATGCTGTAGGCTTCGCCGTCGTCCTGTCCCAGGACCAGCTTGGTGAGTATGCCCTCCCTGGTCAGGTCGATAAGTTTCTGATTGAGGTATTCATTTTCCTTGAAGTGGGCCAGATAGGCTGAAAGGCTTTGGGGCGGGATGGCTTCTTCAAGCCGCCTGAGTTCGTTTTCATCAACTGCCAGCCCGGCGGCTTTCCTGCCGGCCAGGCGGGAGTAGGCTATCAGGTCTTTCCGTTCCTGGTAGCCGTCAATGCTGTCCTGGGGTGTGAGGCGTGGCAGGATGGAAAAGGCGTAGAGAGGGACAGCGGGATATTTTTCGTGCAGGTTCCTCAGATATGCTGTCAGGCTGTCCACTTCTGCATGGCTGGCATTTTTTTCTCTGGCAGCCAGCAGCCCGCCGTGGAGCAATTGGTCAATGGAGATAAGGGCGGCGGAGGAATCGCTGAGGTCGTTCATCAGCCAGTCTTTCATGCCCTGAGTGTTGCCTGGCAGTGAGTAGTAGTCTTGCAGTTCGCCTGGAGGCACGGAAACTTCAAGCCCTGCAATCCTGCCGCCATTGATGACAAACTGGCGGCAGGGAGGGCGGCCATCCAGGGGCAGCAGGGTGATTTTTGCCTTTGGAGGGATTTGGGGCAGGGGCAGGGGGCTGCCAGCGGGAGCAGGGGTGTGCAAGTGCCAGACGCCTAAGGCGAAAGCTGTTATAAGCAGGATAAGAGTGAGAGAGGCAAGGTTTTTATTTTTAAGCAAGGCAAGGCTCCTTTGCTGAATTTGTGGATGAATAACCATACATATATGATATTATACGTCATAGAACTGTTCACGAAAACGAAAAAATATGATAGAATGTTTTCTGTGTAAGAAGATTGGCGGGTGCAACCATTGCAGGCACCGCCGGAATGGAGCAGGAAATGCGGATTATCACGGGCAGCGCCCGGGGCGCAAAACTGAAGACCCCCAAGGGGCAGGACACCCGGCCCACAGCCGACAGGGTGAAGGAATCCCTGTTCAATATCCTGGGCAGGATGATTGAGGGCCGGACTGTGCTGGATATCTTTGCCGGTACCGGCAGCCTGGGGTTGGAAGCCCTGTCCCGGGGGGCGGAAGGGGCCGTGCTGGTGGATAAGGCCACCGCAGGCCTGATCAGCGAGAATGCCCGCCACACTCGTCTGGCAGACAGGGCCGAGGTCATGGGCTGTGATGTGTACAGCGCCCTCAGCCGCCTCTCTGCCGCCGGCCGCAGCTTCAGCCTGATCTTCTGTGACCCTCCTTATCATCGGGGACTATGGGAAAGGGCGCTGGAGGTCCTGGATGAAAATGATGTGCTTGCCTATGAGGGCATACTGGTGGTGGAGCACGGGGCTGATGAAAATGAGTACCCGCAGCTGGAGAAGCTCCAGCTGGTGCTGAATAAGCGCTATGGGCACACCACCCAGCTGAGTTTCTTCCAGCGAAAAGATTATCTGGCAGCTTGTGAGGAGGCAGGAGAATGAAGAGAGCCATCTGCTCCGGGAGTTTTGACCCGGTGACCAACGGCCACATTGATATATTTGAGCGGGCCAGTGTCATGTTTGATGAGCTTATTGTCTGCGTCTTCAACAATATGCTTAAAAAGCCTTTCCTGCCAGTGGAACAGCGCGTTGCGCTGATTGAGGAAGCTGTCAGACACCTGCCCAATGTGAAGGTGGATTCCTTCTCGGGGATGGTGACCAAATACATGGAGGAGCACGACGCCCATATCATCGTCCGGGGAGTACGCTCCGTGAAGGATTTGGAATATGAGCAGAATGAAGCCTATATGCTGAGGCATCTGGACAAGAAGCTTGACACGGTGTTCCTGCTTACCCGCCCGGAATACTCTTTTGTCAGTTCTTCAGGGATAAGGGAACTGGTGCATTTCGGCGGAGAGATACACGGCCTGGTGCCAGATTGTGTGGAGCGGGCTATTCTGGAGCATCATGAAAAGATGTGATTTCTGAAATACAGTTTCTGGCTGGTTGTCCAGGGGCTTGACAGGTGGATAAATTTAGGGAAAAGAAAGGGAGCAATATTTATGTCAGTTTTTGAATCATTGGATAAGATAGAGAATCTGGTGGTTGGGGCCCGTCGCGTGCCTTTCACGGAAAAGACCATGGTCAGTGATGGCGACCTGATCCATTATGTGGATGAGTTGCGCCATGATGTTTCCAGCGAGCTGGAAGAATCAAATGCCATCAAGGCCAATAAGAATGCCATACTTGAGGAAGCTCAGAAGGAAGCTGACCGCATTGTGGAAGAGGCCAAGAAATACGCCCAGCGCATTACGGATGAGCAGGAAATCATCAGGAACTCCCGTGGCGAGGCAGAAAGGATCATGGCCGAAGCCCGCAGTCAGGCTGAAGCCACGGTGACGGAGAGCCAGGAAAAGGCTCGCACCCTTATGGAGCAGGCTCAGTCCCAGGCCAGGGAGATCATGGAGCGCACCCAGGCCAATGCCACCCAGCTGCAGAGTGATGCCGACAGCTATGCCAATCAGGTCTTTGACCAGCTCATCGCCCATGTCAGCAGCACCTTCCAGGGTGTGCGTCAGGCTGAGACCGGCCTGCAGCAGGCTTTGACGGTGCTGCAGCAGGCCAAGAGCCAGATGAACCAGCCACATCCGGTGAACAATCATCCGGCTGCGGCTCCCCAGCCTATTGAAGAGTAAGGCACAGGCTCATGCCGGGAGGCGATATTCATGCAGGAAGAGGTCAGGGCAGCAGATAATCTTCTGCTATTGGAAACCAATATCGATGACATGAATCCCCAGATTTACGGCTATCTCTATGACAGGCTTTTTGAGGCCGGGGCCAGGGATGTGTGGACGACTCCTATCTATATGAAGAAAAACCGCCCGGGGCAGATGCTCTCTGTGCTGGCGAGCGAGGATAAGAAGGACGCTTGTGCCAGGATTATCTTCAGGGAAACCACCAGCATAGGCATCAGGGTGCGGCGCATTGAAGAAAGGCTGGAAGCTGACCGCCATCTGGCTAAAGTGGATACCAAATATGGGGATATTACCTGCAAGGTCAGTGCTTATGGCGGCCATCTCATCAATGTGGCTCCTGAGTATGAGGACTGCTGCCGGGCGGCCAGAGAGAAGAAAGTGCCGCTGAAACTTGTGCAGCAGGAAGCTATGCGCGCCTTTGAAGCAAGGCTGGGAGATTAAGTCTTCCCGTGAGGGAGGACAAAATGATGTTGCAAAATCAGAACAATGGTGTTAAAATATCTGAGGTTGATGCTGAAATGATGAAAATGAGTATTGCTGAGGCGGCAGGGAGCCTGGGACAGGAGATTCCCTTCGCCTATCAGACGACCGCAGAAGAGCTGGGGGCAACGGGGGAGGATTTTTCCTTTGTGGGAGAAATCAGTGTCCGGGGCAGCCTGGTCTATACGGGCGTCTGTTATCGTGTTTTTGGGGAAATCAAGGCGGTCAAGGCTTTTACCTGTGACCGTTGCCTGAAGGACTGTGAGGAAGAGCAGGTTCTCAGCTTTGAGGAGGAATTCCAGAAAGCTGGGGAAGAGAACCCTGAAGGCCTGATGGTGGATGGGGACTATGTTGATATCACGGATATGATTCGGGATACCGTCCTGGCAGCCCAGTCCCTCAGCAATCTTTGCCGGCCCGACTGCAAGGGCCTTTGCCCGGTGTGCGGGGCTGACCTCAATGAAGGCGACTGCGGCTGCGACCGCTTCGTCCCGGATCCCCGCCTGGCAGCATTACAGCAACTGATAAATAAGGAAGACTGATAGAAGTACCTTGAAGGAGGTGTATCCGACATGGCAGTTCCAAAGCGTAAAATGTCCAAGGCTCGTCGTGACAGCCGCCGTGCCAACTGGAAGCTGGAGGCCCCTGGTTTCGTTTCCTGCCCCCAGTGCCACGAGCCCAAGATGCCGCATCATGTGTGCACTGAGTGTGGCTACTATGATGGCAAAGAGGTCATCGCAGCCGCTGAGTAAGGCTATATAGAGCAGAACCGCGAGGTTCTGCTCTTTTTTCATGTGCGCGAGAATAGCTGATTTTAGAATTGTTTCGTAAATCGTAGGTCTTACCTGCCCCGTGAAACGGGGAAGGGGGACCGCCGTTAGGCGGTGGAAGGGGTGTGAGGGTAACGTTACGACTTCGATTCCCCCTTCCACCGGCTTCGCCGGTCCCCCTCCCCCGCAAGCGGTGGAGGTAAGATCTGCTAGAAACGCAATTCTCCTATATGAAAAAACTGATCGTAAGTATAACAATATTAAGTCTGTCCACCAAGAATGTACAGTCGAACAACTTTATTTTCATGACACATGACCCTTGCATTTTTAAGACATACCCTTTATAATAGTCCATTATATGAGATAGTAGCAGCAGGTACTAAAAGGAGGTGAGAACATGGCACGGGTGAAGAAGAAGGAGAGGCAGCAGCTTTTGCTGGCTCAGGTGAAGGACAAGCCTTTCCTCACTGATGAGGAACTGGCCAAGAATCTGGACGTCAGTGTCCAGACCATCAGGCTGGACAGGCTGGAGCTGGGCATCCCGGAACTCAGGGGGCGTATCCGCAAGATGGCGGAAACGGCTCAGAACAAGGTGAAGGCGCTCAGAAGCGGTGAAGTGGTAGGCGAGCTTATCGACCTGGAACTGGGTCATTCGGGGATTTCTCTCCTGCGCATCACTGAGGATATGGTTTTCGCCAAGACGCAGATTGCCAAGGGGCAGTACATGTTCTCACAGGCCAATTCCCTGGCCATAGCGGTGATTGATGCGCCTATGGCAGTGACGGGAGTGGCCAACGTCAAGTACAAGGTGCCTGTGCATGTGGGCGAAAAACTTATTGCCAAGGCAGAGATCGTAAGGGTGCGGGGCAATAAGTATTTTGTCTGGGTGAAGACCCGCAATGAAACTCAGGAAGTTTTCAGAGCCAAGTTTATAATGGTTTCCTGGGGAGAGAATTGAAGTTGATTTATTGGGAGGCGGCAGCGTGAAGATTGCAGTCGATGCCATGGGCGGAGACTATGCGCCGGAACAGATTGTATTTGGTGCAGTCAGGGCAGCAAAAAAATATGGCTGTGAGATCGTACTGGTGGGAGATGAGCCTCAGATTCGTGAGGTATTGAAAAGAGAAGATGGCTGGGAGAAACTGGGCATCACTATTCATCACACCACACAGGTCATCGGGATGGATGAACATCCTGCTGACGCTGTGCGCACGAAGAAAGATTCCTCAGTAGTGGTGGCTACCAGGTTGGTGAAGGACGGCGAGTGCGATGCGGTACTTTCCGCAGGCAGCACCGGGGCAGCTGTGACGGCAGCCCAGCTGATCCTTCGCCGCATCAAGGGCATAGGCCGTCCTACCATTGCCACCCCCATGCCAACCCCCAAGGGGGTGACTCTCCTGCTTGACTCCGGCGCCAATGTTGATTCCAAGCCGGAGCATCTGGTGCAGAGCGGCATCATGGGTTCCATCTATGCCGAATATGTTTTCGGCAGGAAGAGCCCCCGGGTGGGCCTCCTGAATATCGGCGAGGAGGAAACCAAGGGCAACGAGCAGGCCAAGGCTACTTACCAGATACTGAAGACCATGCACACCATCAATTTCCAGGGCAACGCAGAAGGCAGGGATATTCCCAAGGGGAATTTCGACGTCGTAATTTGTGATGGATTTGTTGGCAATGTTGTGCTAAAATTTGGTGAGGGTCTGGCAAAGACCATCATGAAGCTGATTAAGGATGCCGTGAAAGAAGGAGGCATACTGCCGAAGCTGGGAGCACTCCTGCTGATGCCCACTTTGAAGAAGCTGGGCAAGAAGCTGGATGCCAGCGAGTACGGCGGCGCGCCCCTCCTTGGCGTTAACGGCTGCTGCCTTATCAGCCACGGCTCATCCAATGCGAAGGCCATCTGCAGCGCCATCGGCGTGGCGAAAGACTATGTGGAAGGGAGCGTCCTCACCCATATCCAGGAGGCACTCCAGGAAGAGGAGCAGCTGGTCACTGACGGCTCTAAGGAGGATAATGATTGATGTTTGAAAACAATGCGATTTGTAAGCTACTCAACATAAAGTACCCGATTTTCCAGGGTGGTATGGCCTGGATCGGCACGGCTGAGCTGGCTTCGGCAGTATCCAATGCCGGCGGCCTGGGCATCATTGGTGCAGGCCATATGCCGCCTGATATCCTCCGGGCTGAGATCCAGAAGTGCAAGGGTTGGACGGACAAGCCCTTCGGCGTGAACATCATGCTCATGAGCCCCTTTGTCAAGGAGGTCATGCAGGTGGTCATCGACGAGCGCGTGGCCGTGGTCACCACTGGCGCTGGCAATCCCGGCGAGTATCTGCCCGCCCTGAAGGAAATCGGCACCAAGGTCATCCCCGTGGTGGCTTCTGTGGCTCTGGCCAAGCGTCTGACCCGCATCGGTGCTGACGCTGTCATCGCTGAGGGCACTGAGTCCGGCGGTCATATCGGTGAAATCACCACCATGGCGCTCCTGCCCCAGGTGGTGGATGCCGTGGACGTGCCTGTCATCGGCGCCGGCGGCATCGGAGACTCCCGCGGCATGGCAGCAGCTTTTGCCCTGGGGGCACAGGCTGTGCAGATGGGTTCCCGCTTCGTCCTCTCTGAGGAGTGCATTGCCCATGAGAACTACAAGAAGATGGTGCTGAAGGCCAAGGACCGCTCCACTGTGGTCACCGGCCGCTCCCTGGGCCATCCTGCCCGGGTGCTGGCCAACAAGCTTTCCCGCAAGTACGAGGAGATGGAGGCCGCCCAGGCACCTGCTGAGGAGCTTGAGAAGCTGGGTGCAGGCAGCCTGCGCCGCGCTACCCATGAAGGTGACGTGGAGAACGGTTCTGTCATGATTGGCGAGATTTCCGGCATGCTGAATGACATCAAGCCCGTCAAGACCATCATTGAAGATATCGTGAACGGCCTGCCCAAGGTCATCACTGGCATTGAGGAAACCTGCAAGTAATAGGTTATTGCAATAAGAAGTTTCCTGCTTATCTTTCTAGGAGGCATTGCTTTGAATAAACTGGCATTTGTATTCCCCGGTCAGGGTGCCCAGGCTGTCGGCATGGGCAAGGATTTCTATGATAATTATGATGTAGCCAAGAAGATTTTCAAGGAAGCAGACGAAGCTCTTGGTTATTCCATTATGAATATGTGCTTTGAGGGTCCTGCAGAGGACCTGAAGCTCACGGCCAATACCCAGCCTGCTATCCTCACCATGAGCGTCATTGCCAATGAAGTATTGAAGGAAAATGGCATTCAGCCCGAGGTGGCTGGCGGCCACAGCCTGGGCGAGTATTCCGCCCTGGTGGCAGCAGGCGTGCTGTCCTTCCAGGATGCAGTGGTACTGGTGCACAAGCGCGGCCAGTTCATGCAGGAGGCTGTACCTGTAGGCGAGGGCGGCATGGCTGCCATCATCGGCCTTTCTGATGAGGTCATCGTGGATGCCTGCGAGAAGGCAACGGCAGCCAAGGGTGCAGTGCAGGCCGTGAATTTCAACTGCCCGGGCCAGACGGTCATTGCCGGCACCACTGCAGGTGTTGAGGCAGCCGTGGAGGCCCTGAAGGAAGCTGGTGCCAAGAAGGCCGTGATTCTGCCTGTCTCTGCACCTTTCCACAGCACGCTCATGAAGCCTGCTGCTGAGAAGCTCTCCGCAGAGCTTGACAAGGTAGCTCTCCATGATGCAGCTTTCCCGGTAGTGGCAAACTATACGGGCAAGCTCCAGACCAAGGCTGAGGAGATCAAGGAGAACCTGGTGAAGCAGGCAGATAATCCTGTGAAGTGGATTGACTGCGTCAAGACCATGCAGGAATTCGGTGCCGACACCTTTGTGGAAGCAGGCCCCGGCAAGACTCTCTGCGGCTTCAACCGCCGTATTGACAAGGCTATCCAGAGCCTCAACGTAGAAAATATGGAGTCCCTGCAAAAAACGCTTGACTATTTCAAGGAGGTCCGCTAATATGCTTTTAGACGGAAAGGTTGCGCTTGTTACAGGTGCTTCCCGGGGCATCGGCAGGGCTGTGGCCCTGAAGCTGGCCGCCGAGGGCGCCAAGGTTGCTGTGAATTACTCCGGCAGCCAGGCCAAGGCCGAAGAAGTCAAGGCTGAGATTGAGAAGATGGGTGGCGAGGCCATCCTGGTGCAGGCTAACGTGGCTGACAAGGACGCTGTGGAAGCCATGGTCGGGAAGGTCGTTGAGGCTTTCGGCACCATCGATATCCTGGTGAACAACGCCGGCATTACCCGTGACGGCCTGCTGGCCCGTATGAAGGACGAGGACTTCGAGGCTGTGGTGGACATCAATCTGAAGGGTGTTTTCTACTGCACCAAGGCTGTGGCCAAGCTCATGATGAAGAAGCGTAGCGGACGCATCGTGAATATGGCTTCTGTGGTAGGCCTTACCGGCAACGCCGGTCAGACCAACTACGCAGCTTCCAAGGCTGGCGTTATCGGCTTCTCCAAGTCTGCCGCCAAGGAGCTTGCTTCCCGCGGCATCACCGTGAACATGGTGGCTCCGGGCTTCATTGCCACGGACATGACTGACGCTATGAATGAGAAGGCCAAGGAAGCTGTCCTGGGCACTATCCCCATGAAGAGGGAAGGAAGCCCCTCGGATGTGGCAAATGCCGTCCTCTTCCTGGTGAGCGAAAATGCAGCTTATATCACAGGCCAGATTGTCAATGTAGACGGTGGCATGGTAATGTGATATTATCTATATTAGGTACTTTTGCAAGTACACCAATTTAAGGAGGTGAAACTTCATGTCTACTTTCGATAAAGTAAGAGATATCGTGGTTGAGCAGCTGGGTGTTGAGGCTGATGAGGTAGCAATCGAGTCTACGTTCATCGATGATCTTGGTGCTGATTCCCTGGATATCGTGGAGCTGATCATGGCTTTCGAGGAGGAATTCAACATCGAGATTCCTGACGAGGCTGCTGAGAAGATCAAGACTGTTCAGGATGTAGTTACCTACATCGACCAGAACAAAGACTGACAATAGTTTTGGGCGTCTTACCTTTTGAAAAATCCCGTGAACTTCAGTTTCGCGGGATTTTGTCAAGAGGGGAGATTGATTGGAGGAGTAACATTGAAGCTTCCAGAGCTGAAAATTGGCACGAAAATCGCAAAAATGCCTATTATCCAAGGAGGAATGGCGATTCGTCTGTCAACGGCTCGTCTGGCTGCTGCGGTAGCTAACGAGGGTGGCATTGGGCTCATTGCTGCATCCGGAATGTCCCATGACGAACTGCGCTACGAGATAAGACTGGCTCGTTCCCTTACCAAAGGCATTATCGGCATCAATATCATGGTGGCTGCCCGCGACTTTGCAGAGGTAGTGAAGACTGCCATCGATGAGGGCATTGACCTGGTGGTAGCTGGTGCGGGGTTCTCCCGTGATATGTTCGGCCTGGGCAAGGAATCCGGCACGCCTATCGTACCGATTGTATCGTCAGTTAAATTGGCAAAGATTTCCGAGCGTCTTGGCGCTACTGCTATTGTGGTAGAGGGTAAGGAGGCTGGCGGCCACCTGGGAACGGACACCTCTGTGAGGGACCTTATCCCGGATATACGTGCAGCTGTGAAGCTGCCGGTGATTGCAGCCGGCGGTGTCCTTTCCGGTCAGGATGTCGTTGATTTGATAAACATGGGTGCCAATGGCGTCCAGATGGGGTCCCGCTTTGCGGCTTCTGAGGAGGCCAATGGCGCACCGGCCCTGAAGGAATATTATCTGAAATCCAAGCCCGAGGACGTAGTGGTCATCCACAGTCCTGTGGGACTTCCCGGGCGCGCCGTGCGCACTCCCTTCACCGCTAAGGTGCTGGAAGGGCCCGTGCCGCCGACGGTTTGTGATGCCTGCCTGAAGGCCTGCAAGCACAATTTCTGCATCATCCGCTCCCTGATCAGGGCTCAGCAGGGCGATGTGGAGACGGGGCTGGTCTTTACGGGAGAGCGTCTGCCCACTATCAAGAGCATCATGAGCGTGCATGATATCTTTGAGCAGCTCAAGGCTGAGGTAGCGGCAATCTAAGAGGAAATGGGGGGCGTGCTCTGCGCGCCCTATTCTGTTGATTAGGAACCTTGTTTGAAGTTTTTTGAGAACGGTTTCAATTGCGAGAGGAGATTTGTTGTGAAGAATCGCGTAGTTATCACCGGCCTTGGTGCCGTCACCCCTATCGGCATCGGCAAGGACGAATTCTGGAAGGGCCTCCTGGAGGGCAAGAACGGCATTGAGAAGATCACCCGTTTCGATGCTTCCGAGTACGGCGCCCAGATCGCCGGCGAGGTGAAGGATTTCGATCCCGCTGATTACATCGACAAGAAGGAGTCCAAGCGCATGGACCGCTATGCCCAGTTCGCTGTGGCTGCAGCCAAGCTGGCCATTGAGGATTCCGGGATTGATCTTGAGAAAGCAGATCGTGACCGCATCGGCACTTACATCGGCGCTGGCATCGGCGGCATCGAGACCATGCACAGCCAGTACGAGAAGCTCTTTGCCAAGGGTCCTTCCCGTATCAGCCCCTTCTTCATCCCCATGATGATTGCCAACCTGGCCACCGGCCATGTGGCTATCCAGTTCGGCCTCCACGGCCCCTCTGAGTGCGTGGTGACGGCTTGCGCTACGGGCACCAACTGCATCGGTGACGCTTTCCGCGTGATTCAGCGCGGCGATGCTGATGCCATGCTGGCTGGCGGCACCGAGGCCTGCATTTCTCCCGCTGCTGTGGCAGGTTTCGCTGCCATGAAGGCCCTCTGCATGGATCACAACGATGATCCTGCTCATGCTTCCCGTCCCTTCGACAAGAACCGCAGCGGTTTCGTCATGGGCGAGGGCGCAGGCATTGTGATGCTGGAGAGCCTGGAGCACGCCAAGGCTCGCGGCGCTCATATCTACGCCGAGGTGATTGGCTATGGCGCCAACTCCGACGCTTATCACATGACCAGCCCTGCTCCCCATGGCACCTATCAGGCCAAGTGCATGCAGCTGGCTCTGGATGATGCAGGCATGAAGGCCAGCGAGGTTGACTATGTGAACGCCCATGGCACCTCCACCCACCTGAACGACGAGGGTGAGAGCGAGGCTATCAAGGCTGTTTGGGGCGAGGCTGCCAAGGAGGTTTCCGTGTCCTCCATCAAGTCCATGACCGGTCATCTGCTGGGTGCTGCCGGCGGCGTGGAGGCTATTGCCACTGCCCTGACTGTGGAAAATGATATGATGCCTCCCACCATGAACTATGAGACTCAGGACGAGGGACTGGATCTTGACTATGTGCCCAACAAGGCCAAGGCCAAGACCGTGCGCGCAGCTATGTCCAACTCCTTCGGCTTCGGCGGCCACAATGCCTGCCTGCTGCTGAAGAAGTACGCTGAGTAAGCAAGAGGAACAGATATGTCTGAATTCCTTTCTGAGGAAAGGCGTGAGGAACTGGAAAAGCTGGCGGGGAACCTGGGCGTGAAGTTCAGGAACCTTGCCCTGCTGGACCGGGCACTCACCCATACCTCCTACGCCAATGAGGCGAAAAGGAAGACTGACCATAATGAACGTCTCGAATTCTTAGGGGACGCAGTGCTGGAGCTTGCCTCCAGCACTTATCTGTATGGTCGTTTCAAAAACCTTCCCGAGGGCGAGCTTACCAAGATCCGGGCCAGCATTGTGCGCTCGGAGACTCTGGCCCGCCTGGCCAAAGACCTGAAGCTGGGTGAGCATCTGCTCTTGGGCCGGGGGGAGGAAATGGGCGGCGGCCGCAACCGCCAGACCAATCTGGAGGATGCCTTCGAGGCCGTTATCGGCGCCATCTATGAGGACCAGGGCTGGGAGACTGCCCAGGACTACGTGGTGAGGCAGCTTTCCCATGAATTCCAGCAGGCCAGCCGGGTAGGGGAGATCCTGACGGACTACAAGACCACTTTCCAGGAACTGGTACACAAGGACCCGGAAAAGGTCATAACCTACGAAGAAGCAGGCGAGTCCGGCCCCCCTCACGAAAGGATCTTCACCAGCCGGGTGCTGGTGGACGGCGTGCCCTACGGCGAAGGCTCCGGCCGCAGCAAGAAAGCGGCAGAGCAGCAGGCCGCCAGGGCAGCCTTGGCTAAGTGGAAGGGCTGAAATTGCATATTTAGAGGTGGAAGATAATCACAGCTTCCACCTCTTTTTGTTGTCTGTAATTTGTGCTAAAATGTGACTAGATTATGAAGGGGAGGAAGATATATGCTTTATCCTGTTAAGCTGCAGGCACCGCTTAAAGACTATCTCTGGGGGGGCAACCGCCTGCGGGAGGAGTACGGCAAGGCCTCGGAGATGGAGAAGGTGGCGGAGAGCTGGGAGCTTTCCTGCCACAAGGACGGAGAGAGCATCATTGCCGAGGGGGAGGACAAGGGCCTGACTCTGAGGGAATACATTGAGCGACAGGGGCAGCAGATCCTGGGGCCGAAATGTCAGGGGTTGGCGGAATTCCCCCTGCTGATCAAGTTCATCGATGCCAGGGACAGCCTTTCTGTGCAGGTGCATCCGGACAATGAATACGCCCAGCGGGTGGAAGGTGAGCAGGGCAAGACGGAGATGTGGTATGTGCTGGATGCCGAGCCTGGAGCGAAGCTCATCTACGGCTTTGAGAAGGAGATTTCCAAGGAGGAGTTCAGGAACCGCATCGAGGAAGACACCCTGCTGGAGGTCTGCCGCCAGGTGCCGGTGCACAAGGGGGATGTGTTCTTCATCGAGGCGGGGACCCTGCACGCCATCGGGGCAGGCATCCTCATCTGCGAGGTGCAGCAGAGCTCCAATTCCACCTATCGCGTCTACGATTACGGCAGAGTGGGGGCAGACGGCAAGTCTAGGCCCCTGCATATCGGCAAGGCCTTGGCAGTGACCAGGAGGAAACCGCTGCCGCTAAATACGAGGCCCTTGGCAGAAATTGACCTGCTGAAAGGGTGCAGGGTGTCGCTGCTGGCTAAGTGCGATTATTTCACGACTTATCATTTGGAGGTTGATGGTGAGGCGGATTTCAAGGCTCCCGGGGAGTCTTTCCAGTCTTTGACGGTGCTGTCCGGCAGTTTGAAGCTGGTCTGCGGCGGCAAGGATACTGAGCTTGCCAAGGGGGAGACGGTTTTCCTGCCGGTGGGCATGGAGGATTACAGACTCTCTGGTGAGGGTGAGTGCCTTTTAGTTGAGAAGTAAGGGGGCGGCTTGTACTTTTCTTTGATGCAAAGAAAAGTACCAAAAGAAAACCTTTGGGCCTGAATTCATCCTGAATTCAAAGGCCCCTTGGCCCCCATCCTTGGGGGCCAGTTGGAGTGGTCTGGGTGTACTGTAAGAGGGGGAGTTTTTGTGCGGAAGATGTATGTTTTGGGGACTGGCTTTGCCATGGCTACCAAGTGCTTCAATACCTGCTTTTATCTGGAGACGGAGCAGGGGCTGTTCCTGACTGATGCGGGGGGCGGCAATGGGATCCTGCGCCAGTTGGAGGAGACTCCCTTCAAATTCGGTGACTGCCACCACATGTTTGTGACCCACGGCCATACTGACCATGTGCTGGGGGTTATCTGGGTCATGCGCAAGGTGGCTGACCTGATGAACAAGGGAAAGTACGAGGGGCAGTTTCACATTTATTGCCATGATGTGGTGAAGGACATGCTCATCACCATGACGAAGATGACCTTGAAGAAGAAGGATTTTGCCAGGGTGGGGACGGATATCCTGGTGCATGAGGTGCAGGACGGGGAAAGCGTGGAGCTGCCCTTTGCCAATCTCACCGCCTTTGATATCTGCTCTACCAAGGCTAAGCAGTTTGGCTACCGGCTGGTTTTCCCCGATGGCATGAAGTTCGTCTGCCTGGGGGATGAGCCTTACAATGAGCATGACAGGGAGTATGCGGCAGGGGCGGACTGGCTGCTGGCAGAGGCCTTCTGCCGCTATGAGGACAGGGAGGTCTTCAAGCCCTACGAGAAGAACCACAGCACCGTGAAGGAGGCCAGCGAGCTGGCTGAGGAGCTGGGGGCCAGGAACCTGGTGCTTTACCACACGGAAGACAAACATATAGAAACCCGCAAGCAGGATTACAGCGCCGAGGCGGCGAAATACTACCATGGTAAGATTTTCGTGCCTGACGATCTGGATGTGATTGAGCTTTGATCTTGCCAAGGGCATGAAAAAAGAACCGGAGTACCATGGTTTCCCAGGTGTTCCGGTTCTTTCGTTATCAAGAAAACATCGTGTCTATGGAACGATTCAGCCTGTGTATGGCTTCTGAGAGTTTCTGCTGCTCGTCCTTGGTGAGCTTGTGCAGCCTGTCTTCGAACTTTTTCCGCACATAGTCATTCTGCTGATTGATGATTTCCAGACCCTTTTCTGTCAGCTCCAGCAGGCAGCACCTGCGGTCGCGGCAGTCTGCGTTCTTGCTGATGTAGCCCTGCTGCAGCAGGCGTTCTGCCACGGTGCTCATCTGCTGCTTGGAAATCTTCAGTATCTCACTGGCCCGGTTGTTGGTGATGGGGCCTTCCGTGTGGATGACCATGAGAAGGCCGTACTGGTTCAGGGGCAGGGGCAGGTTCTTGTTGCGGAAGAAATTCACATGGATGAGCATGAGGGTTTCCAGAAAGTCTTGGGAAAGGGCATGCCCGGAATCTGCCAAGGTCATTTCCATTCCTCCTTGGTTGGGTTTTATTAGCTGGTTCTTGACTTTTCTTTACCGATATAATACTATATAATCCATTGATAGTAAACACTTATTTACTAATCTCCAGAAACGTTGTAGTTGTTGAGTTATAGTATGAAGGAGGTTTTTTGCTTTGTTTTTGACGAAAAACAAGAAGGCTTTGGCCCTGGTGATGGCCCTTTGCCTCTCCGTGGTGCTCTCTGGCTGCGGCAAGGAGCAGCAGCAGGCCCAGAAGGGCGGTGCCCAGGTGAAGGCCATGAACGTCATCCAGCAGGATACGCCCCTCACCAGTGAGTATGCAGGCTCCCTGGTAGGCAAGGATGAGGTGAAGGTCCAGGCCAAGGTCTCTGGCAAGATCATCGAAAAATATGTCCAGGGCGGCCAGTATGTGGTGGAGGGACAGCCCCTGTACCGCATTGACTCCCGCCAGTATGAGTCGGCGGTGCTGAACGCCCATGCCAATCTGGCTCAGGCCGAGGCCAATCTGAGCAATGCCCAGACAGACCTCTACCGCTATGAGGAACTCCTGAAGTCTGATGCCATAGCGGAGCAGACTGTGGCCAACCAGCAGTCTCAGGTGAATGCCTATGAAGCTGCTGCTGCTGCCAATGCGGCCCTGCTGAAGAAGGCTCAGGAAGATCTTGACGATACGGTGGTTTATGCTCCCATGACGGGCCAGCTCTCCGTGGATGACGTGGCAGTAGGCACTTATGCCACTGCCGGCAACACCACTCTGGTGACCATCGGTTCCTCTGACCCCATCTATGCCCAGTTCTCCATTTCCGAGACTGAGTTCCTGAAATTCATGAACATCAAGGCCATGCAGCAGGGTGATCCCAACAGCAATGTGAATGTGAGCCTTACCCTGTCTGATGGTACGGAATATCCACTCACTGGCGTCATTTCTGAGTCTGACCGCGCTTTATCCGATAATACGGGTACCCTGACCCTGAAGGCTCTATTTGACAATCCCAACGGCATCCTGCTCCCCGGCATGTACGCACGGGTGAAGCTCACGGGTGAGGTTGTGCCGGGAGCCATCCTGGTGCCACAGCGTGCCGTGCAGCAGCTCTTGGGCAAGTCCTTTGTCATGGTAGTGAACGGGGATGCCAAGTCCGAGGCCCGCACCGTGAAACTTGGGGAAAAGGTGGGCAGCTACTACATCATCAAGGAAGGCATCGATGCCAGCGATATTGTGGTGGTGGAAGGCCTTACCAACCTGCAGGAGGGCAGGGACCTTACGGTGACTATGGTGACGCCTGAGGAAATGGGCTTCTCCCTGAATACCGATACTTCCCTTTTCGATCCCGACGCTTCTACTGTCAAGAAATAAGGGGGCGGCGTTTTGTCAAAGTTTTTTATCCACCGCCCAATCTTTGCGATAGTCATTTCCATCATTATCGTAATCGTGGGCCTTATATCGGCTGTGCAGCTGCCTATAGCGCAGTACCCGCAGATTGCCCCGCCGACTATTTCTGTCGGTACGTCCTATACTGGCGCTAACGCCAGCGTAGTAAATGACACGGTGGCCCAGATCATTGAGCAGCAGGTCAACGGCACCCAGGGCATGGACTACATGAGCTCCACCTCCAACGATACTGGCCGGTACAGCCTCAGCGTGGTGTTTGATACGGGCTCTGACGGCGATATGGATTCCGTCAAGGTGCAGAACAACGTGGCCATCGCCAATGCCAGCCTGCCCTCGTCGGTGCAGTCCGTGGGCGTAACCACCCGCAAGTCTTCTAACGATATGGCTTACATGGTGTCCCTGACTTCTCCTGATGGTACGTATGACCGTGCTTTCATGAAGAATTATGCGGATATCTATCTTTTGGATCAGATCAAGCGTGTAGCTGGTGTAGGTGATGTGCAGGTCTTCGGCGCCGACTATGCCATGCGTGTCTGGCTGAATCCTGACCGCCTGGCAGAGTATAATCTGACGGTGAAGGACGTAACCGATGCCATCAATGAGCAGAATGTGCAGGCTCCGGCAGGTACCGTAGGCGGCATGCCTGTGGACAATGGCCAGGAAAAGCAGTACACGGGCAAAATCCAGGGCCGTCTCTCCACCCCTGAGGAATTCGGTAACATCGTGCTGAAGACCCATGGCACAGATGGTTCCTTCGTGCGCCTGAAGGACGTGGCCCGGGTGGAGGAAGGCCAGAAGGACAATGGCTTTGTGACCAAGAGCAACGGCGCTCCCGCCGTGGGCTTCGGCATCCAGCTTACCAATGACGCCAATGCCATGCAGACGGTGGCAGGGGTCAAGGAAATCATTGAAAAAGCAAAGTCTGATCTGCCTCCCAACTTGGAAGTCAGCGAGATCATGGACAGCACCAACTATATCAACGCTTCTATCAAAGAGGTGCTGGAGACCTTCTTCGAGGCTCTGCTCCTGGTGGTGTTCGTTATCTTCCTCTTCCTGCAGAGTTGGCGCGCTACTATAATTCCTTTGCTGGCAGTGCCGGTATCTCTGATTGGTACCCTGGCAGCCTTCATTCTCCTGGATTTCTCCATCAATACCCTGACCCTCTTTGCCCTGGTGCTGGCCATCGGCCTGGTGGTGGATGACGCCATCGTGGTTATCGAGAACGTGGAGAAGCACATGGAAGAGGGACTTGAGCCTGTGGACGCCACCGAGCGCGCCATGGATGAAGTGCAGGGCCCGGTAGTGGCCATTGCCTTCGTGCTGGCGGCGGTGTTCGTGCCCGTGGCTTTCCTGGGGGGCATGACCGGCGTGCTCTATCGCCAGTTTGCTCTCACCATCGCGGTTTCCATGGCCCTGTCTGCCTTCGTGGCACTGACCCTGACTCCGGCTCTTTGTGCCATGATTCTCAAGCGCCATGAGGAGAGCGAAGGGCAGGACGGCGCTTTGGACCGTTTCTTCACCGCTTTCAACAACTGGTTTGAGAGAACCAAGAAAGGCTATGTGGGGATAGTGGCCCGGGGCATTGCCAATGCCAAGCTGGCTGTGATCTTCCTGCTCATCGTGTCGGGCTTGATGGCCCTGCTCTATATGAAGCTGCCCTCTACCTTCGTGCCTTCGGAGGATCAGGGCTACGCTTTCGCCATGGTCAACCTGCCTGAGGGAACTTCCCTGAACCAGACCCAGAAGACCATGGACAAGCTGCAGGCTGCGGCTCTCCAGAGCATCAAGGGCATAGACCAATCCATGGCGGTCACGGGCTTTGATATGCTGGCCTTCACCAGCAAGCCAAGCGCAGGCCTCCTGATCATCGGCATGAAGGACTGGAGCCAGCGCCCCGGCGGGGATCAGTCCGTGGATGCTGCCGTGGGCACTCTCTTCGGCCTGGGAGCGCAGCTGGCTCCCGAGGCTACGGTCATTGCTGCCAATCCTCCTGCCCTGCCCGGTCTGGGCAATGTGGGCGGCTGGAATCTGCAGCTCATGGATATGTCTGGCCATACGGATGAGGAACTCTATGAGATTACGAATCGCATCGTGGCCAAGGCTAATCAGAACCCTGCCCTGCAGGGTGTGCGCACCACCTATTCCATCACTTCTCCTACCATCGAGTATGATGTGGATCGCGAGAAGATCAAGAAGATGGATGTGAAGCTGTCTGATGTGTTCACAGCCATGCAGGTGAACTTCGGCGGCGCCCAGGTGAACGACTTCAACCGTTTTGGCCGCAGCTACAAGGTGGTGCTCCAGTCTGATACCGCCTTCCGCAGCGAGACGGATGCCATGAAATTCATGTTTGTGCGGAGTTCCTCCGGCACCATGATTCCTCTTAGCACCCTGCTGACTCCCAGGAACAGCACGGGCCCCACGGTTATTTCCCGATTCAACGGCACCAAGGCCGTCAGCATCCAGGGCAATGCCGGCGACGGCTACAGCTCCGGACAGGCCATGGATACCATCGAGCAGATTGTCCGGGAGGAAGCCGGTACTGGCTTTGAGATTGAGTGGTCCGGCCAGAGCCGCGAGGAAAAGAAAGCTGCAAGCTCCACCTTCCAGGTGCTGGCCCTGGCGCTGGTCTTCGTGTTCCTGTGCCTGGCAGCCCTCTATGAGAGCTGGAGCGTGCCCTTTGCCGTGCTCTTTACGGTGCCTACAGGCATCTTCGGCGCCCTGTTCTCCGAGTGGGCTTTGTCCAATCTGGGCATGATGCTCACGGGGCACATGAACTCAGGCTTGCAGAACTCCGTCTACATGCAGATCGGCATCATCATGATCATCGGCCTGGCGGCCAAGAACGCCATCCTGATCGTGGAGTTCGCCAAGGTGCGTGTGGACAGGGGCATGGAGCCTGTGAAGGCCGCCCTGGAGGCAGCAGGCTTGCGTCTCCGTCCTATCCTCATGACCTCCTTTGCCTTCATCATCGGCTGCCTGCCTCTGGCTATAGCCAGCGGTGCCGGCGCAGCCGCCCGCAACGGCATGGGCGTGGCGGTAGTGGGTGGCATGCTCTTTGCCACCTTCATGGGTGTCTTCCTGATTCCTGTTTTCTTCGTCATCACGGAGTGGATAGCCAAGAAGCTTGGCTATATGAAGCAGGAGAAGAAGAAGTCTTCCATCGATTACATGTAAGGATTTTTAGATCCAACCGCTGGCGGTACAGGAAACTGTCCCGCCAGCTTTTATTTTGCGTGGCTTTTATGGTATACTGTTACAGTGTAATTTTGTATGAACAGTTCCTTAAGTCCCGGCAGGGGGGAAATATATGCGTGGCAAGATACTTGACCTATTGCGGCAATCCGGAGACCGCTACGTTTCCGGGGAAGAGATGGCAGAAAAACTGGGGGTCACCAGGACGGCTGTGTGGAAACACATCCAGGAGCTCCGCAGCTCTGGCTATGAGATTGTCAGCCATTCCCGCAATGGCTATTCTTTGAGGGAAAGTCCGGACAGCCTGCTGGCCAGTGAGATAAGCCACGGTCTGAATACGGAATTGGTGGGCCGCCTGATCAAGAATTTCCAGCAGGTGGATTCTACTAATAATGTGGCCAAGCAGATGCTCATAAAGAATGGCCCTGGCGGCTGGAAGAAGCTTGATGGCCTGGTGGTGGTGGCAGAGAGCCAGACCGGTGGGCGGGGGCGCCTGGAGCGGAGCTTCTTTTCTCCGGCGGGGACAGGCATTTGGTTTTCGCTGGTATTGTGTCCGCCCTTTGCCCCTCAGGAGGCGCCCAAATGCACTTTGCTGGCGGCGGTGGCTGTGACTGAGGCCATGCGGGAGTTCGGCCTGACGCCGGGCATCAAATGGCCCAATGATATTGTCTACGAGGGCAAGAAACTGGTGGGCATCCTTACGGAGGCCGGCTGCGACATAGACCGCATCAAGCACATCGTCCTGGGCATCGGCATCAATGCCAATATCAAGGAGGAGGACTTCCCGGAGGAATTGCGGGGCAAGGCCACTTCCATGGAAATCATGAAAGGAGAGCCGGTGCCCAGAGTGAAGTTCCTGCAGGCGGTGCTGCGTTCTCTTGAGAAGTGGTACAAGACGGCTTTGGAGAAGGGCTTCACCCCCGTTCTTGAGGCCTGGCGAAAGTATTCGGTGACCTTGGGACAGGAAGTCAGGGTCATCGGCATCCACGGCGGTGATGAGTTCACGGGCAGGGCTGTGGATATTGATTCCTACGGCGCCCTGCTGGTGGAAAAAGACGGCGAGATCCGCACGGTGATGGCAGGGGATGTATCCATCAGGCCGAAGAAATGAGTTCTAGTTCCCAATGGGAGGAAAATACTTTGCTGTTAGTTTTTGATATAGGCAATACCAATACGGTCATGGGCACCTACGAGGGCAAGAAGCTGGTGAAGCACTGGCGTATCTCTACGGACAGGCAGAAGACTGGTGACGAGTACGGCATGCTTTTAAATGACCTCTTCCGCTTTCAGGGCATCAGCATGACGGATATTGAGGCCATCATCATTTCTTCTGTGGTGCCGCCTTTGGTGGTGCCCATGATGAAGATGTGCGAGCGCTATTTCCACATCAAGCCCTTGGTGGTGGGGCCCGGCATCAAGACGGGCATCAAGCTCCACTATGAGAATCCCAGGGCTATCGGTGCAGACCGCATCGTCAATGTGGTGGGTGCCTATGAGCAGTACGGCGGTCCCCTGATTGTCATCGATATCGGCACGGCCACCACCTTTGATGTGGTGGCGGAGAACGGGGATTTCCTGGGAGGCGTCATCGCTCCCGGCATCGGCACCAGTGCCGATGCCCTGTTCCAGCAGGCGGCCCAGCTGCCACGCATCGAGCTGGTGCCTCCCAAACAGGTCATCTGCCGCAACACCATTCAGGGCATGCAGGCGGGCATCATCTTCGGCTATGTGGGCCAGATCGATGAAATCGTGCGCCGCATCAAGGAAGAAATGGGCTGTGAGATGAAGGTCATCGCCACAGGCGGCCTGGCCAAGATGATTGCCAAGGAATCGGCTACCATCGACAAGATAGACCACTTCCTGACCCTCACGGGCCTTCGTGCCCTTTATGAGCGCAATCAGGTTAAGAGCGGCGAAAGGAAAGTGCAGGAATGAAGGGCATAGATATCGGCGCTTTCCACTTCGACTATCCGGTGTTCCTGGCTCCCATGGCGGGGGTGACGGATACGGCCTACCGCATCATCGCCCACGATATGGGCTGCCCTCTCTGCTATGCGGAGATGGTCAGCAGCCAGGGCATCCACTTTCGCAATGAGAAGACATTGAAGATGCTGAACTCCGAGCCGGGAGAGCGCCCCCTGGCCATGCAGATTTTCGCTGCTACCCCGGAGATGGCGGCAGAGGCGGCGGCCTTTGTGGAGGCTCAGGGCACCTGTGATATCCTGGACTTCAATATGGGTTGTCCTGCCCCGAAAGTGGTGAAGAATGGCGAAGGCTCTGCCCTGATGAAGGACCCGGAGCGGGCCTACGCCATCATGAAGGCTGTGCGGGCGGCTGTGAAGATGCCCTTCACGGTGAAAATGCGCCTTGGCTGGGACGAGGAAAATGTCAATGTGCTGGAAATCGCCAAGATGGCGGAAGAGGCAGGCGTTGACGCCATCGCTGTCCACGGCCGCACCCGTGCTCAGTTCTACGCCGGTCAGGCAGACTGGGAGAAGATTGCTGAGGTGAAGCAGGCTGTTTCCATTCCCGTCATTGCCAATGGAGATGTGAGGACCTGTGCCGATTTGAAGAAGATAATGGAAGTCACCGGGGCAGACGGAGTCATGATTGGACGCGGCGCCCAGGGCAATCCCTGGATTTTCAAGCGCCTGACCCATTATCTGGCCACCGGGGAGGAGCTGCCGCCCCCCACCATGCAGGAACGGGCCCAAGTGATCATGCGCCACCTTGACCTGTTGCTGAAGTACAAGGGCGATTACATCGGTCCCCGGGAAATGCGCAAGCACGCCACCTGGTATACCAGAGGCCTGCAGCATGGGGCGCTGTTCCGTGACAGGTTCAACAAGGCAACTACCCGTGGGGACTTTGAGAAAATCTTAGAAGACCACCTCTGAAGCCTTCCCCTTGAGGGGAAGGGGGACCGCGAAGCGGTGGATGAGGTGTCTCGCTATGTTGATTGACTGCAGCAGGCCACCTCATCCGTCAGCCTGTCGGCTGACACCTTCCCCTCAAGGGGAAGGCTATTTGATACAGAAAGGAACGTTTTTCATGGCTGAAGATAAAGCAAAAGACTCCATCTGGAGCCAGTATACGGACAGCGACAGGGAAGCTCTGGAGAAGCTCTCTGCAGGCTACATAGATTTCCTTTCCCGCTGCAAGACTGAGCGGGAGAGCGCCGCTGAGGCGGTGGAACTGGCAGAGAAGGCCGGTTACCGCGACCTCTATGCCATGCTGGAAGCAGGGGAGCAGGTGCGCCCCGGTGACAAGGTCTACGCGGTGAACATGAAGAAGTCCGTGGTGCTCTTCAATATCGGCGAGGAGCCGCTGGAGAAGGGCATGAACATTCTGGGGGCACATATCGACACCTGCCGCCTGGATGTGAAACAGAACCCCCTTTATGAGGAGGGGGGACTTGCTTACCTTGATACACATTACTACGGCGGCATCAAGAAGTATCAGTGGGTGGCCCTGCCCCTGGCCCTGCACGGCGTGGTGGTGAAGCCCTCCGGCGAAGTGGTGGAGATCTGCATCGGCGAGGATGAAAAAGACCCGGTGTTCTGCGTCACTGACCTGCTGGTCCATCTTTCCCAGGAACAGCTGAAGAAGGCCGGTGCCAAGGTGGTGGAAGGCGAGAGCCTTGATATCCTGGTGGGCAACTATCCCCTGAAGGAAGGGGAGAAGGAATCAGTCAAGGCAGGCGTGCTGAAGCTTATCAAAGATAAGTATGGCATTGAGGAAGAGGATTTCCAGTCCGCTGAGCTTGCCCTGGTGCCTGCTGGCAAGGCCAGGGAGCTTGGCTTTGACCGCAGCATGGTGCTGGCCTATGGGCAGGATGACAGGGTTTGCTCCTATACGTCCCTCATGGCTATGCTGGAGACGGGGCGCATGCGCCGCACTGCCTGCTGCCTGCTGGTGGACAAGGAGGAAATCGGCAGCGTGGGCGCTACGGGCATGCAGTCACGTTTCTTCGAGAACGTGGTGGCAGAGCTGCTGAACGCCATGGGACAGGGCAGCGACCTCTCTGTGCGCCGCACCCTGGCCAACTCCAAGATGCTTTCCTCTGATGTGTCCAGCGCCTATGATGCCCTCTACGCTTCTTCCTTTGACAAGAAGAACGTGGCTTATCTGGGCAAGGGCATGGTGTTCAACAAGTTTACCGGGGCCAGGGGCAAGTCCGGCTCCAACGATGCCAATGCGGAGTATTTGGGAGAGATCCGCGGCATCATGAAGAAGCATAATGTCCACTTCCAGCTGGCAGAGCTGGGCAAGGTTGACCTGGGTGGGGGCGGCACCATCGCCTACATCATGAGTCTTTACGGCATGCAGGTCATCGACAGCGGCGTAGGAGTGCTCTCCATGCACGCTCCCTGGGAAGCTACCAGCAAGGTGGATATATATGAAGTTTGGAAGGGGTATCAGGCCTTCCTTGTGGAAGCCTGAGCAGAAGAGAATGAAAGGTGAGGGGATAGCTTATGGATGTATCAAGACTTTTGGCAGACATCAATGATTTTGTCTGGGGGCCGGTCATGCTGGCCTTCCTGGTGGGCACCGGCATCTTCCTGACGATAAGGCTGCGCTTCCTGCCCTGGATAAATCTTGTCTATGCCATCAAGATGATTTTCCGCCAGAAAAAGAGCCATGAGGGGGATATTTCTCCCTTCCAGTCGCTGATGACGGCCCTGTCCGCCACGGTGGGCACAGGCAATATCGTAGGCGTGGCCACGGCTATGGTGCTGGGCGGCCCGGGAGCTCTTGTCTGGATGTGGATCAGCGCCGCCTTCGGCCTTTCCACCAAATACGCTGAGTCCGTGCTGGCGGTGAAGTACCGTGAGACTAACAGCGTGGGTGAGATGTCCGGCGGTCCCATGTACGCCATGAAGCATGGCTTCTCCAATAAGTTCATCGGGCGTACTCTGGCGGCTCTCTTTGCCTCCTTCGTGGTGCTGGCCTCCTTCGGCATCGGCAACATGACCCAGGCAAATTCGATTTCTGCAGCACTTTTTACCAGTTATGATATACCTACCTGGATTACCGGTACTGTCATCATGGTGGCAGCCACTTGCACGCTGGTGAACGGCATCCGCAGCATCGGCAAGGTGTCCAGCATCGTGGTGCCTGCCATGGCGGCTTTCTACTTTGTTACAGCTCTTATTGTCATTATCGTTAATTTCGAGGCAGTGCCAGCAGGCGTGGCGGAGATGTTCCGCATGGCCTTCTCCTTTGACTCCGTGGCAGGCGGCGTGGGCGGCTCCATCGTGGCCTCCATGCTCACCTCTATGCGCTGGGGCGTGGCCCGGGGCGTATTCTCCAACGAAGCAGGCTTGGGTTCTGCCCCCATTGCGGCAGCTGCTGCCCGTACTGACCACGCTTCCCGTCAGGGCTATGTGAACATGACTGGTACCTTCTTCGATACCATGATTGTCTGCATGCTGACGGGGCTGGTGATTGCCTCCTCTGGTCTTTTGGGCACTATTGACCCTGCTACCGGGGCTCCCGTGTCCGGGGCACAGCTCACTATCCTGGCCTTCTCTACGGTTTTTGGTGAGTATGGCAAGCTGGTTATTTCCATCTCTTTGTCCCTCTTCGCCTTCTCTACCATTCTGGGCTGGGAGTATTACGGCGAAAAGGCCCTGGAGTACATTATCAAGAACCGCAAGGTCATCATGAGCTACCGGGTGATTTTCGGCATGATCACCTTCGTGGGTGCCACCACTTCCCTGGAAGTGGTCTGGAACTTTTCCGATACCATGAACGGCCTCATGGCCATCCCGAACCTTATCTGCCTGCTCTGGCTTTCCAATGATGTAGCCAGCGAGTGCTTCGAGTTCCAGAAGCAGGTGGTGGAAAAGGAGAAGAACGGGGAACGCATCGATTGCCAGGCTGATATTTAATTTTCGTTTGCTTATAGAGGGGGAGGCGTGAACATGGAAGAGGAAAAGGAATCTGTGCGGGTGCTCACCCGTGATGAGAAGAACTCCTATGAGGGTGTGACCATAGATGCCGATGGCAATGAAGCTGACAGCCGTCATGACTATCAGCAGGACAGGGAGCAGCCCCAATACTACCGCGTCTATTCCAGCCACGCTCCCTTCTCCCAGGGCCTGGGCTGGAGCCGCATCATTCTGGGAAATGACTGGCGCACCAGGATTGTGCGCATAGCTGCCCTGATTGGCGTGGCGACTGTGGTGGTGCTCTTTGTAAGTTTTGTCCTGCCGGTACTGCTGGGGGCAGTGGGGCTGGCCATAGCTTACTATTTCATCAAAAGGCTTCTTATCCGCTGATTTGGCAAAAGAAAGACAGGTATTGAGGATGATGCATTCTCAATACCTGTCTTTTTAATTTACTTCCTATGGTTTTTCAGGAAGTTCTCAATGCGGTTGAGAGCTTCTGAAATCTTGTCTATGGAAGTGGCGTAGGAGCAACGGACGTGGCCTTCGCCGCAGGCACCGAAGGCGCTGCCGGGGACCAGGGCTACGTGCTCAGCCTGCAACAGGGCTTCGGCGAACTCGTCAGAGGTGTAGCCGGTGCTCTTGATGCTGGGGAAGATGTAGAAGGCGCCTTTGGGCTCGAAGCATTCCAGGCCCATCTTGATGAAGCCGTCGTAGATGAGGCGGCGGCGGCGGTCATATTCCGCTACCATCTTCTTCATGTATTTCTCCCCGTGCCGCAGGGCCTCCACAGCTGCCACCTGTGCAGTGATGGGGGCGCAGAGCATGGTGTACTGGTGAATCTTGGTCATGGCGGCGATGATGGCCTTGTTGCCCATGGCGTAGCCGATGCGCCAGCCGGTCATGGCGTAGGCCTTGGAGAAGCCGTTCAGCAGGATGGTGCGTTCCTGCATGCCCGGCAGGGAGGAGAAGCAGATGTGATCTTCCTCGCCGTAGGTGAGATCGCCGTAAATCTCATCGGAAATGACGATGAGGTCGTGTTTTTCGGCAAAGTCAGCCACAGCCAGCAGGTCCTTCCTGGTCATGATGGCGCCCGTGGGGTTGTTGGGATAGCCAATCAGCAGCACCTTGGTCTTTGGGGTGACGTGCTCCTCAAGTTCTGCCGCCGTGATGCGGAAGTCGTTCTCAGCTTTGGCGGGCACAGCCACAGGCACGCCGCCGGCCAGGATGGTGCAGGCCTGATATGACACGTAGCAGGGCTCGGGAATCAGCACTTCGTCCCCGGGGGCCAGGATGGCCCGCATGGCGATGTCAAGGGCCTCGCTGACACCTACGGTCACGAGAATATCCGTATCCCAGTCGTAGCTTGTGTCATAGCGGCGCTGGTAGAGGGCGGCTATTTCCTGCCTCAGTTCCGGCATGCCCCGGTTGGCAGTGTAGGAGGTGTAGCCCTGCTCCAGGCCATAGACGCAGGATTCGCGGATAGACCAGGGGGTGACGAAATCCGGCTCGCCCACGCCCAGGGAGATGACGTCCTCCATCTGGGCGGCGATGTCGAAGAACTTGCGGATGCCCGAGGGGGCAATGGCGTTCACTCCCGGGGAGAGACGCTCCTGCCAGTCGCTTCTTTTCTCAATCATGGGGACACCACCAATCTGCGGTCACGTTCCTCATCGTTGATGATGACGCCGTCCTTCTTGTAAGGCTTCAGCATGAAATGACTGCGGGTGGCGGTGACGCCTTCGATGGTGGCCAGGCGGGTGGCTACGAAGTTGGCCACGTCCTTCAGGGACTTGCCCTCGATGATGACCAGCAGGTCAAAGCTGCCACTCATAAGATAAACGGTGCGCACTTCGTCGAAGCGGTAGATGCGCTCGGCAATGGCATCAAAGCCCACTTCCCTCTGGGGGGTAAGGTTGATCTCGATGACGGCGGTCACTGTATCGTCGCCGAATTTCTCCCAGTTGATGAGGGTGTTATAGGAAAGGATGATCTTGTTCTTTTCCAGGTCCTTGATATTCTTTTCTACTTCGTATTCGCTGCGCTGCAGCATGGAAGCCAGTTCGCTGACGGGGCGGCGGGCATCGTGCTCCAGAAGCTCTAGCAGTTCTCGCATAAGGGATCCTCCTTATATGTAAAGTGTACAATTGCTAGTGCTTATCTTAGCATAAAGCCCGTGAAGCTGGCAAGATATTTAAGTAGGGAGCAGCTGGAAAACAAGTCGGATGTCCTTTTGCGAAAATATTAAGAGGTCTCCTTGCCAACTCACCATCTTTCGGCTAAAATAGGCATAGAGAAAGTTATCTCTTAATTTCGTGGGGGAGATTCCCGCTATTTGGAGGCAGTCGGATATGGTTATTGGCAGCATTGACACTTTTGACAAGGGACATGTAGTCTATCCCGAGGCTATTACCAAGGCCTTGGAGTATCTGCGCAACCATGATTTCACCAAGATGGAGGATGGCAAGTACCTCATCCAGGGGGAAGATTGTTTTGTGAACCTGCAGAGGTACGTGACCAAACTGCCGGAGGATTGCCATCCTGAGACCCATAAGAAATACGTTGATATCCAGTACCTGGCTGCAGGGGAGGAGTATGTGGGCTGGTGCCCCTTCAGTCCCGACCTGGAGGTTCTGGAGCCTTATGACGAGGAAAAAGACATTGCCTTCTATAAATGCCTGATACCGGAGAGCGACATCCTGCTGAAGCCGGGCTGTTTTGCTGTGCTCTATCCTGACGATGTCCATGCGCCCCAGTGTGCAGTGGACAAGCCCATGGAGGTTGTCAAGGCAGTGGTGAAGGTATCTGTAGATCTTTTGTGATGGAATATGGGCATGGCGGAGCTTATCTGCCATGCCTATTTCTATATATTAAATTTCAATTTTATTGCCGTGTCACTTGTGTATGATGGTTTGGAGGAAACAGGCACTCATGACGGTAAGAAGACTTTTCGTGGAAAAAAGACAGGGTTATTTCGATATTCCTGCCCAGCAGCTCTGCAGCGACCTCAAGGAAACTTTTGGCCTTAGGGATCAGCTCAAGGCTGTCCGCATTATCCAGAGGTATGATATCGAAGGCCTTGATGATGAGGAATATGCCAGGGTGCGGCCGGTGGTGTTCGCCGAGCCCCCGGTGGATGTGATCTATGAAGAAAAACTGCCCAATTTCCCCAATTCACGGATGTTTGCCGTCGAATACCTGCCGGGCCAGTATGACCAGGCCGCCGACTCTGCCGCCCAGTGCGTGCAGCTGGTGACCCAGAAGGAGCGCCCCGAGATCCGCACCGCCCGCTGCATCGTGCTGGTGGGTGATGTGAGCCGCGAGGTCTTCGAGAAAATCAAGGCCTACTGCATCAATGAGGTGGAGTGCCGGGAGGCAGCGCTTGAAAAGCCGGAATCCCTGGTGCAGCACTATGAGGAGCCCGAGGACGTGGAAGTGCTGGAGGGCTTCGGTAGCCTCAATATGCAGGAACTGGCAGCCTTCCACAAGGAGCGCGGTTTTGCCATGAGCCTGGAGGATCTGGCCTTCTGCCAGAAGTATTTCTTCGAGCAGGAGATCCGCAATCCTACCCTTACGGAACTGCGGGTCATCGATACTTACTGGTCTGACCACTGCCGTCATACCACCTTTACCACGGCTATTGACGAAATCAAGATTGACGAGGGCTATTTCAGCCCTGCCCTGGAAAAGGCTTATGGCCTCTATCAGCAGGACAGGACGGATATCTACCGGGACGAGGAGCGCCCCGTGACCCTTATGGACCTGGCCGTCATCGGCATGAAGGCCCTGCGCCGGGCAGGCAAGCTGGACGACCTGGACCAGTCTGAGGAAATCAACGCCTGCAGCATTGTGGTGAAGGCTGATGTGGGGGGACAGGATGAAGACTGGCTGGTGATGTTCAAGAACGAGACCCACAATCACCCCACGGAAATCGAGCCCTTCGGCGGTGCCGCCACCTGTCTGGGTGGCGCTATTCGCGACCCGCTGTCCGGCCGTTCCTATGTCTATCAGGCCATGCGCGTGACTGGTGCGGCTGACCCGCGGGCTGCCTTCAAGGACACCATGCCCGGCAAGCTCCCCCAGAAGAAGATCACCCTGGGGGCGGCTGCAGGCTACAGTGCTTACGGCAACCAGGTGGGCCTGGCCACGGGGCAGGTGCGTGAGGTATATCACCCAGGCTATATGGCCAAGCGCATGGAAATCGGCGCTGTCATTGCGGCAGCTCCCAAGGTGAACGTCATTCGTGAGCGACCGGCTGCCGGCGATGTGATCGTGCTGGTGGGCGGCCGCACCGGCCGTGACGGCTGCGGCGGTGCTACGGGCTCTTCCAAGGAGCATACGGCAGCATCGCTTACTACCTGCGGGGCAGAGGTGCAGAAGGGCAATCCTCCTACGGAGCGCAAGATCCAGCGCCTCTTCCGCAATCCTCAGGTGAGCCGCCTCATCAAGCGCTGCAATGATTTCGGCGCCGGCGGCGTGGCGGTGGCCATTGGCGAGCTGGCTGACGGCCTGGTCATCGACCTGGACGCTGTGAAGAAGAAGTATGCAGGCCTTGACGGCACGGAGCTGGCCATTTCCGAGTCCCAGGAGCGCATGGCTGTGGTGTTGGCCGCTGAGAATGTGGCAGCTTTCAAGCAGTTTGCCGATGAGGAGAATCTGGAAGCTGTGCCGGTGGCTGTGGTTACGGAGAAGCCCCGTCTCATCATGAAGTGGCGCGGCAAGGCCATCGTGCAGATGAACCGCGAGTTCCTGGATACCAACGGCGTGCGCCAGCATGTGACTGCCAAAGTGACCCAGCCGGACAGCGAGCACCGCTATCTCCGGGAGGTGCCGGAGGAAGTGAAGGTTGCAGGGAATGACCTGGAGCAGGCCTGGCTGGCTAATCTTGGCTCCCTCAATGTCTGCAGCCAGAAGGGACTGTCGGAGCGCTTTGACTCCACCATCGGCGGCAATACCGTGCTCATGCCCTTCGGCGGCAAGAAGCAGCTGACTCCTGCCGAGGGCATGGTGGCCAAGCTTCCTGTGCTGGGAGCGGAGACCAAGACCGCTACGGCCATGACCTTCGGCCTTAACCCGGATCTCATGAGCTGGAGCCCCTTCCACGGTTCCCTCTATGCCGTGGTGGAGTCTGCTGCCAAGATGGTGGCTTTGGGCGGCCGTGCTGACCGCATCCGCCTGACCTTCCAGGAGTATTTCGAGAGCCTGGGCAAGGATCCGGAGAAGTGGGGCAAGCCCTTCTCTGCCCTCCTGGGCGCCCTCTATGCCCAGCATGAGCTGGCTATCCCCGCCATCGGCGGCAAGGATTCCATGTCCGGCACCTTCACCAGCAAGGACGGTGAGGAAATCTGCGTGCCGCCCACCCTGGCTGCCTTTGCGGTGGATGTGTTCCCCGCTGACCAGGCCATTTCTCCTGAGTTCAAATACGTGGACAACAAGGTCTATCTGGTGCCCTGCCCCCTGGATGAGCAGGATTTGCCTGACTTTGACCGTTTGAAGGATAACTTTGCCAAGATCAGCCGCCTGACTGAGGACCACAAAGTGTTCTCTGCCCAGAGCGTGGGAGTGGGCGGCATTGCCGCCGCCGTCACCAAGATGTGCCTGGGCAATGGCATTGGCTTTGCTTTCAATATGGAAACCTGGCCCTACAGCCGTGAAGACCTCTTCAAGCCCATGTACGGCTCCATCATCCTGGAAGTGCCGGAAATGGTGCAGGTGGAGGAACTGCTCGCTGGCACCGGCTTCTTCGAGCTGGGCCGGACCACCGGCGGTCCCAGCATGGTCTTCGGGGAGACGGTGGTCATGCTCGCTGATGCAGAGACTGCCTATACGGAGCCTCTGGAGAAGATTTTCCCCACCGAGGCCCGGGCCAAGTCCCTCTTCAAGGAAAAGGCTACCTATGTACCCTATACCAAGGGTACGCCCCTCACTGGCGGTGATACCAAGGTGGCCAAGCCCAAGATCTTCATTCCCGTGTTCCCCGGCACCAACTGCGAGTATGATACCGCCCGTGCCTGGGAGAGGGCAGGGGGCGATCCCCAGACTTTGGTGGTGCGCAATCTCACGCCCCAGGCCACGGCAGAGACCGTGGAGGCCATAGTGAGGGGCATCAAGGAAGCCCAGATTGTCATGCTGCCCGGCGGCTTCAGCGGCGGCGACGAGCCGGACGGCTCCGGCAAGTTCATTGCTGCCATGTTCCGGAATCCCCGCATCCAGGAAGAGATCATGAAGCTCCTGAGGCAGAGGGACGGTCTCATGCTGGGCATCTGCAACGGCTTCCAGGCCCTCATCAAGCTGGGCCTGGTGCCCTACGGTGAGATCCGCGACCTGTCCGACAGCTCGCCTACCCTTACCCACAACAGCATTGGCCGCCATGTGTCCTGCATGGTGCAGACCAGGGTTTCTTCCAATCTTTCTCCCTGGTTCAACAACGTGCAGGTGGGAGATGTGCATACCATTGCCGTATCCCACGGCGAAGGACGTTTCGTAGCTGACCAGGAAGTGGTGGCCAAGATGCGCATACGGGGACAGATTGCCACCCAGTATGTGGATCAGTTCGGCAATCCCACTCTGGATATGCCCTACAACCCCAACGGCTCTGTCAACGCCATCGAAGGCATCACCAGCCCCGATGGCCGCGTCCTGGGCAAGATGGGCCACTCCGAGCGCATCGGCGAGAGCGTAGCCCTGAACGTGCCGGGGGCCAAGGACCAGCAGCTCTTTGAAGCTGGGGTCAGGTACTACAAGTAAGATATTCTTTGCTGCAGACAGCCATGAGAGTCTTCTCTTGTGGCTGTTTTTAATTGTTTCGCACGGAGTTTTTTTGCAGGGAGATTTAAGGAATTGTAGAACTTATATTATCAACGGAATCTACAAATGTCTTTGGTCGAAAAGGCAAAATATCTTGTAGGTGAGGGATTTCGATGATGCAGTTCAGATCGATGCAATCTCGTTTGACTATGATATTCATTGGCATATCCCTGCTGACTATGCTGATCTTGGGAGCTGTCAGCGTTTATGGCGCTGTGCAGGAGAATCAGCGCATGATGCGGGAGTTTCGCAAGGATATGGAGAAAAATGCCGAGCTGCAGCTGGAATGGCAGACCCATTCGGCCTGGAGTGTAGTGGAAACCTGCTATCAGGCTCAGATGCGTGGTGAGGTTACCCAGGAACAGGCTATGCAGCGGGCAGCTGACCTGGTGCGGAATATGCGCTATGACAATGGACAGGGGTACTTTACCATCGACACGGATGAGGGAGTGAATGTGGTGCTGCTGGGGACGGAAGTTGAGGGCAAGCCCCGCCTGGAGTCCCAGGACCCGGAGGGGCGCTATTTCATCCGTGAGATGATCAATCAGGCCAAAGAGGGGGGAGGCTTCTCGGAGTTCATGTTCCCCAAGCCAGGTACCGAAAAGCCTCTGCCCAAGCTCTATTACACGATGGAATTTTTCCCCTATCATTGGGTGATTGGCACAGGCATCTGGATTGACCAGATTGACCGCCGGGTAGTCATGCGGGAAAAGGCCTTTATGGAGAATATGAAGGAGCACGTTGCCCGCATGCTTACGGGACTTGTGCTGCTGGAAGCGCTTTTCGTGCTGCTGGCGGTTTACACAGGGGGGAAGCTGGCTTATCCCATCCAGGTGGCAACGAAGCGCATGAAGGAACTGGGAGAGGGCGTGCTCAAGATGGATGAGCAGACCGAGGCCCAGATGCAGGAGATGTCCAGGCGGGATGATGAACTGGGGGCCATGAGCCGCGCTATGAGCGAGATGAACAAGAATCTCTACAAGAATCAGATGCTTATCCTGAGCATGGCCCAGCATGATGTGCTTACAGGATTGGCCAATCGGCGTCATTTTGGGGAGTTCATCAAGCAGTGTTCTGCCGATACCGTGTTTACCCTGATATCCCTGGATTTGGATCACTTCAAGGAGGTCAATGACAATTTCGGCCATCAGACAGGGGATGCAGCCTTGCTGATCCTGGCTGAGGTCTTGAAATTGCAGTTTCCTGATGCCCTGAATGTGCGCATGGGTGGAGATGAGTTCCTGGTGGTGCTCACGGGGAAGGTGCAGAGAGAGTCGGTGGAGGAGCGGCTGGAGTCATTCATGCGGCAGCTGATATCTGTCTATCATCAGGATCCGGGGCTTAATTGCCTGACTGTCAGTGCCGGCATTGCCTATGCTGATGACCAGCCGGTTCCCATTGATGTGCTGATGAACCGCAGCGACCAGGCTTTGTATGCAGCCAAGTCAGACGGCCGCTGCTGCTACCGCGTCTACAGTGAAGAGCTTGAGAACAGGAAAAAAGAGAAGAATAAGCCATGAAGGCGTTTTTGGGTGCAAAGCTAGGCATTCTGTTATTGACAGACCCACAAGCCAAAGGATAATATCATTAGAGAATAACTGACAGATAGGAAGGATTGCTTTGCTGAAAATAGAAGGAAAAGCCAAAATCAACCTGACCCTGGACATACTGGGCAAACGGCCTGACGGGTACCACGAGGTGGCCATGATCATGCAGTCTATTGCCCTGCATGATACCCTCAGCCTGGAGAAGGCGCGGGAGGGCATCGGGCTGAAGATCAATGTGCCCTGGATGAAGGCCGATGAGAGCAATCTGGTCTGGAAGGCAGCGGCTCTGGTGCAGGAGCGATGCGGACTCAAGGGGGGCGTGAATATCCACCTCACCAAGCGCATCCCTGTGGCAGCCGGACTGGCCGGGGGCAGTGCTGATGCGGCGGCGGTGCTCAGGGGCATGGACAGGCTTTACGGTCTGGGGCTTTCTGATGAGGAGCTTTGCGCCCTGGGGGCGGAGCTGGGCTCTGATATCCCCTTTTGCCTGATGGGGGGGACCATGCTGTCCACGGGCAGGGGAGAAGTGCTGCGGCGGCTCAAGGGCATGCCTACTGCCTGGGTGGTGCTGGCCAAGCCCCGGGTTTCCGTGTCCACAGCCTGGGCTTATCAGAACTACGACGAGCAGGGGGCGGAGCGCCACCCTGATAACGATCTGGTGGAGAAAAAAATCATTGCCCAGGACCTCAAAGCCATGGCGCCCTTGTTGTGCAATGTGCTTGAAAGTGTTACTATTAAGAAGTATGAGGTCATAGAGCGCTACAAGAAGCTCATGATGGAAAAAGGGGCGCTGGTGAGCATGATGTCCGGCAGCGGCCCCACTGTCTTCGGCCTGACCGCCAAGAAAAGCGAAGCCCTGCGCATCGCCGGCTTCCTGCGTCATGTGACCCGGGCGGATGTGTTTGTCACCCGCACCAGCGGCTGCGGCACCCGCTTTGTATAAACACTTTCAGTAAAATCCAGAATCAGAATAGGGGAATCGTTATGGACAGGAGATTATCTCCCATCAAGCTTGACAGCTACCAGCCCTTGAGGGAAGTTGTCTGCGAATCACTGCGTGAAGCAATCCGCAACGGCGTCTTGAAGCCCGGGGAGCGGATCATGGAGATACAGCTGGCTGAAGAACTGGGCGTATCCCGCACTCCCGTGCGGGAGGCCATCCGCAAGCTGGAGTTGGAAGGCTATGTGATCATGATGCCCCGCCGGGGTACCTATGTGGCCACCATGTCCATAAGGGATATCAACGAGATCTTTGAAATCCGCACCGCGCTGGAGTCTCTTTCCAATGGCCTGGCAGCTGAGCGCATCACAGATGAGGAGCTGGAGCATCTTCAGCGCCTGCTGGTGATCATCGGGGGCTATATAGCGGATAATGACATTGAGAAAATCGTGGAAACGGATATTGAGTTCCACGACCTCCTGTACCATGCAGCCCGGAATACCAGGCTGGTGGGGGTCATTTCCAATCTGCGCGATCAGCTTACGCGCTTCCGCACTTTGTCCATGTCTTATCCTGGCCGTCTGGAGGCTACGTTGGAGGAGCACAGGGCCATTGTGGAAGCCATCGCCCAGGGGGATGTGAATACAGCCCGCAAGGCGGCAGAAATGCACATGGAAAACTCAGAAAAGACCCTCCTGCAGGCCATGGAAGTGGTGAACAAGAAGCAGGCCAAGGGCAAGAAAACCAGCAAGGCCGCGAAGGAAAAGTAAGGAAAAGTAAGATAAAGTACAGCAGATGTGCTGAAGATAGGAGATAGGATAATATGTCAGATTTGGTAACCATAATCCTTGCCGCCGGCAAGGGCACCCGCATGAAGTCCAAGCTGCCGAAGGTGCTGCACAAGGCAGCCGGCAAAGCCATGCTGCAGCATGTGATAGATGCAGCCAAAGAGGCCGGGGCTGTCCGCAACGTGGTAGTCACTGGTTTTGGCGGCGATGTAGTCCGTGAGACCATGGGGGAGCAGCAGGGTGTGGAATATGTGACCCAGGCTGAGCAGCTTGGTACGGGCCATGCCGTGCTTCAGACCAGGGAATTGCTCTCCGGCACCCAGGGCACGGTCATGGTGCTCTGCGGTGATACGCCCCTGCTCACTGGTGACCTGCTGAAGAAGCTCTATGAGTCCCATCAGGAAGCCGGCGCCAAGGCTACGGTGCTCACGGCCATCATGCCGGATGCAACGGGCTACGGCCGCATTATCCGCAGCGAGGACGGCTCCGTGCTGAAGATTGTGGAGCACAAGGATGCTACGGAAGAGGAGCGCCAGGTGAAGGAAGTCAATTCCGGCATCTATTGCTTCGATATCCAGGCCATGTTCGAGGCTCTGGGTAAGGTTACCAACGACAATGCCCAGGGCGAGTATTACCTGCCGGATGTGCTGGAAATCCTGCGCAGCCAGGGGGAGAAAATCTGGGCTGTGGCTGCAGATGATTACGAGTCCACTCTGGGCATCAATTCCCGTCAGCAGCTGGCTGGCGCTGAGAAGATCCTGCGCCGCCGCAAGAATGAGCAGCTGATGGCAGAGGGCGTCACCCTCATGGACCCGGATACCACCTATGTGGATTTCGATGTGCAGGTGGGACGCGATACCATCATCTATCCCATGACCTGGCTGGAAGCCGGCACGGTCATTGGCGAGGAGTGCGAAATCGGCCCCAGCGTCCGCTTCCAGAATGTGAAGTGCGGCAACAACGTAGTGGGACAGTTCTGCTATGCCCATGACTGCCAGATTGACGATGGCGTGGCTCTGGGCCAGTTCAACCATATCCGTCCTGCTTCCCACCTGGCTGAGGGCGTGAAGATGGGCAACTTCGTGGAAGTGAAGAACTCTACTGTGGGCAAGGGTTCCAAACTGCCGCATCTTTCCTATATCGGTGACTGCGATATGGGTTCCGGGGTGAACATGGGCTGCGGCACCATCACGGTGAACTACGATGGCAAGAAGAAGTTCCGCACCGTTATCGGCAACGATGCCTTTGTGGGCTGCAACTCCAACTTGGTGGCTCCTGTTACCGTGGAGGACGGTGCCTACATCGGCGCTGGCTCTACCATCACCAAGACCGTACCCCAGGGGACGCTGGCCATTGCCCGCGCCCGCCAGAAGAACATCGAGGGCTGGCTGGACAAGCGCAATCAGTAATTGCTTTCAAGCCTTGGAATTCCATTTTTCTTTCAGCAAATTTAAATCTAAATCTAATCCGTCCCTAAAGACTTTTTAATCATTAGGTTTTATACTATTGTCATAGTCAAGGAAAACCAAGATTGTTATCGTTTTAGGAAAGGCGTGAATGAAATGAATGCTATGAAGAAAAAAATGCTGACTGGGATTTTGGCTGGTGCTGTGCTTTTGGGCGGCGGTCTGGGGACCATGTCTGCCCAGGCTGAGACGCCTGAGGGGCACCGCATGCCGTCTCCTCCGATGGCAGGGCAGAAGATGCCGGGCCAGCATCCCAAGGTAGAGATGAATGCTGACGAGGCTGCCAAGCACGTGGCTGAGACCTTTGGCGTGAAGCAGTCAGAGGTGAAGAAGGCCATCGAGGACAAGGAAGATTTCCGCGATATTGGCCAGGCGGCCATGTATGCGAAAATCACCGGCAAATCCTTCAAGGATGTGCTGGCCCTGCACAAGGACCAGAAGGACTGGAGGGAGATCGGCAAATCCCTGGGCGTGACCCATGCCCAGATCAGGGAGGCCATGCTGGAGATGCGGGCCATGCACATAGGTCAGAAGGGCCTGCTGGCCCAGGATAAGGCCCTGGCCCTGCTCAAGAATGGCTACCAGAGCAAGGATATCATGATGGCTGCCGTCCTCGCCAAGGAAAGCGGCAAGGATGTCCAGGCTGTGCTGGACATGAAGAAGATCAACAACCGCTGGAGCGATGTGGCTGACCAGCTGGGGGTTGACAAGAGCAAGCTCCGTCCCGAGGGTGCTCCTCACCACATGGGCGGCCCCCAGGGCGGCCCGCCCCCGGAAATGATGGAGGAAGGGGACGCTCAGGAGTAAGGGACTCTGGTCCAAATAAGTTTTTTGCATACAAGGCTCAGTTATCTACAACTGGGCCTTCTTTTGTGATATAATCAAAAATTGAACAGGTGTCTCACCTGCTCAGGAAAAATTGATAGGTGGTTACCATGCAAGAAATGTATGCACGAGAGGATGGGATATTGGCATGCCGCCTTATATGATGAGAATCCCCTTTGCCCAGAAAATCTTTCACAAGACTGTCTGCTTTGACAGCCCGGTGGAAGAGTTGATGGATATAGCGGATATGAATCACCTGCTGGACGGAAGCGGGGAATCGGCAGATAAATCTCTTTACAGTTTATCTCCCGATGGGGAAATGTCCCTGCCTTGCCAGGACAGGGTGGAGGAAATATATTTTTCCTTCAGGAAGAAAGGTCTGTTCGGTCTTTGTGTCAACTACCGGGCAGACGGCATTACCTATGGTGAGGTCTGCGATCTCATTGTGGGAGTTGACGACCAGGCCAAGGAACATGGGCTGAAGATAACCAGCGTGGAGCTGGCGCAGCGGGCATTCAAGAAAATCTTGAGTCCTTATAGCGTGGAGGCTGTTGGCGACATAAGTGAATGCCTGCCTTCCCTGACATGGACAGATGGTGATGTGGAGATCTGCATTTCGGGACTGAAATGCTCCAAGCACATTACGGTTGAGAGTTATTTTGCCAAAATGGGCAGCATGATCGACCAGATCGATTATGCCGACTGCATTCAGGCCAGAGCCGAGGCAGAGAAAAAAGCCCAGCAGCTGGAAAAAAGGGAAGCCAGCTATGAAGAAGTGGAAGAAGAAAGCCCGGTAGAGGAAGCCCCGGTGCAGACTGAGGAAGAAAAGACCGAGGCTGTCAATGAAGCCGTGGCCAAGGCCAAGGCTAAAGAGCCGGAGCCCAGCTACGAGGAGCTTATGGAGGAGCTCAATTCCCTGGTGGGCTTGGGGCAGGTCAAGAAGGATGTGCAGAGCATCATCAATTCACTGCGCCTCAACAAGCTCCGTGAGAAGCGTGGCTTGCAGCAGGTACCGGTTTCACGGCATCTGGTTTTTGCAGGCAACCCTGGCACAGGCAAGACTACTGTGGCGCGGCTCCTGGCGAAAATCTACAAGGAGCTTGGCATCCTGTCCAAGGGGCAGCTTATCGAGACTGACCGTGCGGGGCTGGTGGGCGAGTACATCGGCTGGACGGCTCCCAAGGTCAAGAAGGTAGTGGAAAGCGCTCTGGGAGGCGTGCTCTTCATCGATGAGGCGTATTCCCTGAACGGGGGAGACGGCAAGGACTTTGGCCGTGAAGCCATTGACACCCTGCTTAAACTCATGGAGGATCACCGTGACAATCTCATTGTCATCGTGGCAGGTTATACGAACCTCATGGGCAAGTTCCTGAGCACCAACCCTGGCCTCAAATCCCGCTTCAACAAGTACATCGAGTTCCCGGACTATAAGCCGGAAGAACTGCTGTCAATCTTTGAGGGCATGTGCGAGAAAGCCCAGTTCGTGCTTTCTGATGAAGCCAAGGATTACCTGGGGGAGTCCTTCAAGGAACTCTACGCCCGCCGCAAGCCGGACTTTGCCAATGGCCGCACCGTGCGCAACTACTTCGAAAAGGCCCTCACCAATCTGGGTGACCGCCTGGCGGAGAGCACGGAGGAGCTCACGGACGAGGATCTCATGACCATCGTGGCAGAGGATGTATGGAGCATTTCCTTTGCCCAGGATACGTGAAAAAGCATAAAGAAGCCTTCCCACAGCTGTCATGAAGCTGTGGGAAGGCTTCTTTTCGTTGCAAGTCTTACTTTTCGGGATGGCGGTTTCGGGCGAGGAACTGGCTGGTTTCCCAGTCTACTTCCCTGATGCCTATGCCTACGGCATGTACCCCCAGCCCGCTGCGGCTGTCTGGATTCTTGATGGCGGCGATGCGCACCAGCTCGTAGAATTCAAGTTCATCGCGGTGCACCATGAAAAGATGGGTGATCAGCCTCTTTTCTCCCATGGCCTGGTGGATTGCCTCGGGGTGCATGAACTTCAGAAATGCTTCCCGATCAGCTTCCACCACGAAGGATTTCGCATATTCTTCCATGGTATCCAGGAAGGTGAATTTCTGGCCTGGGGTCAGGCTGCAGTCAAGACCGATGGCTTTGTGGCAGGTACCTTCGCCAGTGTCCAGATCAAGATAGTAGACATTGCGGTAGTCTGAGCCAAGGGCGGTGATGATGTTATTGGCCTTGGAGCTGGAATCCTCCCAATAGCGGCGCAGCCCGTCTCTGACTTCCTGCACCCGTTCGTGCAGATTGCCCAGGTTGGTTTCATCTTTCCTGGGGGGCTGATGTTCATCTCCCTGGGCTTCAATATCGGCCACTGCCCAGGTAAGTTCACTGAGGTCATGGGACAGGTCGCTGAGATTCTTCGTCATGTCCCGCAATCTGCTCCGCAGGCTGCGTGTAGCCACCAGTACCAGCAAGATGCAGAGGCCTGTGGAAATCGCCAGGCAGAAAGCGATGGTGCGCGTCTGTTTGGCAAGTTCGTTGTCATACCATTCGGCATCGAAATCCACGGCCACGATGCCTGCCACTTTGCCATCGGAGCCCAATACCGGGCTGTAGGCGCTGTAGAAGCTGCCCCATTCATCGGTATATGGTTCCTCGTCCACGGCTGACTGGCCCAGGCTGGCCTGATAAAGGGCGTCCGTGTAGACCACCGGCGAGCCGAATTCTCCCGGGTCTTCTATGGTGGGGTCTACGGAAAAGACAAACTGCTTGTTGCCGATGTACTGCACGCAGTAGATGTATTTCAGGTCTATATTGTTCTGGAAATACGCCAGGGTATCATTTACCTGCTGATAGTCAGGCTTGCCCTTGTCTTCGGCTTTGAGGGCTTTGAGCTTGTCGCCGTCCAGCATGTCTGCAGCTGTTTTAGATATGTCCAGCATGCGGTTCTGGATCAGCACTTTCATGGCTGAGCGGGACTGGCCTGTCAGCATGAAGCCCAGCAGGGCATTGGCTGCCAGCAGGACGGCCAGGGCCAGGCCCACGAGCAGGAGGGTATTGTCTGATTGTGCCTTTTTCATGATAGATATCACTCCGAAATCTTTTCCGAGCCAATAGTTATCCTCTTGAATCCTGCTATTTCGACATCGTCGCGGCAAAGTCCTGCCCTGTTTTTCCATGATAAGAAAATCCTTGACACCTGGCCTGCAAAATGGTAAACTACCCATTGTTGAGCAAGTAGAGCCACCGCTCTCACCTGTCGGCTGAAGGCCGTTTGGGTTCATAATGTGAGATTATGGAGAGGTGGCGTATGCCATCTCTCTTTTTGCTAAAGACGATTACTTTAATTAGGAGGTGTTTTTACTATTAGCAGGGAATCATTACGCATCAATGAGCAGATTCACATCCGTGAGGTCCGCGTCACCAGCGCTACCGGCGAGCAGCTGGGCATCATGCCCACCCGCGAGGCTCTCCGCATGGCTGAGGAGCAGCATCTGGACCTGGTGGAGGTTGCTCCCAAGGCTAAGCCCCCTGTCTGCCGCATCATGGATTTCGGCAAGTACCGCTATGAGCAGCAGAAGCGCGAGAAGGAAGCCAAGAAGAAGCAGAAGACCATCAGCATCAAGGAGGTCAAGCTTCGCCCCAACATCGAGCAGCATGACTTCGATGTGAAGGTCAAGAATGCTGTCCGCTTTGTCCAGGAGGGCAACAAGGTCAAGGTCACCATCATGTTCCGTGGCCGTGAGCTGAGCCATCCTGAGCTGGGCAGGGAAATCCTTGACCGGGTGGCAGCAACCCTGGGAGACACGGTTTCTGTGGAGCGCAATGCAAAGCTTGAGGGCAAGAACATGACCATGATTCTGGCTCCCAAGGCACAGAAGGCCAAGAAGCCTCAGGCGCAGGCACCCGCTGAGGATGCTGAATAAGAAAGAATTTTGAGGAGGAAAACATAATGCCGAAGATCAAGACCCGTCGTGCAGCTGCTAAGCGTTTCACTATGACCGGCAGCGGCGAAATCAAGCGTAACAAGGCTTTCAAGAGCCACATCCTGGAGAAGAAGAGCCCGAAGCGTAAGCGTAACCTGCGCAAGGCTGCCCTTGCTTCCGAGGCTGATTACAGCCGCATCAAGAGCATGCTGCCCTACGCATAATCATTGATAGCTACGTAAGTTCTGATAGATATTAGGAGGAAATACAATGCCAAGAGTTAAAGTCGGCGTGACTGCACATCGTCGTCATAAGAAGATTCTGAAGCTCGCCAAGGGCTACAAGGGTTCCAAGAGCAAGCAGTTCAAGAAGGCCAATGAGACTGTCATGAAGGCCCTCTACTATGCACGTCGTGACCGTCGTGCCAAGAAGGGCGAGTTCCGTCGTATCTGGATTGCCCGCATCAACGCTGCTGCCCGCCTGAACGGCATGTCCTACAGCCGTCTCGTGTGCGGCCTGACCAAGGCTGGCGTTGAGGTCAACCGCAAGATGCTGGCTGACCTGGCTGTGTCCGACAGCGCTGCTTTCGCCAAGCTCGTTGCTGTGGCTAAGGAGAACCTGTAATTTATTACAGTAAATCAAAATGGGTTGACAGGATTGATTCCTGTCAGCCCATTTTTTAGCAACTGAAAGGAGTCTCCTATGGACTTCATGCACATTGAAAGCGATGCCAACAAAAAAATAAAATTAGCAGCTTCGCTTCACCAAAGAAAGAGCCGGGAGAAGGAGGGCCTTTTTCTGGCCGAGGGCGTGCGCCTTTGCGAAATGGCAGCGGAATCTTCATGGAAAATAAGGTTCGCCCTTGTGACTGATCAGTTATTGTCAACGGAACGGGGCAGGACACTGGCTGATAGATTATCCTCAATCACAGAAGTCTGCCTTGCAACAGAGAAAATCTTCCTCAAGGCCGCCACCACCGAACAGCCCCAGGGCATTCTCCTGGTCGTGGAGCAGCAAAAAAACAGCCTGCAGGATTTGCAGGCTGCGGAAAATCCTCTCTATGTGGTCCTGGACGGAGTGCAGGACCCGGGCAATGTGGGCACCATAATCCGCACGGCAGATGCCGCCGGAGCTTCTGCTGTGCTTTGCACCAAGGGGACGGCAGATGTGTTTTCTGACAAAGTGGTGCGCTCTACCATGGGCTCCCTGTTTCACCTGCCCATCATCGGCGGGCTGAAGTCAGATGAAGTCATCGGATTTGCCAGGGGGCGTGAGTGCTCGCTGCTGGTTACCGCCCTTGATGAAACTGCCAAGCCCCTTTATAAGCGTAACCTTGCCCAGCCTGTCATGATGGTCTTCGGCAATGAAGGCAACGGTGTCTCCCCCGAGTTGCTGAAGGCAGGGGAGAAGACCTACATACCCATGGTGGGCGGTGCCGAGTCATTGAATGTGGGCGTGTCAGCGGCAGTAGCCCTGTTCGAGGCCCTGAGGCAGAGAAATTACAGCTGAATCATTCCCAGCAGAGATAAACCCCCAAGGTGCCGCGCCCGAGGCTGACGGAGAAGGTGCTTTCACCGTCAGCCAGCCTGTTGCTGGTGGCGTTGGGCACCCCCTGCAAGAGCAGGGCCTCCGTGAGTTCCCAGTGCAGTCCCCGGCAGGTGACTCCCTGGCAGCGGGAGCTGAAGGGAATCAGGGATACTGCCGTGGGTCGTTCATGGCAGGTCAGGGCAATTTCCTCCTGGCCGTGGAGGTAGAAAAGGGCTTCGCTTTCATCTGCTACTATGCACTGCAAGGGGGAAAAGGCGCAGGTGAAGAGGGTGTTGTAGGCGTGGTCGAAGCGTCCGCCCATGGCACCTGCCAGCAGCACGCTTTTCACGCCCTGTTCCTGTGCCTTGAGCAGGGCCAGCTGGGTATCTGTGTAGTCCTTGTCCTGGGGGAAGCGGTCTGCCTTTATGGCGCTGCTTTCCGCCCAGGCCAGCGCTTCTGTTGATACGCTGTCACCGTCACCAAGAAGATATGAGGGCTTCAGGCCGCTTCTGAACAAGCTGTCCAGCCCGTGGTCCGCCGCCCAGAGAGTACGCCCCTGGGCGGCTTTTTGCAGCCAGGAGCTTTCCGGCGGGCGTCCGCCTGCCACCAGCAGGTGGCTTGGCTCCGGTCCTTTGGGAAGCAGGGCGGTGAGTTGTGGCAAGTGCAGGGAAGCGGGAGAAATATTTTTTTCCATGGCAATGACCTCTATTTGTGTGTTGGGTTTTTGTTTAGGTTTTATTTTATATATGGTATAATAACAGTGCTATATGATACATAATAGCATAGGCTGAGGGGGATAATAAAGGAGGACTTACACAATGGTTAAGTTTTCGTACTACGGACATTCGGCATTCCTTCTTGATGATGGCAAACATAAAGTTTTGGTAGACCCGTTCCTCACCGGTAATCCTAAAGCTACGGTGAAACCTGAAAATGTGAAATGCGACTTCGTGCTGGTCAGCCATGCCCATGGCGACCATCTGGGCAATGCTCCGGAGATTGCCTACAACACCGGGGCAGGTCTCATCACCACGCCGGAGGTCATTTCGGAAGCTGAGAGCGTTGGCCACCTGACCTGCTATCCCATGAATCTGGGAGGCTCCCTTGACCTGCCCTTTGGCTGTGTGCGCATGACCATGGCTCTGCACAGTGCAGGGGTTCCGGGAGGCACGCCCTGCGGCTTTGTCATAAATATCGGCGGCCTCAACATCTACTATGCCGGAGATACCGCCCTGTTCAGCGATATGCAGCTGATAGGCAAGCGTGACAGGATTGATTATGCAGTGCTGCCCATTGGGGACAACTACACCATGGGCATCGAGGATGCAGTCCAGGCGGTCAAGTTCCTGGGGGCAAGGCATGTCATTCCTGTCCATTACAACACCTGGCCGGTTATCGCCCAGGATGCGCAGGAGTTCAAGGCCCTGGCGGAGAAGGAAACACAGGCCAAAGTCCTGATTGTGGAACCCGGCGGGGAATTGGAATTAGCATAAAGGATAAATGAACATAGATACCAAGGAAAAGAAAGACAGGCTCATAGTCATATTGGGACCTACTGCTGTGGGGAAGACTGCTCTCTCCATTGCCCTGGCCAAAGAACTGGGGACGGAAATCATCTCCGGGGACTCCATGCTGGTGTATAAGGGCTTTGACATCGGCTCTGCCAAGCCCAGCCAGGAGGAGCAGGAGGGGGTGCCACATCACCTGATAGATATCCGGGAGCCCTGGGAAAACTACGGGGTGACGGATTTCGTCAGCGAGGCAGCCCACTGCATCAGGGAGATAAATGCCAGGGGGAAGGTTCCCATCCTGGCAGGCGGCACGGGCCTTTATGTGAAGGCCCTGCTGGAAGGCTATGAGTTCAACGACACCGATGGGCACGAGGAGTATCGTGCCTATCTTGAAGACCTGGGACGCAAAAAAGGCAAGGAGTATGTCCACAGCCTGCTTTCTGAGGTTGACCCGCAGTCGGCAGAGCGCCTTCATGTCAATGATTTCCGCCGGGTTATCCGTGCCCTGGAGGTGCAGCACTTCGGCGGAGAGCAGATTTCCCAAAGGCGGCAGGCAGGGAACGGCGAGCTAAGCCGTGAGGAACTTTGCTATGAGACAATAGTGATAGGCCTTGAGCGTGACAGGCAGGAGCTTTACGAGCGCATAAACAGGCGCGTGGAGCTGATGTTTGAAGCAGGGCTGGAAGACGAGGTACGGAGGCTGCTGGAGGGCGGCCTTGCCCGTGATACTCAGGCTATGAAGGGCATCGGCTACAAGGAGACTGCCAGCTATCTCTCAGGGGAAATGAGCCGGGAGGAAGCCATAGAACTTATCCAGAAATCCACCCGGCACTTTGCCAAGCGGCAGCTCACCTGGTACAGGAAGATGCCCTATATAGAATGGTTGGCAGCAGACCAGCCTGTGGGAGAATTATTGAAGAATTGCCATGAGAAGATGAAGGAAATATGGGGGGCGTAAATATGGTAAAGAAGAATAACACCGATTTGCAGGATACTTTTCTCAACAACGTGCGCAAGAACAATATCCAGGTGACCATCCATCTGGTAAACGGCTTCCAGATCAAGGGCATGGTGAAAGGCTTTGACAACTTCGTCATCATGATGGACGTCATGGGCCGCCAGCAGATGGTCTACAAGCACGCCGTCTCCACCGTCAGCCCGGCCAGGCCGGTGAATACCTTCAGGCCTGAAGGGGAGGAGACGGAAGAAGCATCTGGTGAGGCAGATTGATGGCAGTGCGCGGTTTTGAAATAGTTGGCGCCTATGCGGGGAAGGGGATTGAGCTTCCCTGCCGGGGCACGGCTTCCAGTGCGGGCTATGACCTTTCTGCTGCTGAGAGCATGGTGATTGCTCCCGGTGAGATGGCTATGGTGCCTACGGGGGTCAAGGCTTATATGCAGGCTGACGAGGTGCTGTATATCCATATCCGTTCCAGCCTGGCTGTGAAGCGGCAGCTGGTGCTCATGAACAGCGTGGGGGTTGTGGACGCGGACTACTATAATAATCCCGACAATGAGGGGCACATCTTCATCGCTCTCTGGAACAGGGGCAAGGAGCCTGTGGAGCTGGCTGCCGGGGAGCGGCTGGCTCAGGGGGTGTTCATGAAGTACCTCACAGTTGATGGGGATACCGCGGGAGCAGGGAAAGACAGGCAGGGAGGTTTTGGCTCCACGGGCAAATGATTCTTTTATAGAGTACATTTGTCTCTTATTTTCTTCTTGAAGAATACTTGGTTTACAAAATTATACAAAATACTTGCTATAATCCGGCCTGTGTGTTATCGTAGTATACGATATATGGAGGGATGCTTTGATGATGAACTATCAGAAATACAGCAAGGGTTATTTCATGCCGCCGGAAATAGATTTGGAATGGGCAAAGAAGGACGCGCCTGACCATGCGCCTGTGTGGTGCAGCGTGGACCTGCGTGACGGGAATCAGTCCCTAATCATTCCCATGAGCCTGGAGGAGAAGCTGGAATTCTACAAGATGCTCCTCAAGGTGGGCTTCAAGGAAATCGAGATCGGCTTCCCTGCGGCTTCGGAGACTGAGTATGAGTTCCTGCGCCGCCTGGTGGAGGAGGACCTGATTCCTGATGACGTGACCATCCAGGTGCTGACCCAGGCCCGTGAGCACATCATCAAGAAGACCTTCGAGGCCTTGAAGGGCGTGAAGAACGCCATTGTCCACGTTTATAACTCCACTTCCGTGGCCCAGCGGGAGCAGGTTTTCAAGATGTCCAAAGAGGAAATCAAGGAAATCGCCGTGGAAGGGGCCAAGCTGCTGAAGCAGCTGACGGAAGAGGCCGGGGCCAATTATCGCTTTGAGTATTCTCCTGAGAGCTTCACCGGCACGGAGCCGGAATATGCTCTGGAGGTCTGCAATGCGGTGCTGGATGTTTGGCAGCCTACTGCTGACCGCAAGGCTATCATCAACCTGCCTGTGACGGTGGAAATGTCTATGCCTCATGTCTATGGCATGCAGGTGGCATACATCAACAAGCACCTCAAGTATCGTGACAATGTGGTGCTGTCCCTGCATCCCCACAATGATCGGGGCTGCGGCGTGGCAGATACGGAAATGGGCCTCTTGGCCGGCGCTGACCGGGTGGAGGGCACTCTCTTCGGCAATGGTGAGCGTACGGGCAATGTGGATATCATCACCGTGGGCATGAATATGTTTGCTCTGGGGATTGACCCTGGACTGGATTTCTCCAATATGCCTGAGCTGGTTGACCTCTATGAGAATGTCACCCGCATGCAGGTCAGCCCCCGCCAGCCCTATGCTGGCAAGCTGGTTTTCGCCGCTTTCTCCGGCTCTCATCAGGATGCCATTGCCAAGGGCATGAAGTGGAAGGAAGAGAAGAACCCGGACAAGTGGACCCTGCCCTACCTCTACATCGACCCCAAGGATGTGGGTCGGGAGTACGATGGGGATGTCATCCGCATCAACAGCCAGTCCGGCAAGGGCGGCGTGGGCTTCATCATGGAGCAGAAGTACGGCATCGATATGCCCAAGAAGATGCGGGAGGACTTTGGCTACTGTGTCAAGAGCGTTTCCGACCACAAGCACAAGGAGCTTATGCCAGAGGAAATCTACAAGATTTTCATGGAGGAATATGTCAATGTCACCAGCCCTTATCAGCTGGTTGACTTCCTGCTGAAAAAGGAACCGGACGGCACCCGCAAGGGCACCGTGGACCTTATCGTAGATGGCCAGTCGGAAACCTTCGTGGCCAAGGGCAATGGCCGTCTGGATGCGGTGTCCAACGCCCTGCAGAAGAACCTGGGCATCAGCTACAAGGACGTGACCTACAGCGAGCACGCCCTGGAACTGGGCCAGAACTCCCGGGCTATGGCCTACATCGGCATAGTCACGGAAGAAGGCCGTACCGTCTGGGGAGCTGGTCTCGACACGGATATCATCACCGCTTCCATCCAGGCCCTCTTCAGCGCCATCAACCGCATGAAGACTGGCAAGTAAATAAAGATAATGAAAAATCTCCTGTCATCTGGCAGGAGATTTTTTAGTGGTATAGAAGCCTATGGGAAAAGCCTGACTGAATTTTGGGGAGGGATGCTCGTGCCCATGTTCAAACGCTCCATGATGATATTGCTGCTGCTGGGGACCATGGCAGCAGGGGGGCTCATGTATGGCTATTCGGAGCAAGACTCTGCGGTGAAGCTTTCTCCGGGTGAGAGCCGGAGCGCGGAAGTGCCTGCTCATGAAATCACCGTCTACGTCACCGGAGCCGTGAACCGCCCCGGGGTGGTGACCCTCAAGGAAGGAGCCCGCATAGGTGACGCGGTGAACAGCTGCGGGGGGGTGCTCCCCACCGGGGATGCCGAGCGCATTAATATGGCGCAGGTCCTGAAGGATGGGCAGAAGGTGCAGGTGCCGGAAAAAGCCCAGGTCACCAGAGCGGCAGGTGCAGACAAATCTAAATCCGCTAATAACGGCAAGTCCGACGCAGGGGAACTTATCAATATCAACACCGCCGATGCCCAGGCCTTGGACAGCCTGCCGGGGGTAGGCCCCTCCACCGCGCAGAAAATCATAGAATACCGTGAGACAGAGGGGGGCTTTCAGGATATCTCCGATCTGAAGAAAATCAAGGGCATAGGGGAGGCGAAGTTTGCCAAGCTCAAGGACAAGGTGTGCATCTGATGAAAGCCTTCCCCTTGAGGGGAAGGCTTTCGTTTACGCAATCTCAGTACCGTTATTTGTAACTTCCTTAACCTTGGCGAATATGTGGTTCACCTCATCAAGGTGCCCTTTGAACAGCTGTGCCACATTATTCAGCCCTGCAAAGGCAGGTTTCTTGACATCCTGGGGCAGCATTTCCCCGTTTTTGGCCAGATAGTCGATGATGCGCTTCACGAAATCAATCTGCCTTAGGTTCAGCCTGTTCTCTTGCAAGAATTCTGCGAAGACTTCCTCCAGGGCGGCTCTGTCCATGCCTACTGTTTTGCGCACCATCAGTCCCACGGGACGTTCGCCGTAAAGGTGGCGGTAATCTTCCTGAGTGCCCAAGTCCTCCCAGAGAACCCTTTCCAGTTCACGCAGGTCGGTGGCAGTGAGGCGCTTATTGGTACGGAGCTTGTGGACAGCGATATTGTCCCTGTGCTCCAAGAGATAGCGCTCCACTTTCTTCTTGTAGGTTTCCGAGGTCTGCTGGGGCATGACTGTATGGGGCTCGTTGACAGTAAGCATATGGTCGGTGAAATCTGTATAGTAGATTTTGGTGTTTTCGGTCTCAAGGAATTTCAGCAGTCCGCGCAGTTCTGTGCGGACTTTTTCGATGCCCGCCAGAGTCACGTTATCCCAATACTCAGGATAGCGCACCTGTTGGATGAAGGGCTGCTTTTCCTTGATTTGGGGAATGGTCAGCAGGTGAGGTGAACTAAGTTTATCTGCCGTTTCTTCCACCTGCTGGGCCTTGGCGCCTATATCCTTGCCAAGCAGATAGTCATACATCATGCCGTAAATTTTCTGGTCAAAGAATCTGGCCATAACCTCTTCATCCTGACCGGGGATGATGGGGGAGATATGCTTTTCAATCTCTGCCACATCATCTGCCGTGAAATTCGCCCAGGTGAGCATGTTGCGGTACTTCTCTACCTGCTGTCGGTTCTGCATCACACGGAAGCTATTATCATCTAGGGCAACTATAGCGCCGTGCAATTCTTTGAAAAGCGTTTGGGCAAAGGCTTGGCGTTCAGTATCCTTGTCCTTGTAAAGCAGCAGGTAAAGATTGGCTTGCAAATTGAAGATGCGTTCGGTCAGCGAAGGCTGGTTCTTGCTTTCTTTCAGCTTGTTCCCTTGCAGGCTGAAAAACTCAAAATTCCCGCCGTAGTCGAAGATATAGAAATTTTTCTTGTCCAGCCCAGGCCCGAAAAGCCCGGCGCAAAGCCGGGTGCCACGGCCTATCATCTGCCAGAATTTGCTGTATGAGCGTACCATCTTGAAGAAGACAAGATTCAGTATCTCCGGCACATCAATGCCCGTATCCAGCATATCCACGGAAACAGCAATCTGGGGGTGTTTGCCGGGTGTGCGGAAGTCATCGATGATCTGCTCATGGTAATCTATGCTGCCGTCCACCTGCTGGATGAAATCATCACCCAGTTCGGGATACATTTCATGGAAAATATCCACGATGAATCTGGCGTGTTTCCTGTTCTTGGCAAAGATGATGGTCTTGCCCAGTTTATCGCCACCCTCTACATAGTGGCCAAGGTTCATCAGGTCCTGAATGACCATCTGCACCGTCTGGCGGTTGAAGACGTAACTGTTGAAAGCCGTATTCTCGATATCCGGGGCATTGTCCCCCGCCAGGCCGAAGACTTCCTCATAGTGGGCCTTGTCTTCTTCGCTGAGGTCTTTGTAATGCAGTCCTTTCTGCAAAAGCTCTGTGGTGCGCTCGAACTGCTGATAGGGGACGAGATAGCCCTGCTCCACCGCCTCGTCATATTGATAGGCAAAGGTGGGATTGCCGTCCTCTAACTCGAATTGGCGGTAGGTGTTCTTGTCCACCTCGTTCTTGGGGGTGGCGGTCAGCCCCAGCAGCATGGCATCGAAATAGCGGAAGATGGCCTGATATCGCTGATAAATGCTGCGGTGGCTCTCGTCGATGATGATGAGGTCAAAGGTGCCAGGGGAGAAGAAGCGGCGCCCTTCAGGATTTTTGGCCGTATCTATGGCATTCATCATGGTGGGGTAGGTGGAAAAGATAATCCGGGCCGTGGCAGCATCATCCCTGCTGTCCATAAGGTTGGCCATGGGGATTTCATTGCTGAAGAAATCCATGAAACTGCGCTTGGCCTGTTTCACTAGAGCGGTGCGGTCAGCCAGGAAAAGTATGCGTTTCACCCAGCCACCGCGGAAAAGCACATCGGAGAGACTGATAGCAACACGGGTCTTGCCTGTGCCTGTGGCCTGGACAATCAGAGCTTTGCGGCGCTTGCGGTCGAAGGATTCCTCTACGGACTTCACGGCTTCAAGCTGATAGGGCCGTCCCGCAATATCATGGTTTGGTTCGATCTCGGCGAGGGGCTGCTGCTGCCCGCGTCTGTCCATGCGCATCTGCAGATCATCCTGGGTGAGGAAGCCGGACACCTCCCGGCGGGGATAGCCGGAAGCCTCATCCAGAAACAGGGTGCGCAGTCCGTTGGTCATAAAGACAAAGGGGCGGCGGCTATACTTTTCTTCATAAAGCTTGGCATACAGCGACGCTTGTTTGGCACCCTTCTCGGGGTCAAGGCTGGTGCGCTTGGCTTCCACGATAGCCAGAGGCTTCCCATCCCGCCCGTACAGAACGTAATCAGTAAAGCCGGTATGTGAGACATTGGGCATACCAGAGATTTCTTCCTCGATGCGGCAATTTTCCCCTATGATCCAGCCTGCAGCTTCCAAGTCGAAATCTATATAGCGCTTACGGGTCTCGGCTTCCGTAATGGGATTGATATGGAAACTACCTTGGGCTTGTCGTTCCTGCCGCAGGCGGGTGAGTTCCTGTTGCAGCGCTTCATGCTGCTTCCGTATCTCGTCCAGTTCCCGGTTCTTATCCTCTAGCTCATGCTGCTTTTGGGACAGGGCTGCGTCTTTCTTTTCAATCTCTGCTGCTTGTTTCTGGAGTTCTTTCTGGCTGAGGGGAGTTTTCTCCTGAGCAGAGGGCAGCAGGCTCTCGTCAAAGACCATTTCTCCCTGTATGGAGGTGTAGCAGTAAGCCATCCAGCTGAGAAATTCAAAGAGAATCCTCAGGGAGAGCACCCCGTCCCGGAAGGAGAGAGGTGTTCCGCCATGGGCAGCCCTGTTACCGAAAAGCCGCAGCTGGTCCAGCATGTGAAGAAGCCTGCTATCTCCAACCACCTCGGCAAAGCCCCTGTCCTTCAGCAAAGAGAAAAGCTCCCTGTCCTTGCCTGCCTTACAAGGGTCGCTGATATCCATGCCCTCGGCCCCATAGACCCACTTGATGGAGAGCTCCATAGCCGACCGCCCAAAGATAGCCGCTACTTCCGGGGCTACAGCCAGCCCCTGCTCGGCCTTCTTTGCTCGTTCAGCTATGTGTTCCCAGGCGGGGGTCTGGGAGACAAAATCGAAGTTTGAGACCATGGTGTCATCTCCTTGTCATGTATGTTGATATGGGAGAAGCATCTACAACTGGTTAAATAAATCAGCATAGGTATCTGCGTTATCACGTATATAATCACGCTTGAAGGCAGCAAAGCTGGAACTGGTCTTTAGCATTACCATGATTCTCCTTTTGTGGAAAGCGTTTTGAGGATCTTTCTTATAGGAAGCTAATTCTTTGAAGAAGTTATTCATTTCTATTCTCAAAGCGTTCAATCTATACTTTGAAGCAATGTTGCGCAATGCTGGTGTTTCTTTATTAAAAACTTCATATATCAATTCAGCTGTTCTTTGTGATTCTTCGCTATCATCTATGGCTGATACATATACATTTCCGTCTTTATAAACACTGTGTAAATGTATTTCTGGGTCTTCTTGGCAACAATCTATGATGTGATTTTCATATTTTGCTTGGTTTTTGACTTTGTTACAATGTGCGCAGCTTAAGAACAAGTTAGACCAATCGAATTTCAAATCTAAATACTTACTATTATGGTGTGGGTGTAAATGTTCAACTTCTGGATCAGCGATTCCTTTTATTTCGCAAATATAGCATTTATTGTTGAAATCAAAAAGCAACTGATTTATTACGTCATCACAGCGACAAGAACCATTTGCACCCTTTAATTTCTCCCTAGCCAGCGAGGCTGGTGGTTCTTTGGATTTATTGCATTTAACCATTGGTGGTAGCCTCCCGATTGCTTAATTCTAATTTCATTTTATGATAATCAGCCATTATTTCCATAGCCAAGAAATCGGGGATTTCATCAAGGTAAGCTTCTAAATCAATAATTTCTGCGTAATCATCATCGCTAAGTTGTTTCTTAGAGACCAGTTGCTTATAGCGATTGAATTTATTCACCAGTTCTCTGGAAAGAGTCGATGAATTGAAGTATCCTTCTACTACACCTTCGTATGTTATGTTAGATAGACCTTTATCATTATTGACTAATGTTTTGCTTTCCAAGTCATAAATAACCGCATTATCTATAGAACTTAAAATGAATGGTGAATGTGTTGTTACGATAAACTGAATGTTAGGGAATAGCTCTATAAGAATGGGCAAGATGTCCTTTTGTAATTCTATGTGCAAGTGTGTTTCTATTTCATCAACCATTACGATACCAGGAAGGTCAAAGCTGCTTTTTACTTTTTCTTCCATGCGCATCATTATATCTGTTATGATATCCAATACTGCCGCATAGCCACTTGACATTTCTGCAAAAGAAAATGCTTCGCGATGGGGGATCATAATATGGAATTCATAGGTCTCAAAGTTGAATTCGAGATGGGCGTTTTCATCTTTGAAAATTTTTTGAAGGGTTTTATCGAATCTTTGAAACCATGCGCTTATTTCAGCAGCACGCTCCGGCTTTCCGTTTTTTTCTGCCATGGCTTCTGTTGCTTTGAGATTTAGGATATATTTGACAAAGACATCACCAGGACGGTCAGATATTTTATATTTGGTTTTTATATCGACTTTGCTGATTTGTTTTTCGTTTTGAATTACGTAATTGCGCTCTGCACCGTAGTATGAAATGATAAATTTACCTTCGGCTATTTTTACACGCATTTCATTAAGGTTATTTATTTCTGGTACAAGCCCTTTTTCATAACGACTTAGTTCTTTTTTATACCCCGTTATTTCTTCTTGTTTTGTTATGTCGTTTATGCTTGTTATAGTTTTATTGTCGGTGTTTTTGCTTCTGTTTATAGAGTCACGCCAAAATTTTATTAATTCCTGCATCCGTGCATCTTCAGTATAGATTGATAAATATGCTTTCAATGCTTCAAGTACACTGGTCTTGCCACTGCCATTCTTGCCTGTTAAAATCAAATGTTTGCATTTTTCTTCTGATAAAGGAATGGTTATGTTTTCTAAATGACGTACTTTATCAATTTTTAGGGTCTTAATGAAGTTTTCATTCATAACAATATATCCTTTCATGTTTATCCAAAGTAGTCTTGCATCAGCTTGTCCTTCAAAGTTTGTAGGGTGTCGATGCTTTGCTGGAAGGCCAATTTCGATTTGTCGGTTTGTTTTACAAAGTCGGCGAATTTGTTTTGAAGGTTAACAGGTACTTCCATTATTGGTATAGAATTACATACCGATTTATTCATATATAGCACGGTTGTCTTGGTAGCCATTGCTTCCATATATGCTTTTTGCCAGCTTAATGAGTACATCAAATAGTAAGGATTCACATTTGGGTCACATTGGAATGAGTGTAATTGTTGGTTTATAATCAATTCATTACCTGCAATAGAACATATGCCCAAATTTCCTACACAACTCATTAATACACTATTAGCAGGGACTTTTTTTCTGTTAACTTCTTCTATTTCTTCATCAGTTAAACCTAGAGATTTCTTTGATTTTTTGGTAACACTTAATGGATTTAAGTCATCTATTGTGATCCATGGGGTAGCTCCAGTAAAACTCTTTGGCTTGTCACGCCCTGGAACCATACAATCACACAAATCTATGACAGATTTTACTTCCCATTTCAGGGGGTTAGTTAATGGGTCGCCAAACATCTCTATAAACCGTGATTTGACAAGGGCATCGAGTGTGGTTAATGCTTGTTTGCGATTAGATATTAGTTGTTCTACATAAGTTAATTTGCAAACTATTGCCGACTGCATATCAGGAGGATATAACGGGACTTCAAGCTGCTTCAATATGCCCATATTGATATTATTTTGAGCTACTCCGCGTCCCATATTTGCAACTTTTCTTTTTATTGATTGCAAGTAGTAATACAGATAATCTCTTTTTATTTTGTTGCTGGTTATTGTTAGTCCTGCAATTGCTTGGTTTGTGGCGGCGTCTATATCAAGTATACCAACTTCTCCTAGAGTGGCAAAAATAGTATAGAGAATAGTTCCTGACGGAAATATCTTTGCAGAAGAATTTGATAATCCTTCGTTTGAAATATATTCTTCTGTTTCCGTTATATGCTTTCCTTTTATATCGCTGATTTTTACCCATGGAATGTCAGGACTCTTCCAGTAATTGGTATTTGAGCGTGATGGTGTACCACCAGACTGAATTGTGCATAGCTCATTAAGAGGTGCATATTTCATTATAGCAACCCCCTAAGATTTTCTTTTATTTCCCCGTATTCCATATCCAGCTCGTCCAGTTTCGTCATCAATTCCAACGTGCTCGGATATTCCACCGCCTCATACTCAATATCCTTATACTTATTGATGGACAGATCATATCCATTCTCCCGTATCTCATCCACGGGCACGAAGAAGCTCTTTTCTGTCCTCTTCCTTCCTTCTTCCTGCTCCAGATGCCGGAATCTCTCGATAATATCGGGAATATCGTTTTCCTCAATCTCCTGTCGCTTGTCATCCAGGCTGTAGCCGTCAGCCTGCATATCGTAGAACCAAACCTTGTCGGTGCCGCCAGCGCATGTTTTGGTGAAGAACAGAATAGCCGTGGACACTCCGGCGTATGGTTTGAAGACGCCACTGGGCATGGAGACGACGGCGGTGAGCTTGTTGTTGTCTACCAGTTCTTTTCTGATGGACTGGTGGGCTTTGGAGGAGCCGAAGAGTACGCCGTCGGGGACGATGACGGCGGCGCGGCCGCCCAGTTTCAGGATGCGCAGGAAGAGGGCCAGGAAAAGCAGCTCCGTCTTTTTGGTCTTGGTGACGCGCAACAGGCTTTCTTCCACCGTCTCGTTGTCCAAGGAGCCCTTGAAGGGGGGATTAGCCAGTACCAGTGTGTAGCTGTCTTTGTCGTAGTTGTTCTTGGAGAGACTGTCCTTGTAGTCTATGCGGGGATAATGCACTCCGTGGAGCATCATGTTCATGGTGCCGATTCTCAGCATGGTGGGGTCGGTGTCGAAGCCGTGGAACATGGTGCTGGAAAAATGTGCTGCCTGTTCATCGTCCAGCAGCATATCGCTGTGGTTCTTGCGGATAAATTCTTCCGCTGCCACTAAAAATCCTGCTGTGCCCATGGCGGGGTCTACGATGGTGTCGCTGGGCTGGGGAGCGGCCATTTCTACCATCATCTTGATGATATGTCTCGGTGTGCGGAACTGGCCGTTGATTTTGGAGGAGGCCAGTTTGGACAGCATATACTCATAGAGGTCGCCTTTGCTGTCTTCTTCGTCCAGTTCCAGTTTGTCGATGCCCTCGATGATTTTCGCCAGTTTGTCCGGGGCGGAAATCTGGAAGGTGGCATCCTTCATGAAGCGGGTGTAGGAGGCATTATCATCGGGGTGGAGATTCTTGATGAAGGGGAAGATTTCCTCCGACAGCAGTTGGAATTGCACCGCCGGGGCCAGGTTCTTGAATTTGCTCCAGCGGTAGTTCTGTTGGTCAGGGCCAAAGATTTTCTCCTCGTCCTCAAAGCCCAGCAGGGCGGCGTTGGCTTCGTTTTCTGTCTCTATATCGTCCAGCTGCTTGATGAACAGCAGGTAGGTGAACTGCTCAATGACCAGCAGGGGATTGGTGAGGCCTCCGGTCCAGAAGGTGTCCCAGATCTGGTCTACTTTGTTTCTCTCTTCGCCGACTAGCATATTTGTTTCCTCCAGTGTTGTATTTTAGCCTTCCCTGTGAGGGGGAGAGTAAGCGCGGGAGTCCGGAGGACTCCTTGGACAGGTGACAGTCCAAAGGTCTGATGGATGAGGTGCCACTGAACTAATTACGGCGCCTAACCGTGTAAACGTCTCACCTCATCCGCCCCTACGGGGCACCTTCCCCTCAAGGGGAAGGCTTTTTGGGGGGCTGTTATGTCAGTTCTTTCCTAAGTAGTGCCGCACGAACTGTTCTGCCGTCCTGCCGCTTCTGCCGCTGTGGGCCATTTCCCAGCGGAGGCCTTCGATGCGCAGGTCTTCGCCGGTGAGTTCGATGCCTTGCTTTTTAAGCATGTGAGAAATAATGGCCAGATACTCCTCCTGATTGGGGGCGTAATACTGAATGACCAGGCCGAAGCGGTCGGACAGGGAGATGGTTTCGTTCATGCTGTCGTTCTTGTAGAGCTCGTCCTGTTCGCTCAGGCGGTCGCGCCAGCTTTCCCGAATCAGGTGGCGGCGGTTGGAGGTGGCGTAGATGAGAACATTTTCCGGTCTGGCCTCTACGCCGCCCTCGATGGCGGATTTCAGGGACTTGTATTCGGTGTCTGATTCCTCGAAGGAAAGGTCGTCCAGGAAGATGATGAAGCGCTTGCTGGCAAAGCCCCGCAGGGTCTCCATCAGCTCTGGCAGGGAGGGCAGCTGGCTCTTGGTGAGCTGCACCAGCCGCAGGCCCTGGCTGTAGTATTCGTTGGCCAGGGCTTTGACAGCAGAGGATTTGCCTGTGCCCCGGGCCCCCACCAGCAGACAGTTGTTGGCAGGGCGGCCTGCCACGAAGGCTTCCGTGTTGCCGGTGAGCAGTTCTTTCTGGTGGGCGTAGCCAATCAGGTCTGAGAGGCGCTGGGCCTCGAAATGGCGGATGCCGGCCAGCCGGTGCTCCTTTTTGTCCCAGCGGAAGGCCCGGTAGGTGGCAATCTCCCCGTAGCCGTAGCAGCGGTAGTAGGTGAGCAGGGCGATGGCATAGTCCTTGGCCTCGTGGGCGTCCTTGGTCAGTTCCTGCAGGGCGGCAGAGGCTTCGCTGGCCACAGCCCTGGTTGGCGTGTACTCGTCCAGCAGGGGCAGGGCCAGGAAGGTGCTGGCAGGCAGTTCCAGCAGAGGCAGGAGGATCTCCAGGTCATGGATAAAGGCCTTCAGCAGGCTGCCGCCTATCTGTCCTTCCTTGGCGAATTCTTCCACCGCCTGGGCTGCCAGATTCTTCTCATGCACCAGCAGGTAGAGCAGGTAGGTGCGCAGCAGGCTGCCCCCCATCCCCTGTGTTTCTGCCAGCTGGATGAGCCTGGCAGCACAGCTGGCAGCTTCCCGGCGGAATTCCTCCGGGGTGTCGGCAGGCTGGGCTATATGGCTGATCACTTCATCGTTCAGGAGATTGCGGCAGATAATGAGTTCATTCAGGTCGAGGTCATGTGCATCAAAGGACATGGTAAGTCTCCTTTCAGTCGATAAAAAGGGGTGAACGATTGAAATCATTCACTTGACGGGGACGGGGCAAGGTTAGTTCCCTGAGTTCCGTGGCCCAGGTGTCGAAGGACAGCATCTGCTGCAGGGGAGAAAGCTCCTGCAGATTTTTTTTGCGGGTGGTGCTGTTCAGGAATTGGGAGGTCTTGGCAATAAGGGGCAGGGAACTTTGCTGCTTGATCTCTTTCAACAATTCCTTCCCGCGAGGTCCTGCTGCCAACAAGCGGGCGTAAAGGGGGCCTGTTTTATCAAAGGCTGCAGCAGTTTCCCTGGCAAGGCTCAGCAGCAGGTGTATTGCCAGCCGTTGCAGCCTGGTGGCGGGATAGCGGCGACTGACTGCTTTTTTTATGAATTCTTCATAGCAGTGGGCAGTGGCCGCTTCCCGCAGGCGGTTTTCCAGTCCCTCGTCCATGCCGCAGATGTTTTTCAGCTCCCCGTCACTTTGCCGCAAAAGGGCAAGCTGCAGGGCGGGATAGAGCTTTGCCATGTTGGGCAGCTCTTCTTTGACAATTTCCATCAGTTTCTGAGCAGTGGCAGGAGGGGCGGAGGACTCTGCTGTGGCTCTCTCCAGCCTCCCTTCGTAAAGAGCTCTGCGCAGGGCGGAGGCACTTGGCAGGGGGACTTGCAGATCTTCACTGTGATAAGCTGCTCCCCGACGCTGGATCAGCAGGGGGGAGAGGGTGTGATAATCCTTCAAGGCCCGCAGGTATTCAAGAGCCAGGATGTTATTGGGCTCCCTGATGAAATCTCCTGTGCCTTCCTGCCCCAGCAAGACTTCCAGCGCAGCTGCGTAGGCCAGTCCTTCTTTGATTTTGGCATGAAGCTGTTGTTGGAAGGAGGGCGTGTCTATGCTCCCGGCGGCTTTCACCAGCAGTTCAAGCCTGCCGGTTTCTGCGCCGAAGGCAAGGGTGTCAACTATGCCAAGCCCTGCCAAAAGCTGCACGCCGCCTCTGGCAAAGTCCTGGGCGCTGCGGCAGGCGAAGGCAAAGGGCAGTTCCAGCACCAGGTCGCAGCCTCCCTTCACCGCCAGCTCTGCCCGCTCCCATTTGTCCAGCAGGGCAGGCTCTCCCCGTTGGGTGAAGCTGCCGCTGATGACGGCGATGATTCCTGCATCGGGGCAGCGCTTTCTTATTTCATTTAATTGATAGGCATGGCCCAGGTGGAAGGGGTTATATTCAGCGATAATGCCCACATTTTGCAAGGAAAAGCCACCTTTCTTGTTTTTCCTTAGTTTAGCAGATAAAACCTTGCTAACACAACCTTGAGATTTATCAGTATTATGCTATACTAGAACATACGTGGACTTATGTTCTCTATTTGGGAGGGATACCGCCGTGGGACGTTCATTGCGGATGAAATTATATTTGCTGCTTGCGGTGCTTGTACTGTTGGCAATGGGCAGTGGTTATTGGTATTTTCAGGTCTATACCAAGACGCCTGATTACGCTCTGCAGAAGATAGAGCGGGCATTGGAGGAGCATGACCAGAAGACTTTTGAGCGCTATGTGGATATGGATGCTCTGCTGGACAAGTCTTACGATGACCTGATGGAAGGCTTGATGGATGCGGAGCAGCCTTTGTCCACTGAGGCCAAGTTTACCGTGGGCAACTTCACCCAAATGCTCAAGGCTCCTCTTATCACCAGCTTCAAGCAGGCGGTGGAGCAGTATGTGAATACTGGTTCCTGGACCCAGGAGTCCAAGGAAAGCAGCCAGGGCTTTGAGGCGGCTCAGGTACTGGAAAAGTCAGGCATTTGCGAGTCCAGCTTCCGCAAGGTGGACAGCATGGCCAAGGACAAAGAGGCCGGTACTGCCATTGCCAAGGTGCGGATTTTCCAGCAGGAGGCCAATGAGGAATTCGTGCTGGATGTGCAGTTCACTGAACAGCCGGACGGCACCTGGCGGATAACGGAAATAAACAATTTCCATGAATTCGTGATGTTCCTTACCAAGGCCCGCCGCGCCCAGCTTATCCAGTATGCGGACACCACGGCAGAGATTATCTCACGCCATGATGCTGCCATGATGCAGGCCCAGGAGCAGTTCAACAATCTGCTCTCCCGCGGTACCTTGGGCAGTGATGAGACCCGCAAGGCCTTGAAGAATTTCATGGAAGGCACTATCAAGGCAGACTGGCAGCAGCGCAAGACCGAGCTGGAAGCCGTGACTGTACCTGCAGCAGCCCAGACTTTGCATCACCTGCGGCTGAGAATCTGCGATCTGCACATTGCCTATGCTGCAGGCTATGCCGCCTGGATGACGGACAAGAAGGCCACCACCATCAGGGAGGCTGACCGCCAGCTGAAGCAGGCCAAGACCCTGGAGCAGGAGGAGAAATTCCTGGCACGCCGGGTAGGTGCTCCTGCAGAAGGGGAATAAGGGAAAATACTTTGGGATAAAGGAATAACGACATGACATTGGAGTCAAGCAACGATACAGTTGCCATATTATATGATATAGAAAATTCACCCTTTGAGATGCTTAATTTCACTCTGGAAAAAGCGGAGCGTTACCAGCCCTGCCGCATCATTGTGGTGTCCGACTGGGATGCCCGCCCGGAGCAGAAGCGCTGGGAGAAGCTGATGCGCCGCCCGGGCTTCACCTTCAGGCAGATCAGCAGGACTTTCTTCGGCAAGAATTCACTGGATTCTGCCCTGCATGATTCTGCCCAGATTCTCTATCAGGAAGGAGTGCGGAAGTTCTTCATCGTCACTACGGACACGGACTTCGTGCACATAGCTGAGGCTTTGAATGCAGATACCCCTTCCTATATCATCGGCGTAGGCACCAAGCAGGCCAGCGAGAGTCTTAGGAGTGCCTACAATGAGTTTTTTGTCTATCCTCCGGAGGAAGATGTGAAGAACAAGAAGAATCAGGGGACAGCAGAGCCTGTCCAGGAAAAGGCCAAGGGCAAGAAAGTGCAGGAAAAGCCTGACAAGGGCAAAGCTGCCAAGGAGCAGCCCAAGGCTGCCAAGGAAAAGCCCGGCAAGGAAAAGGCACCTAAGGACAAGAGCGTGAAAGAGAAGGCAGCCAAGGAAAAGACCACCAATGACAAGCCTGCCAAGGAAAAAACTGCCAAGGCAGCAGTGACCAAGACGCAGGAAAGCAAGGCTAAGGCAGACACGGCAGCCAAAACTGCTGGCAAGGCAGAGCCGGGCCAGCCTGCCCTTTCCGTGCGCATTCCCAAGAGCCTCAGAAAGGCCTTGGAGGAGCGCTGCCAGGTGGAGGAAGTTACCCTGGATGAGCTGGTGACTTACCTTATCATGCGTGGTTTGCGTTGAGGTGCCGTCATGACGAACAAGAATGAGCAAGTCTTGCTTTACGGTTTCCTGGATATGGGAAAACTGGAGCAGATACAGAAAATCCTCCACCGCATGAATATCAGGACCAAAGTCCTGCCAGAGGAAGCCTGGCGCGAGAAGGTGGGCTACCTTTTGGGAAACAAGGGATTCAAGGCTGCCGTAGCCAGGGACGATGACGGCTTTGTCTTTCCCCATGAGGTCATGGTCATGCAGAATATCCGCAACAAGCGCCTTGACCAGGTCTTGCTTGCCCTCAAGGAGGGCGGTGTGCCCCCGGTGAAGTTCAAGTCCGTGGTGACACCCTTCAACACTCTCTGGACCCTGCGCCGCCTTTGCGAGACCATGCAGAAGGAGCACGCTGCCATGCTGGAGCAGGAGGAGAAAGAAGCTCAAAAGCAGATAAAGGAATAAGCGTTTATGGTAAGAAGCGATAAGAATGATTTGGACAAGACCCAGTACATGAGCCCCCAGGGGAAAAAGAGCCTGGAAGATACTCAGACTCTGCCCCCCATTACCGGGGATACTGAGGAAATACAGCCTCCTTTTCCCAAGGCTGGCAGTCAGCCGGGGGGACGCTATGGAGGAGTGCGGGAGCTTGAGAGCGAGCCGGTCCAGTTTTCGCGCAGGGAAAAACAGGAAAAGTCGAAGGGCTTCATATCTTCCGGCGGCAAGAAATTCATCCTCCTGTTAGCAGGCTTCCTCGTGGCACTGACCCTGGGCTTTGCCTTGGCGGGCTGGACACAGGACCGTTCGGCAGAGAAGGAACAGGAACGCCAGCAGCAGGAGGCGCAGCTCCTGAGCCGTGAGCAGAAGCTGCAGGCGCAGGAAGCTGACCTCAAAGAGGAGCGCGAGCGCCTCACCCGCCAGAAGCAGGCCCTGGAAGCCCACCGTCAGGAGGTGGCGGAGAAATCCGCCCACCTGCAGGGCCGGAATGACCAGCTGACCGAGGAGGCGCAGAAGCCCGGACTGGGCAGGCTCCTTGACCGCATGACCGGCAAGGAGCAGGAGCGCAAGGCAGCCATGGAGGAGAACAACCGCCAGAGTGCCCAGCTGGATGATGAAGCGGCCGCTGTGAAGCAGTCCATTGCCCAGGCTCAGTCCATGCTGGAGGAGCTGGACCAGAGGATTGACGATGTGCAGGCCATGAAACGGGAGGCCGAGGGGCTGCGCAGCAAGGTGGAAAGCGCCTACGAGGAGAACCGGGGCACCGTTGACCAGGTGATTTATTACGTGCAGCAGGGGGCGGATATGCTTCAGAAGCTGCTCGGTGATAGATAAATAAAAATTTGAAGGTGAAGATGTTGAAGAAAAATTGGTTCAAGTTAGCAGCAATTGTTATGTCTATGGCATTGTTCCTTGCTGGTTGCGGCCAGCAGGGAAGCGAGAAGAAGGAAGCGAAGGAATTGAAGCCGCTGGCTGTCGGCCTGATGCCGGATACGGATTCCCTGCCCTTCATCATTGCCCGTGAGAAAGGCTATTTTGACGAGGAAGGCCTCAAGGTGGATATCCAGCAGTACAAGAGCGCCATGGACCGTGATTCTGCTCTCCAGAGCGGCAACCTGGACGGTGCCGTTTCCGATATGCTGGCGGTGGCCTTTGCCAAGTCTGGCGGCTTTGATGTGAAGGTCACCTCCTTCACCGATGGCAGCTACAAGCTCATTGCAAGCTCCAGCGAGCCTGCCCAGAGCGTGAAGGAACTGGCTGGCAAGGATGTGTCTGTTTCCCGCAATACCATCATCGAATATGTCACTGACCAGATCCTGGCCAAAGAGGGCATGGACGGGGAAAGCATCAACAAGGTCATCATTCCCCAGATTCCCACCCGTCTGGAAATGCTCCAGAACGGCAAGCTCTCTGCAGCTACCCTGCCTGAGCCCATGGCCAGCATTGCCGTGCACAACGGCTGCCGCCTGATCACCGGCTCTGATGATCTGGGCATCAACCCCGGTGTCATCATGTTCACCGGCGAGGCTGTGAAGGACAAGAGCGACGAAATCAAGGCTCTGTATCGCGCCTACAACAAGGCTGTGGCTTATCTCAACAACACTCCCCGCGAGGAGTACATGGACCTGGTGATTGAAAAGGGCGGTTTCCCGCCGGTGGCCAAGGAAGCTCTCAAGCTGCCCAAGTATCACGAAGCATCCCTGCCCAAGGAGAGCGATGTGGTGGATTGCATCAAGTGGCTCAACGCCAAGAATCTGGTGAAGGACACCTACACTTATAGCGATATTGTGGTGGATTTTTTCAAGAACTGATGTGAAATTATGTCAGCTATAAATATTGACCATTTGACAGTCAGATATAAAAAGAATAGGGAGAACCTGCCGGTTCTGTCAGATGTCAGCCTTACCGTCCCAACTGGGACGGTTTGTGCTGTTATAGGGCCCTCCGGCTGCGGCAAGTCCACCTTGCTGAAGGTGGCGGCAGGGCTTATCAAGAATTATGAAGGCCAGGTGACCGTGGGGGGCAGGCCACTGGACACCCGGAAGATGACCATCGGCTTCATGCCCCAGAGCTACGGCCTTCTGCCCTGGCGTACGGTGGCGGAGAATATCCGTCTGGGGCGGAAGGTCAAGGGGCTCTGGCAGCAGGAGGACGAGAAGAAGCTTGAGGAGCTTGCTTCCAGACTGGGAATTTCTGGTTTGCTTGACCGCTATCCCCGGGAGCTTTCCGGGGGACAGCAGCAGAGGGTGAGTCTGGCCCGTGTGTTCCTCCTGCAGCCGGACATTCTGCTGATGGATGAGCCTTTCTCTGCCCTTGATGCCATCACCCGGGAGGAAATGCAGGATGTGTTCCGGGAGCTGTGGCAGCAGGAATCCATTACTACCATCCTGGTGACTCACTATGTGGAGGAAGCCCTCTATCTGGGGGGGCAGATTGCAGTCATGGGAGAGGATGGGCAGATTGCCGAGCTTTTGGACAATCCCACCGGGGAGACTCCCCTGCGCCGCAGCGATGAGCGCTTCTTCCAGTTGGGGCGGCAGCTCAGGCAAAAGCTGAAGTCCAAGCTTCCTGGCAGGGGAGGTGAGGGCGCATGAACTTCAGAAGAACCCGGGGAGTGCTGCTGGCCTATTTCCTGGGGGCTGTCTTCCTGATTATCCTCTGGCAGGTGCTTGCCCTGCTCATGCACAAGCCCATTGTGCCCCTGCCGGAAAAGGTCTTTGTGCGGCTGGTAAGTGTTTTCGCCGGCGATATTGCCATCCATGCTCTCTACAGCCTTTGGCGCATTGCAGCAGGGCTTTTCATAGCGGTGCTCATCGGCTATCCTTTGGGCTGCCTCATGGGGTATTTCCACAAGGCGGATAAGTACCTGGCTCCGCTGGTGTACCTCACTTATCCGATTCCCAAGATTGCCCTGTTGCCCATCCTGATGCTGTTGGCAGGAGTGGGGGAGATGTCAAAGATCATCATGATCTTCCTCATCATTGTTTTTCAGGTCATCGTGGCGGTGCGTGATGCCATCAAGGCCATCCCGGAGGAGACTTACTATCCCCTGTACTCCCTGGGAGCCAGGTTCCGGCAGATTCTCAGAGAAGTCATTTTCCCTGCTTCCCTGCCGAAGTTCATCACTGCTGTCCGCGTGGCCATGGCCACCGCCATTTCCGTGCTTTTCTTCACGGAAACCTTCGGCACCCAGTATGGCATGGGCTACTACATCATGGATGCCTGGCTGCGGGTGAATTACCTTGATATGTACGCAGGCATCGTGGTGCTGAGCCTCATAGGGCTGTGCCTGTTCGGCATCATTGACATGGTAGAGGCCAGAGCCTGCAGGTGGCAGAAGTAAGCAGGCTCAATTATTCAGCAACAGGAAAATCTCCCTGGACAGGCATGACTGCCTTGCCAGGGAGATTTTTTGACTTATTGACTTTTAGCCGCCATCGTAGTATATTATTATCTGTACGCTGGCACTCATGGTATGAGAGTGCTAACAAACTAGTTAATGATATTTCAAAATAAAGGAAGGTAATTGCAACATGGCTAAAGAAACCCATGAATTCCAAGCGGAAACCAAGAAACTCCTGGATTTGATGATCAACTCCATCTATACCAACCATGAGATTTTCCTGCGGGAGCTGATTTCCAATGCTTCCGATGCCATTGACAAGCTCCATTTCGAGAGCCTCACCAACCGCGACCTGCTGGAAGGGGATGAGGATTACGAGATTTTCCTCATTCCTGATAAAGACAGCCACACCCTGACCATTGCCGACAACGGTCTGGGCATGAACAAGGAAGAGGTCATCACCAATATCGGCACCATTGCCCAGTCCGGCACCAAGGCTTTCCTGGAGCAGATCCAGAAGGCCAAGGAAGCCCAGGGAGAGGGCTCCGAACTGTCCGACAAGGAGCTTATTGGCCAGTTCGGCGTGGGCTTCTACTCTGCTTTCATGGTGGCAGAGAAGGTCACCATCATCACCCGCAAGGCTGGCGAGACTCAGGGCTGGCGCTGGGAGTCCACTGCTGATGGCAATTACACCATCGAGGAGTGCGACAAGGAGAAGCGCGGCACCACCATCACCATCACCCTGAAGAAGGAGTTCTACGGTGATGAGGCCGAGGAGAACTTCACTGAGAACTACAAGCTCCAGAACCTGGTGAAGAAGTATTCCGACTATGTGCGCTACCCCATCAAGATGAGCTTCGAGGTGACTGAGCAGCCCAAGGACGACAAGGGCGAGCCCATCAAGGATGCAGAGCCCATCAAAAAGACGGAAATTCGCACCCTGAACTCCATGAAGCCCCTCTGGACCAAGAGCAAGAGCGAGCTTAAGGACGAGGACTACAATGAGTTCTTCAAGAATCAGTTCCATGAGTGGGAGAACCCCATGGAGGTGTTCCACACCAAGGCTGAGGGTACTGTGGAATACACGGCCCTTCTCTGCATTCCCGCCAAGGCTCCCTTCAACCTCTATCACACGGACTATGAGCCGGGCCTGCAGCTCTACTCCCGCCACGTGTTCATCATGGACAAGTGCAAGGACCTGCTGCCTGACTACCTGCGCTTTATGAAGGGCCTGGTGGATTCTCCCGACCTTTCCCTGAACATCTCCCGCGAGCTCTTGCAGCAGAGCCGTGAGCTCAAGACCATCGGCAAGGCTCTGGAGAAGAATATCCTCAAGTCCCTCAGCAAGAAGCTGGAGAAGCATCGCGAGGACTATGAGAAGTTCTGGAACGAGTACGGCAAGTCCCTGAAGATTGGCGTCTACAACAGCATGTACGGCGGCAGCGACACCATCGACAAGCTGAAGGACCTGCTGCTCTTCATGAGCTCCAAGGAGGGCAAGCTGGTGACTCTCAAGGAGTATGTTGAGCGCATGCCTGAGAGCCAGAAGAAGATTTACTATGCTACTGCCCGCGATAAGGAGACCATCGAGCATCTGCCGCAGATGGAGCTCTTGCGTGACAAGGGCATTGAGGTGCTCTACCTCCTGGACCCCGTGGATGAGTTCGCCATCGAGTCCATCCATCAGTATGACAGCAAGGACTTCCACTCCATCAGCAAGGGTGATCTTGACCTGGATGATGCCGAGTCCCAGGAGGTCAAGAAGGAGACTGAGGAAATCGCCAAGTCCAATGATGACCTGATGAAGGATATCAAGGAAACCCTGGGTGACAAGGTAGCTGATGTGAAGGTTTCCAGCCGCCTGAAGTCCAGCGCCGTGTGCCTGGTGGCAGATGAAGCCGGCCCGTCTCTCTCCATGGAGCAGACCTTTGCGGACATGAACAACCCCATGTTCAAGGCCCGCCGCATCCTGGAGATCAACCCGAAACATGAGCTCTTCACCCGTCTCCAGAGCCTCCATGCCGCAGGCAAGGATACGGAGGACTTCAAGGACTACTGCGACCTGCTCTACACCCAGGCTCTGCTCATCGAAGGCATCCTGCCCGAGAACCCCGTGGAGTTCGCTGGCAAGCTGGCCAAGCTGATGGCTCAGTAAGTATAGAAAAAGTATTATAGCCTTCCCCTCAAAGGGGAAGGCTTTTTTGTGCCAGTCGACAAAACTTGAATAATGACGTTATCAAATGTCATTTGAAAATATTTCAGCCAGGCAGGGAAAGAGGGGGCGGGTAACGAAATGAATAACGAGAATTTTTGGAAAAATGTGCCTTTATGATTTCGGGGAGGATGAGATCATGGCAAAGGAAAATGTAACGAATTTCATTGAGAAGATAGACGCTGATGAGGCGCTGGTCAAGAAGGTCAATGAATTGTTGGCAGATGCAGGAAGTGAGGACGAGATTGCCGAAAAGTTGGCAGCCTTCAGCACAGAGTTGGGCCTTCCCTTCACCGCTGAGGAGTATAAGCAGGAACATCAATGTTGATTCATGTGCAGGCTCATGGCACAGGGGCGTCCGCAAAACGGACAGAGAAAGAGTCGTTCCTTACGGGGGCGGCTCTTTTTTGTTCCCGGGTGTAAAATCTGCTTAACCTCCACGGGAAAAAATTCGATATAAATTTAAAGGACTTTTCCCGTTGCCCGGCGAATTGTAGACAGTACGATTCGCAGAAAGGAGGCCGATTTCCATGACAGCATCTAGCCGCTCTGGTATGATTGGGCCTTCCTTTGTCCATTCGGGGGGGGCAGACGCTTCGCGTCAAGATACATAATAGAAGTCCGCCCTTTGGCAAAAGTCCATAAGTGTAAGATCAGCCCCCTCGGCTAGGCCGGGAGGGCTATTTGTCATGCCTGTGGCGTGATGCAAAGAAAGGACGAGCAATATGAAAAGGAAGTCATCCATCACACGGCGTCTCCGGGCTGCGGTCATGGCAGCCCTCATGGCAGGGTGCTTCAGCATTGCCCCGGCGGCCCAGGCATTGCCTGTGGGCGGCATCAGCGACACCGCTGTCATCGCGGTCAATGACAAGGTAATGAATATCACCGGGGCAGAAAACAATCTGATTACCTGGGGGGATTTTTCAATTGGTCAGGGTGAACGAGTGGCATTTGATGCCAATAATTACCTGAATTATGTAACAGGCAGTGGCATTTCCGATATTCTGGGCACCATGACAGGAGGCGGCACAATCTATCTTGTCAATCCCAACGGCATCCATATCGGGGTTGGGGCAGTTATTGATGTGGGCACCCTGCATCTTTCCACTGCCGACCTGAGCGGCAGCCTGCAGGATTATAATACCGCATTGGGAGCATTGAATAATGCTGTCACTTTTTCTGGAGACATCGTGAATAAAGGCAATCTGAACGCTGCCCAGACCATCACCGTGGAAGGGAAGAATATTACCTTCAAGAATGTGGCAGATGTTACTAAGGGCGCTGAATTTAGTGATGGGAAGCTGACTGGAGGCGAGAGAAATACCGACGTTATCTTGAAGGCAAAGGGCGGGGAAATTCATCTTGGCTCTGTTGATGGCTCATCTTCCGGCTATAAAGTCTCAGGGGCAGAGGAAGTGGATTATAGGCTGGTCAAAAATGCTGATGAACTGCAGGCTATGAAAGATGGCCTTGCTGGCAATTATATGCTGAACAACGACATTTCGATGGATGCTGTAGAAGGCTTTACCCCTATCGGCGATGAGACCACGCCTTTTTCTGGCCATTTTGATGGACTGGGCTATGAGATAAAAAATCTTGTGATTTACAACGCTTCCGTAGATTATGCTGGAATTTTTGGCAAGAATACCGGTGTGATTGAAAATGTAGGCAGGGCTGGAGGTTATACATCTTGTGCGAACAAAAAAGAAGATGGCTATAATACCATCTGGGATCCCTGTATAATTGGTGGTATTGTTGGCTATAATGCAGGCGGTACGGTACGAAACGTTTACAACACGAGCCAGGTATCGGCCGATATGGGCTCAGGAAGTAGGACTGGCGGCATCGCAGGAAAGAACAGTGGTACGGTGGAAAACGCCTACAACACGGGCTTTATTAGCGGGTCTGGTAGTGCTGGCGGCATCGTGGGCGAAAACAGTGGTACGGTGAAAAATACTTACAATACAGCTATGGTACGTCTAGGAGATCCAAATGCTAGAACTGCCGGTATCGTGGGGATAAATACTGATACTGGTAAGGTAATAAATACTTACAACTTGGGTAGGATAGCTCCGTCGCAGCAAGCCGCATATGCAAATAGTGGCGACATTGTGGGAGAGAACAGTGGCGAGGTAACACATTCCTTTTATGCTACTACTGATGAAAGTGGTGGGACTATCAATGGACTCTTAGAAAATAAAGAGGGGGTTGGCAAAACTCTGGCCGAGATGAAGTCTCTAGCGACATTTGCGGATTGGGGGAATGACATTACATCCGATGGCAGAAGCAAAACTGCCACTTGGCGCATTTACGAAGGAACGACCACGCCCCTGCTTACCGCTTTTATGACGCCCCTTGATTTATCCGGCTATAGCGTGACCTATGACGGCAATGAGCATGGTCTGGTGCCCAGCCATGCAGATACGAGCCTGCTTGTGGGCTATACCGATGCTCTGGCGGTTAAATATACCGATGCCGGGAAATACGAATATGACACCTCCCGCCTTTACTCTACCCAGCAGGGTTACAATATCATAACGACAACGGATAACAAGGCCTATGTGGAAATTTTATCGAAACTTGTGACACTGGATATAGACTTTGATACCATCAAAAAAGAGTACGATGGCACAACCGATGCCACGATTACCCAGACGGTGTTCAACCTGACGGGCGTTAACGATGCGGATAAGGACAAGGTAGCCGTCACCACGGACAATCCGGCGGCAGTTTTTGACAATCCCAATGTGGGCGCAGACCATGTGGTTACTTATACTGGCTTTGGCCTTGCTGGAGACTTGGCGGGCAACTATCAGCTGAAGAATACCCTCACGGGCGCAGGTGAAATCTACGCCAAGGCTCTTACCCTCGACAATGTCACCAAAGTTTATGATGGTAATGCCAATGCGTTCATAACCATGGACAATCTGGTCGGCATCCTTGATCAGGATAAAGCCGCCCTGAGTCTAAGTTCTGCCGCCACGGCTGCCTATAATAACAAGAACGTGGGAACGGGCAAAGCGGTTAATTATAGTGGTTTGACCCTTAGCGGGGAGAAGGCTGGGAACTATTCTCTGACTCAGACAGGGAGCATAAATAACGCCAGCATTACAGCCCGAGAAATCACCGCCAGCGCAGTTGAACTTGCCAACAAGACCTATGACGGCAAAGCAGGTGCAGCCAATATCGCTGTCACTCTTGCCAATACGGTAGAGGGGGACAACATCACCGCCACCGCCAGCGGCAGCTATGCAGACAAGAATGTTGGCACGGACAAGGCCGTGACCTACAATAGCTTCACCCTGAGCGGAGAGGACAAGGACAACTATAACCTGACCACTGCCAGCTACACGGGCAAAGGCAGTATCACTGCCCGCGATATCACCGCCACCGTGGCTGACCTTGACGCCAAGACCTACGATGGCGAAACGGACGTAACCAACGTAACTGCTACCCTGACCAACACCATAGAAGGTGACGCTATCAGTGCCACCGCCAGCGGCAGCTATGCAGACAAGAATGTGGGCACGGATAAGGCCGTGAACTACAATAGCTTCACCCTGAGCGGAGAAGATAAGGGCAACTATAACTTGACCACTGCCAGCTACACGGGCAAGGGAAGTATCACCGCCCGCGATATCACCGCTACCGTGGCTGACCTTGACGCTAAGACCTACGATGGCAAGACGGAAGTAGCCAATGTCACTGCCACTCTGGCCAACACCATAGAAGGTGACGCTGTCAGTGCCACCGCCAGCGGCAGCTATGCAGACAAGAATGTGGGCACGGACAAGGCCGTGACCTACAATAGCTTCACTCTGAGCGGAGAGGACAAGGACAACTATAACCTGACCACCACCAGCTACACGGGCAAGGGCACTATCAATGCTGCCCCGGTCACTTTTAAGGCCGATGATTACTCCAAGGAATATGATGGGACTACCGCTGCACCGGGGGCCACCTATCAGAAAACCGCCGGGGAAATCTACGGCACGGATTCTTACAGTGGTGGCACCTTAACATTCGATACTCCTGACCCTGGCGAAGGGAAAACCCTGAATCTGAGTAATGTCACTATCAGCGATGGCAACAGCGGCAAAAACTATGCCGTTACCTATCAGCCCAGCAAAAATAGCAAAATAACTTCTGTAACGCCGGAGCCGACCCCGGCACCAGAGCCGACGCCGACGCCAGAGCCGACGCCAACCCCAGAGCCGACTCCAACTCCAGAGCCGACTCCAACCCCAGAGCCGACGCCGACGCCAGAGCCGACTCCAACCCCAGAGCCGACGCCGACGCCAGAGCCGAC
>NZ_FNWN01000023.1:0-49354 GCF_900108415.1 Selenomonas sp. KH1T6
ATTTCGATCTATCCTTTGATAGGTCTCCTCCAGTGACTTTATATCCATACCTCCAATGCAGTGGCGAAGCAGGCGGACGGGGTCATCTTTGCTAACCTGAAATTCAAGATTTAAGGGAAGAAACAGTTGATAATTCTCTCCTAAAGACGTATACTCTTTCTGTGAATTTGGTTTTTGCATACCTAAATTCTACACCTAATCCCGGGGCTTGAATGTCCTGGGATTATCTTTTTGCATAAAAATGAGGCTGCTGCACGTTTGGATTACGTGCAACAGCCCCTCTTTGTCTTGGGGAGTTTGGATAGGTGTGTTTATGTATATTTTGCTGGTCAGGCAGGAAAAGCCAAGATCAGGGAGAAATGGCATTATAGGTTTCTATCTGAAATGTTGGGGTGGCAAATCTGCCCCTATTTTGCAGGAGGAATGAAAGATGCACAGGAGAAAACTGCCTAAAAAACTGCTATGCGGCCTGCTGACAGGCTGGCTGCTGCTGTCAGGGGCACCAGCCCTGGGGGAGGCCGCTGAGGTGACGGGGTCCTTTGATTCCCGTATTTATGCCAGCAGACTGGATAGATATGATACTTTGCGGGTCTACAATGTGGCAGGAGAAGAGACTGTTCCCTATGTCTCTGCGCAGGAGTATTTGCGCCTGTTGTATGATGGCAATGTGGCCTTCCAGATGGAGGAGGGCAGCAGCGTCCTTACGGCTGTCCGCAATGGTATCAGGGCGGAGTTTGATGGGGAGCAGGGCATCATTCGCTGTGAGGACTGGGATGCTTTCTTTGGTTCCTATGGGGAGCGGGCTTTGCCCAACGGTATCCTGCTGCCGGGTGAATTCAACGCCCAGGCTGTTTCCAAGAAGCATCCCTCCAGTGAAACCAAAGCAACTGGCTTTGATATCAATCTTTCCTCCTATGGCCTTGCCATGACAGCCTATGAGGGGCAGATGCTGCTGCCCTTTGCCGTATTGCAGAATGTCTTTGCCATGCCCAGTGGGGCCAGTGACCTTTCCTTCAATGGGGACCATTTCTACGATATAGCCCAGCCCATCGGTTATATTTACGGACATGATCTGAATCCTGGCATCCGTCTGAATCCCTATGCCACTGCCTATTATTCCGGCAAGTTTTCCAAGATGAAGGAGATTCCTTCCGCCTATGCGCACTATGCTTATGGTACCACCTGCCTGCTATTTGACCTCTATTATGGTCATAAGAAGGAAAAGGGCATCGAGAGCTTCGACAAATACTTTGAGCAGAACGGGCTGAAGGAGGGACTGCTTTCTACGGATGCCCGGCGCAATTCAGAGGCGTTCCTGGAGGTGGTCTACAAGCTCTTTGACAGCGGCCATGATAGTGTGCAGCTTAGCCATAGCGTATTTGACACAGGTTCCTATATCAATACTGCCAAGGTCATCACGGCCTACGGCGGCATGGAGCCAACTATGAAGGCTTTGCAGAAGCTCACTTACAAAGTGGCGGACAAAGGAGTAGACTTCCTGGCTGGGGAAACAGGCACTTATGGGCAGTATGAGACTGCCTGCAAGGAACTGCAGCTTGATCCCGTCCTGCTGACCTACATTTTCCGTGATGACAGCGGCCAGCCTTTCAAGTACTGGCTGGAGCAGGCTCAGGAATATGTGAAGATCAGGGGCACCAAAGATGAGAATTTCCAATTCAAGCCTGGAGAAGAGAGGAAGCAGAGCGCGGATACAAACCGCCTGTTCGAGATCAAGGAACACATAGAATCCCTCAAACCGGCGGACTTTGGCAACTCAAGGGTGGATATCATCGACGATACGGCCTTCATTTACTTTGAGGGCTTTGAGGAGAACCTTCAGGAGGCTTCTTTCTACTATCGCATGCCAGACGAGAGTGTATATGATACCAGCACCTTCGGGCTTTTCTATGATGCTTTTGCCAAAATCCAGCAGGACCCGAAGGTGAAAAAAGTGGTCATTGACCTGTCCAACAACGGTGGCGGCGCAGTGGGAGCTTTGACTGCTGTGCTTGGGTTCCTGGCTCCTGATGGGGAAGTGAACCTCACCTATTTCCATACCCTGAACCAGAATTACTGTTCCGAGTGGTACCATGTGGACACGAACCTGGATGGCAAATTTGATGCCCGGGACGGCTTTGGCGGCCAGTATGATTTCTACATCCTGACCAGCGGCTTCTCATATTCCTGCGGCAATGCTCTGCCCTTCTTCGCCCAGACGAACGGCCTGGCGAAAATCATCGGTGAGCAGCCGGGCGGCGGCGACTGTGCAGTGGCTCCCTTCCTGGATGCCTACGGCCATGTAGCTAATATGTCAGGCTGGAGCAAATTAGGCAGGATGGAAGATGGCAAGTTTGTCAGCGATGAACACGCGGTAAAGGTAGACTATCCTTTCGGGGATCAGGCTGACAAGTTGTATTTCAACTATAAATCTATTGCTGAATGGCTCAGTAAAAAATAAAGCTGGATAATGAAAAGGGCGGCTGCAGTCGGAAATGGACTGTCAGCCGCTCTATTTGTGCGGGGATTTGACTATCAGAAGTAAATCTTGCTCATCTCCACCAGACCGTTTTTCAGCAGGTGCATGAACTCCGGTTGGCCGATATAGTCGGCGCTGACGGAAAAGAGCATATTGCCGTGGCGCCAATGGGCGGCATAGCCATCCGGGTAGACCTTGCTTTCGGCAGGAACCTGGGCTATGGAGACATCGAGGCCGTCGAGGTTTTCCTTTTCCCATTTTACCCCGTAGATGCCGCTGATATCATCGTTCATCAGCTCCGTGCAGCGGGCAGTGCGCAGGCGGAATTTGGTGGCAATCTGGCCGTCAGCAGTGTATTCGATGTCTATGACATCTCCAGCGATAACCCACACCTGGCTCACATGATAGCCGCTGAGGGAGGGAAGGTACAAGGGGGTGAAACCTGCGGCTTCCTTGGCAGATCCTACATCAGCGTATGCAACCATTGGGTTAGGCATGCCTACAGCTGGCGTTGCAGCTTGGGCAGCAGGGAAGCTGAAGGCGGAAGCGCAGAGGGCGATGGTGAGGGCCAGAGTTCTTTTTTTCATGATCATGCCTCCTTGATAGTTTTCGGTATCAATGATATTATAAGGCCACTGTTCCAGTTTTGCCATAGGCAAAACTGGAACAATGGCCTTATAAGGCTAGGACATTGTAATTTCAACTTTCAGTAGGAGGAGTCATGGATACAAAGGAACTGCTGAAGATAATGCATACGGCAGAGAAACTCAAGGATGCCACCAGACATTGCTATACCTCCGGCGGCAGACGGGAAAGCGTGGCAGAGCACAGCTGGAGAATTTCCCTGCTGGCCTATTTCATCAGGGATGAATATCCAGAGGTTGACATGGACAAGGTCATCAGGATGTGCCTGATTCACGACCTGGGGGAAGCCTTCACCGGGGATATTCCCGCCTTCAAGAAAACCGAGGCCGATTCCCAGCGGGAAAAGCAGCTGCTGTTTGCCTGGGTGGATAGCCTGCCGCAGCCTTTCGCACAGGAGATGCGGGAGCTCTATACTGAGATGGAGGCTATGGAAACAGAGGAGGCAAAGATATATAAGGCCCTGGACAAAGTAGAGGCTATCATCCAGCACAACGAGTCTGACATAAGCACTTGGGCAGAGAATGAGTACGACCTGAACCTGACCTACGGTGTTGAGCAGGCCGCATTCTCTCCCTATCTGAAGAGTTTCAGGGAGGCTGTGCGTGAAGAGACATTGGCGAAGATGGAGGAACCTAAGCATGGATAAGGTACAGATAAGAAAAGCCGAAGTAGGGGACGCAAAAGATATTCTGGCTGTTTACAGCTATTACGTAGAGCATACGGCAATCAGCTTTGAATATGATGTGCCTACGGTGGAAGAGTTTCAGAAGCGTATAGAGAAAACACTGGCAAAATATCCCTATCTGGTGGCAGTGCGTGACGGGAAAATCGTTGGCTATTCGTATGCAGGCCCCTTTGTAGGGAGGGCTGCCTACGATTGGTCGGCAGAATTGACAATTTACCTCAAGCCGGAAGAAAAGGGTCATGGCACGGGCAGAAAGCTTTATGAAACCATGGAAAAAGAGCTGGCTGCTATGGGAATAAAGAACCTGTACGCCTGTATAGGCGACCCCCTGGTGGAGGACGAATACCTTACCAGAAACAGCGAGAACTTCCATGCTCACATGGGCTTTGTCAAAGTAGGTACGTTCCACAAGTGCGGTCATAAGTTTGGCCGTTGGTACAACATGATATGGATGGAGAAAATCATCGGGACGTATGAATGATACTCACCGCATTTTCAGCAGGAACTGTTTCCCAGCACAGGATGCTTGGTCTGTCGCAAGGCCCGCACTCTTATCAGGCGCAGGGCTTCCTGCAGATCTACGTCTGAACGCTGCCCCGTTGTTTCGTAGACGCACATGGGATCGTCTATGCCGATTTCGCTGGCAGGCATATAGACGTATTCTCCAGATTCGTTATCTCCGAAGATAAGGCCAGACTTCAGTTCAGATATGGTTATCATTTAGATTCGCTCCTGTTCAGTAGAATGTATGTCTTCCAGCAGTTTAGCCAGAGTTATCTTAATCAAAATAGGCGCTCATTGTAATACATCGTATGACAATGAGCCTATAACGAGTACAAGATGTACCCCACTTCCATAAGTGGGGGCGGCAAATTACTAACAGGCGGCGAGTTAATATCTCCCGCATCGTTGAAAGGCCAAGAGGAAGTTTTGCCTACGGCAAAACTGGAACAATGGCCTTATAATGTCAATTGAGAGTTGCTGTTCTGCTCCCTCATCATCAGCGGTATATTCTTCCAAGGGATTTTTCCCGCATTTTGCTGCGGCGGTTTTTTACAGGGGGCTTACCCCATAATTTACTCTGACTATGTCTCGTCGATAGATACAATGCTTAAGCAGCAGGATTTTATCTGGATACAGCGAAGAAGACAGCGAATAGTTTCTGCTGTAGTAGGGAATGGAGGATTGACTTCATGAAGAAAAAACTTTTAGCTTGTGCCCTGGCTCTGATGGCAGGGGTTATGGCTCCAGTAAATATGGCTGATGCCATAAGCCGGCAGGAAATAGCTGCGATTCAGGTAAACAGGAGCAGCCAGTTCAGATATTGGCAAAAGGATTCGGCAGCTTATCAGGCTTTGGTATCCTATGTGAAGGATGTGACCAATAAAAAAAGCCCTAACTTTATCCCCGTAAAGGATCGGGTGGCAGTCTTTGACTGTGACGGTACGCTGATGTGTGAAACTGCTCCCTACTATTTCGATGCCATGTTATCCCTTTACCGGGTATTGGATGACAGGAGTTTTTCGGCCAGTCCTCAGGCACGTGCTACAGCTCGGGAGGTCAGGTCATTGCTTTTGAAGCATGAAAAGCTGCCTGCAGATCTGAAGAAAAGTCTTACCAAGGATGTAAAGAGCAACGCTTTTGCAGGGATGACTCCCAGAGAATTTTCTGCTTATGTAAAAAACTATATAAACACAAATTATGAAGCAGGGCTGACCAATCTAAAGGTTGGCGAAGCTTTCTACCTGCCCATGATAGAAGTGGTGTCTTACCTGCAGGCCAATGACTTTAGCGTTTATATCGTCTCAGGCTGTGACAGAGAAATGTTGCGGGTGCTGGCTGATGGCGTTATGAATATTCCACCGGAACGCATCATCGGTACCAATTATTCCTATGTGACAGAAAATCATCCCAGCAGCAAGCTGGATGGCTATAATGTGCTGCCGGGGGAAAAGCTTTTGCGAGGAAATGAGCGTGTTTTCAAAAATACTGAAGCCAATAAAATAGCAGCTATCCAGCGTGAAATTGGCCGTCAGCCCGTCCTGGCCTTCGGTAATAGTGACGGGGATTATAGTATGTTTCAGTACACGATTCATGACAATCCCTATAGAAGTGCCGCTTTCGTGCTCCTTTGTGACGACCTGGAGCGGGACTTTGGCAACAGCAAAAAGGCGGCAGCTACGAAAGCCGCCGCCCAGGAAAATGGCTGGATTCCCGTTTCTATGCGGGATGATTTCAAGACCATCTATGGGGAAAATGTGATTAAGGTTAAGGAATGAGAGGGAGGTAGTTAAGGGGCTGTTGTACTTTGAGGATTGTGCAACAGCCTGCTTTTCCATCAGAAAGGATTTACCGCCTTCAGTATCGGTTTTGACAGACGAATAGTCACACTTCCCCTTCATCCATGATCCCAAGCTTCCTTTTCCAGTAGCGGGAATAGATGGCTCCCAGGGGATTATGTGACAGCAGCCTGTCCTTTACCACCAGGGTGGTGACGGGGCCGGGGCAGCTGGCGTTGAAGATGGTATCGTGGCCTACGCAAAGGCCGCAGGAGATGAAGAGCTCTGTGCCCTTTTCTGCCAGGATGCTGGCCTGGAATTTGGGATTGCACATGGCTTCGTGCTCCAGCTCGGGCTTGACCTGTTTCAGGTCGAGCTCTTTTTTGTTGAAGCTGCAATTCTTGCAGCAGACGCTGTAAAATTCGAAGCCCTGTTGCTCATAATAGCGGGCAATGTAGCGGGCTTCGGCGTTGAGTCCGATGCAGAAGGCCATGCCTAGCTTCTTGTAACCCATGGCCTTGGCAAATTCCGCTGTTTCCTGCAGGCGGGTGATATTACTGTAAAAAGTACCTTCCACGTAGGCAGCTGCCTTCATGATGAGGCGTTCTTCCTCATCATAGGCCCCCAGAATAGTTTCCCGGTCGATGCCGGTGCAGTTGACTCCCTTGGTATAGCAGGCGTGTGTTTTGCAGTTGGCACAATCAGCTTTCATGGTGAAGTCCTCCATTTCTATATGTTGTCAGATTTATTGTACAGGATTTTGTGAGAGTGGGCCACTAGAAAACATAATCGGATCATAAATAACCTGATAGTATTGTTGTGTCATGTTTGTACAGTTTGCCTTGGTTGGAAATATCATAATTTTCTTGTATAATGAAGATAATCTGCATTTCAAGGATAAGTGGGGGAGATTGCTTACGAGTTTATTGGAACAGGCTGCATGCTAGTTAGGAGAACCAATATGATGAACAAGAAAATGGTCAAGAGAGTGTTCCTGTCGGCTGTTCTTTGTACGTTGACTTTGATTGGTCTTGGTGAAGGTGTAGATGCGGTTCCTATTGATGGTGGCGTGACGGATAGGACAGACCACAAGGCATCTAAGGCAATCGTGTCCAAGGACATAACGGATTTCTATGCCAGGTTCTTTCTTTTTGATGAGGGGAGTGACAATGGCGGGGGGGATGTTTATACCTTTGAGATAAAAGAAACTGGCACTGTCCTGATGGCCTCCGAGTCTAGATCTGGCCTCAGTTTTCCAGCAGATAAGAAGCTGCTCCGAAAGCTGCAAGACATCATCGATAAGCATAGCCTGGTAGCATATAATGGTGTTTACGAGATAACTGCCGGGTTGCCCGTGGAGTTCCAGCCCTGCGATTTCACAGCAGGCTATGCCTCGGGAGAAGTGCTGCATTTCACCATGGACAATGATCCTGAGGCAGAATGGGCCAGGGAGGTATACCAGACTTTTGCTGAGTGGTTTGCAAAAAAAGGGGATGCTTCGCTGTTGACGAAGAAATAGTCTATGGTTTGCCATAGGGCGGGGATAGGATTTGGTGACAAAAATTGATGTATGGTAAATACATCGAGGGAGCAATGTACATTTTATGATAATATTTGTTGATGCGGACGCCTGCCCCGTAGTACGGCAGACGGAGGAAGTGGCAAAGAAATACAGCGTGCCGGTCACGCTGCTTTGCGATACCAACCATATATTGCAGTCTGATTATAGTGAGGTCAGGGTCATCGGGGCCGGAGCGGATGCAGTGGACTTTGCCTTGGTCAATCTCTGCCAGGCCGGGGATGTGGTGATTACCCAGGATTATGGGGTCGCAGCTATGGCTTTGGGCAAGCGGGCCTATGCCATGCACCAGAACGGCTGGCAATATACCAATGAAAACATTGAGCGGCTGCTGATGGAACGGCATCTGGCCAAGAAGGCTCGCCGGGCCTATGGAAAGCACCACCTGAAAGGGCCGCGAAAACGTTCGGAGGAAGATGATCTGCAATTCAAGGATAGGTTGGAGAGACTTCTCATGAAATTATTAGGGTAGGGGGATACATGAAGCGTATATCTTTAGAAACAGAGCGTTTACGGCTATATTTAGCATCACAAGCGGAAATGGAGCAATTTATCGAAGGACAGACCGATAGGGAACTTATAAAAGCCTATCAGGAAATGCTGGATGGCTATCTTGCCCATCCTGGGCAGGGAGAGTGGTATGCAATCTGGATGGTGACACGCCATGATGGAGTGCAGGTCGGAGATCTGTCTTTCAAGGGGCTCAATGAAGATGGCTCAGTGGAAATAGGGTATGGTATAAAAGCTGAATTCCAGGGCAGGGGATATGCTGCAGAAGCAGTCACGGCTGCTGTTGATTGGGCTTTGAAGCAGGCTGGAGTGTTGCGTGTAGAGGCCGAAACAGAGCCGGATAATACGGCTTCGCAGCGGGTATTGGCAAAATGCGGCTTTGTCCCCAATGGAATCATTGGCGAGGAAGGGCCTCGCTTTGTGAGGAAGCATTATCAATGATACGTATAGAAGAATGGCATGAATTGGCTGCGGGAGAATTGCCAAAGCTGCTGGCTGGTAAGCTGGAACCCTTTGGTTTTGCCCTTGAGGGTGATGCATATTTCTACGCAGAGGATTTGCTGGCAGGCAGCTTTAAGCTTTATGTGAGGGTTGGGAATAACGGTGTGGTGTCAACCATGCTGCTGGACATGGAATCAGAGGAGCCCTATGTGCTTCATCTGGTGAAGAATGCCCAAGGAGCTTTTGTAGGGGAGGTGCGGGCTGCCTATCAGGCGGTGCTTGACCGCATTGGCGAGGCTTGCGGTGAGCATGGCAGCTTTCATGGGGCTTATGTAGAGGAACTCCTGCGTTATGTGCAGAATACCTACGGCGATGAAATAGAATACCCCTGGAAGGATATGGATGCTGCGGTTATCCGCTCACACTTGTCGAAAAAGTGGTATGCAGTCTTTATGAAAGTACATCCAAGCAAGATTGGTCTTGGGGGCAGTCAGCCCATCCATATTATGAATCTGCATGGGACGGCAGAGCAAGTGACCGCCTTGGTTGATGGGGAGCGGTATTTTCCAGGCTGGCACATGAATCGGAAATATTGGTATACAGTCTGCCTTGATGGCAGCATACCGATGCTGGAGCTTCAGCGAAGAATCGATGAGAGCTTCGAATTGTCCCAGCCCAAGAAACGGTCTGGTGGCTGAAAGGCAGGAGGAAGGATGAAAACTGAGATCTTACCCCAGGAAAGCAGTCGTGCAGAGGCTTTTTCCCTATGGATGTCATCACCCATGCCGATGGTGACCTTGGTAAAGACGCTGAACGTCAGCCCTTTGCTGAAAATGAGAAAAAAGAGCGGCATGAAATTCACGGCACTGATGTGCTGGTGCATCGGCAGGGCCGCCAGCAGGATAGAAGAGTTTTACTTGCTGCCGGAAGCTGGAAAGCTATTTCGTTATGACAAGATGGCTGTAAATGTCATTGTGGCCAACAAACAGGGCGGGATTAACTCTTGCGACATTCCGTTTTCCGATGATTTGGAGCAATTCAATCGGGATTATTTGGAGCTTACCCAAAGGACTGCAGCAGAATGTAAAAGCAGTTTTATTGAGGAATGCATGATTATCGGCACGTCGGCCATGATACAGACAGAACTTGATTGTATTGTGAATCAGTATACGGAAAAGTTCTCCAACCCGCTGGTGATGTGGGGCAAATACCGCAAAGGGATTTTCAAAACGGTCTTGCCCGTGTCCTTACAGTTCCATCATGTGCAGATGGACGGAGGGCATGCGGCAAGATTTTTGGAGCAGTTGCAGGCAGAAATCAAAAAATGTGTTTGAATTTGGTGAGCTTGAGCCAGGCAGGAGGAGAAGATGGTAAAGGAAATTATGAAGGATTTGCTGTTTCTGGGCCAGAAGGCTGAAGCAGCGGCTAAAGAGGATATAGCTATAGCGGAAGATCTGCTGGACACCCTTCGTGCTCACAGGGAACACTGCGTGGGCATGGCAGCCAACATGATTGGGGAGAGGAAGGCAATTATTGCCATGGCAGAGGGAAACAGGCTCACGGCTATGCTGAACCCTGAGGTTGTGAAGAAATCGCCCAGGACTTACAAGGCTGTGGAGGGTTGCCTTTCCATTCCCGGTGAGCGTGAAGTTGAGCGTCATGACTGGATTGAAGTCAAATACCGTGATATGGACTGGCACAAAGCAAAGCGGAAATTCACAGGTTTCGAGGCAGAAATCGTGCAGCATGAGCTGGATCATTTGGAAGGGAAGCTTATCTGATCCGAAGCAGTGCATGGAACAATAGTATGAGTAAGATGGAGAGGGAAAATGCAGATATTATACGTACATGGCAAAGGTGGAACCGCTGAGGAATGCGAGCACTACAAGCCGCTGTTCCCCGGGGATGAAGTAATCGGACTTGATTATCAGACTTTTTCTCCTTGGGAAACGGGAAAGGAAATTCGGGCAGCAGTGGATGAGCTGGTGAAAAAGCATGAGGATATCTGCCTTATTGCTAACAGCATTGGGGCATTTTTCAGCATGAATGCGGAAATAGACGGGCTTATTCAGAAGGCATATTTCATTTCGCCCATTGTGGATATGGAAAAGCTGATTGAGGACATGATGAAATGGGCCAATGTGACGGAGGCGGAACTGGAGGCCCAAGGAATAATACATACCGAGTTCGGCGAGGATCTGTCCTGGGAGTATCTGAGCTATGTCAGAACCCATCCTCTCAAATGGAATGTGCCGACGCAGATCCTGTATGGGGAAAAGGACCAGCTGACGTCGTTGGCGGTTATGAAGGATTTTGCTGGCAAGCACCATGCAGGGTTGACGGTTATGGAAAATGGTGAGCACTGGTTCCATACTGAGGAGCAAATGGAATTCCTGGATGATTGGCTTCGGAGGTACAGTAATTTTGGACATTGAAAGTATGGCATTTGTTGGTCACAGGACGCAGAGAACTATGGCAGCATCATACAGGCTTATGTTGTATACAACAAGATGAAAGAAAAGTTTATTACCTTTGAGGTTATTCCTTACGATTACAGAGGTAAAACTAAAATGAATTATTATCTTATTGACTTTGAAAATGTAAAGTCATCAGGATTTGATGGAGTAGAAAAATTAACTGAGCATGATAAAGTAATAACTTTTTACAGCGTGAATTCAGACACTATTACCATTGACACACACATAAAGATAAACGAGTCAAAGGCGTACATCGAATTTCAAAAAGTAACCGTTGGCGGGAAAAATGCTCTTGATTTTCAACTGTCATCATACCTTGGTTACATCATTCGTGACACCTTGCCTACTGATGATATTGCAGATAGGTGCAATTATTATATAGTTTCCAATGATACAGGTTATGCTTGCCTGTGCAAATATTGGAAAAGCCGAGGTATTGAAGTAAAGATTGTCAGCAATATGTCAGGGGAAAATAAGCTAAAGACTGAAGAAGAAAAAACATCACCAGCCAACATAAATAATCCTAGTAAGAGTGATTTAGAAAAAATGCTGATATCCGTTTTGCCGGACAAAGCAGATGCCCCTGTTGTGGCAAAAATCATAAACCAATATAAAACTAAACAGGGCGTAAACAATGGATTGACCAAGAACTTCCCCCAGCAAAAAGTTGGCCCTATATACAAGGCAATCAAATGTTTAATCGCCGATAAAAAGGGAAGCTAAGGGGGTAAAATTTATGGGGCTGGAAGAGAGAATAAAAATTGCAGAAGCTATAAATATATTGGGCAATTTCTGCGGTCCAAGGGATATAGATGAACTGACTACGGCTGCCTTGCAGGATAAGTATCATTTTCCACGAGTGGATGCAGCTGTGCTTTTTGGCGGCAGTATATTGACAGGCGGTGAAGTCTTTGCGGAGATCATGAAAAAACAGCTGGCCGAAAAATACGTGATAGTAGGAGGGGCAGGACATACCACAGAAACCTTGAGGGAGAAAATGGCTGCCAGTCTGGGCAGGGAAGTTTCCCCATGTTCCTGTGAGGCGGAGCTTTTCAATGAGTACCTGCAAGAGAAGCATGGCCTGTCGGTAGATTATCTGGAGAAGGAATCCACCAACTGCGGCAATAACATCACCTTTTTGCTCGCCCTGCTGGAAAAGGAAAAATTGTCCCATGACAGTGTGCTGATGGTGCAGGATGCCACCATGCAAAGGCGCATGGAAGCTGGCTGGCGGCATCATGCAGGTGGTGGGCTGGTGGTAAACTACGCTGCCTACAGCGTGAAGATAACAGTCGGTGAAAAGGGTCTGGCCTACGAAGAGGAGCCGGATGGCATGTGGGATATGGACCGATATGTGGAACTGCTTATGGGAGATGCACAGCGGCTGCAGGATGCTCCCGATGGCTATGGCCCTAAAGGGAAGAATTTCATAGCCCACGTGGATATGCCGCCAGAGGTGCGGGAGGCATTCCTTTATCTGCAAAAGTTCTATGGTGTACGCAAGGCCAACCCGGCCTATGGCACGCCATAAAGAGTAAAAGTAATTCTGTAATATTACTCAAAATGATTTTACATAGATGATTTAAGTAAAATCATTTGAGCATGGATTCAATAGGGAAAGCAAAGCAACGGGCAGCTAGTATGGAGAGTTCACTGATGGTTACTTACCAATATGGTAATCCCGACGCGGACATCGTTCTTGTTCAGCCTGTTGGTGAGCATGATATGGCAGGGGTGGAGGCTGAGGTGGCTGAAATTCGAAGATTGGCAGATAAGGAGTTTTGCCTTCTGGCTATCAAGGTAGATAATTGGAACCTCGATTTATCCCCTTGGCAGGCCCCTGCGGTTTTTGGGAACGATGATTTTGGTGATGGTGCCAGGGAAACGCTGGCCGGGATATTGAAGCTGTGCCAGGAGGAGGGCAAGTCCTATTATCTTGGAGGGTATTCGTTGGCCGCCCTGTTCTCCCTTTGGGCGGCCTACCAGACCGATACCTTTGCTGGTGTGGCTGCGGCCTCACCCTCCATGTGGTTTCCGGGCTTCGTTGACTACATGAAGGGCAATGACATCCAGTGCTCCGACATTTACCTGAGCCTCGGGGACAAGGAGGAGAAGACCAGAAACCCTGTCATGGCCAAGGTGGAGGATTGCATTAGAGAAGGACATGCCTGGCTGAAGGAACAGGGCGCCAATTGTACTCTTGAGTGGAATAAAAGTGGGCATTTCCGGGAGCCAGAGCTTAGGACTGCCAAAGCCTTTGCCTGGCTGCTACAATCATGAAGGAAAACGAAGGTACAGACGTAAAACGAGAGGCTGCTGCACAATGCAATGTGCAGCAGCCTCTCGTTTTACAGTCACTCCAAGGTATGGATAATCTGGTAAAGCTGTTCTTTCAGCTTTTTTATCTCTTCACTGGAGAACATATCACCCTTCTGATTTACAAGGCAACCCATCTGGTAAGGCACCTTTTCTGCTTCTGCCCTGAGAGCCTGGCCTTTATCTGTAATGGATACCATCAGGATGCGCTCATCCTCTGGATTGCGGTATCTTTTGAGATAGCCCATGGCTTCCAGCTTTTTCAGCACCGGGGTCAGCGTCCCGGAGTCCAGATACAGACGCTTCCCCAGGTCACGCATGGCCACTTCCGTTTCCTCCCACAGCACCATCATGGTGATGTACTGGGCGTAGGTAAGGCCAATCTCTTTAAGGAAGGGGTTATAGGCTGCCACGATTTTCCTGGCACAGGCATATATAGGAAAGCACAGCTGGTTCTCAAGCAGCAACGGGTCGAAGGTCTTTTTCTCAGTCATTCTATGCACCTCTATCGAACATTTGAAACTTCTTGCTTCAATTTTACCATTATATTGCATAGATATCAAATACTATTTTCAAAAATTATATTTGACAAAATAGAATATAGCTGTATAATAAAGCCTGTAAGACGAAATGAAGGAGGGCAACCCAAAGATGATATATGATTATACCTTGAAGGCCAACAATGGCTCAGATGTTGCCTTGTCAGATTACAAGGGCAAGGTGCTTATCTTCGTGAACACAGCTACCCGCTGTGGTTTCACCCCACAGTATAAGGAACTGGAAAACATGTACGAGAAATATCATTCCCAGGGTCTTGAAATCATTGACATTCCCTGCAACCAGTTCATGGAGCAGGCCCCTGAGGATGACGCAGGCATTCAAAGATTCTGTTCGTTGAACTACAAGACGAAGTTCCCCAGGATGAAGAAAGCCGATGTCAATGGTGAGAACGAGCTGCCCCTCTACACTTTCTTGAAATCACAGCAGAGATTCAAAGGTTTCGGCAATGGCCTGAAGGCAACTGCCATGAGCCTGCTGCTGAGGAAGAGAGACTGGCACTACAAGGAAAATTCAGATATAAAGTGGAATTTTACGAAATTCCTTGTAGACCGCCAGGGAAATGTCATAGGCCGCTTTGAGCCCACGGATTCAATGAAGGATTTAGAGGCCGGTGTGCAGAACTGTCTGTAATAACTCGGAAGAAGATGTCTCCCACCTCTATAGGTGGCGAGTTCCTTGTTTACTAACAGGCGGCGAGCATATATCTCCCGCCTCGTGCGACGCGGAGCTAGTCCCCGCGGGGAAAACGCCAAGAGGAAGCTTTGCCTATGGCAAAGCTGGAACAATGGCGTTATAAAAGGAGAGCTGAAACTATGAACAAGCAGGAAATCATCAACGCCTTTCACATGATGTGGGACAACTTCCCGGAGCCAATCATGCTCATCACCAAAGACCGCCAGATCCACGCAGTAAACAAGAAAGCTGCTTCTTTCGGTCTCAACGACCAGATGAAGTGCTCCAGCATTGGCAGCCCCGAGAAACACAAAGGCTGTCTCTGCAATCAGGCAGCAGATACCAAGGAAGCTGCCTACAAAGCTTATGAGGGTCCCTTTGGTCGGGCCTACGGCTTCTGGATTCCTGTGGCTGGTGCTGAGGAATACATCATTCATTTTGGCATAGGCTCTACTTTTGAGTATCCGATGTAAGAGGAGCATACAAAACTGATTTGTATCGGGAGGTAGCCAATGAAAGTCATGATGGTCAATGGTTCCCCTAAACCGAAGGGGAACACAGCAGCTGCTTTGGAAGAAATGCGTAAGATTTTCGAAGCAGCCGGGGTAGAAACTGAAATGGTGCATGTTGGCAACAAACCCATCCGGGGCTGCATTGCTTGCCAGAAATGTTCTGAGACCGGGAAATGCGTATTCGATGATTTGGTGAATGAGACAGCTTCCCTCTTCGAGGAGTGCGATGGCTTGGTAGTGGGCACACCAGTTTACTATGCTTCGGCCAATGCGACTGTCATTGCCTACCTTGACCGCCTGTTTTTCAGTACCCATTTTGACAAAACCATGAAGGTAGGGGCTTCTGTAGTGGTTTCCCGTCGTGGAGGCAGTTCCTCGACTTTTGACGAGATGAACAAATACTTTACCATCAGCGGCATGCCCGTAGCTCCAAGCCAGTATTGGAATATGGTTTACGGGCTTGAGCCTGGAGATGCTGCGAAAGATGCTGAGGGCATGCAGACCATGCGGACATTGGCCAGGAACATGGTCTTCCTTATGCAAAGCATCGCTTTGGGAAAAGAAAAATATGGGCTGCCAGAAAAGGAGCCCTGGACGCCGACTCACTTTATTCGTTGATCAGGAGGAAAATATCATGAGCATTTATGGACAGACGAAGGGCACGGAACTTGAGAAAATCTTTAAGACTTTCATGCAGGCTGAAGCCAACGGCACCATGATGTACTACGCTCTGGCCCGTTTGGCCAAGGAACAGGGTTACGATGATGTTGCGTCTGAGCTCATCGAATCTGCCAACCAGGAAGCTGTTCATGCCGGGTTCTACGCTGTAATGAACGGCAAGTATCCCCAGGATTTCTGGAACCTCCTGCGTACGGTGCAGAAGGCTGAAACCAACGGCGAAGCCCAGGTCAAGGCCATGGCTGACAAGGTGAGGGCCGCTGGCTTTACCGAGGCTGCTGATGAGATGGAGATTTTCGCCAAGCAGGAAGGCCATCATGGCGTTGTCATCGGCAAGATTCTGGAGAAGTATCAGCCGGAGAAGAAAGCTCCCGTTGGAAAGGTCTATGTCTGCCCCGTCTGTGGCTTTGAGCATGAAGGGGATATCAACGACGAGCCAGAGGATTACGTTTGCCCCCTCTGTGGCCAGCCCAAGAGTGTTTTCAAGGAAGCAGAATAGATCCTTTTCCATGATCTTATCAAGAGAAAAGGACACAAAAACAGGAAGTGGCTGTTGCACATTTGTGCAACAGCCACTTCCTGTTTTATTGCGTGTTTGATCAGCGCTTGTAAGCGGTGACCTTCTGGTAGTGCTTCTGGAAGAATTCCTCTGCCACCTGGGGGAAGAGAGCGTAGGAAAGTACGTCTTCGTCGGTGGGGTTCAAGAAGCCCTTCTCGACGAGCTCGGCCTTGAATTCCTCAAAGGTCTCTGCCTTGGCATCTTCCACGGAGCAGTCATCAATGATGTCCACGGGAGCGATGCCGAGAGTCTTGGTGAGGAAATCGCGGTCGATAGCTACAGGAGTGCGGCCGAACTTGCCGCGAGCCAGATCCTTGAATTCCTTCGGTACCATCTTGTAGCGTTCGCCGCTCATGACGTTGAAGGTAGCCATGGTGCCCACGATCTGGGAAGACGGGGTGACAAGGGGCGGATAGCCGAGATCCTTGCGGACGCGGGGCATCTCATCCAGGAGATCCTGATACTTGTCTTCCATGCCGGCTTCTTTCAGCTGATTGGCCAGGTTGGAAAGCATGCCACCGGGAATCTGGAAGTCCAGCACGTTGGGGTTGATATCGAAATAGCCCTTGAGCTTGAATTCATCGATGATGCGCTTCTTCACGGAGAGGAAGTGCTGGGAAATGGGGGTCATGGCCTGACGGTCGAGGCCCGTGTCACGGTCAGTGCCTTCCAGAGCTGCCACCATGGTCTCGGTGCAGGGCTGGGAAGTGTCGCTGGAGAAGGGAGCCAAGGCGCAGTCGATGATGTCAACGCCTGCCTCCACGGCCTTCAGGTAAGTGGCATGACCGAAGCCGGAGGTGCAGTGGGTGTGGAGTTCCACGGGGATGGAGAGAGCTTCCTTCAGCTTCTTCACCAGATCCTCTGCCACATAGGGCTTCAGGAGGCCGGACATATCCTTGATGCAGACGGAATGGCAGCCCATCTCTTCCAGCTCTTTAGCCAGTTCCACGAATTTCTCATTGGTATGCACCGGGCTGATGGTGTATACCAGGCAGCCCTGGACATGGGGCTTCTCGGGGCAGGCGAGAGCAGCCTTGATGGCTACCTTCAGATTGCGCACATCGTTCAGGGCATCGAAGATGCGGAAGACGCCGATGCCGTGACGGGAAGCAGCCTGCACGAATTTTTCCACCACGTCATTGGAATAGTGGTTATAGCCGAGGAGGTTCTGGCCGCGGAGCAGCATCTGGATAGGAGTCTTCAGGTTGGCTTTCAGGGTATCCAGTCTCTCCCAGGGGTCTTCATCCAGGAAACGGAGGCAGGTATCAAAAGTTGCACCGCCCCATGCTTCCAGGGCGTTGTAGCCGATTTTGTCCAGGGCTTCCAGCTGGGGAAGCATGTCGCCGATGCGCATGCGGGTGGCAACCAGGGACTGATGGCCGTCACGGAGAACCGTTTCTGTGATCTTGACCGGATTCTTTGCCATAAATAACACTCTCCTCATACTATCATTCTATAAATGTGGCTTATAGATAAAACAGACGAAAATTGAAGAAAAAGATGCTCCTGCATGCGGGAGAACCCGCATAAAACCTACAGTTGTAGGGATTTTTCTTAAATTTACATCACAACTGTATTATAGGTACTAATTTGCTGATTGTCAACATGAATGTGATTCTTTTCCCATACCATAACTAAACAGAATTACAGCCAGACTATTGGTTTTTGTTATAACCCTTGTTATAATAGGAGTGTTGATTTTTTGTTTAGCCGTGTTGCTAAAGAGTTTACATTGGCAAAGTCATTTTATTATCTATGGGGAGAGATGTGTAAATGAAGCTGGTAGTTACCATTGTAGGCAAGGACAGGGTGGGCATTATCGCTATGGTGAGCCAGGTTTTGGCGGAAAACAACGTCAATATCCTCAATATCAACCAGAACATCATGGATGGCTATTTCAACATGGTCATGAGAGCCGAGATGGGCGAGGACGCCCGCATGAGCCTGGTGGACCTCCAGAAAGTGCTGAAGGAGAAGGGCCAGGAAATGGGGCTGGACATCAAGGCCCAGCATCAGGACATCTTCAACGTCATGCACAACGTCTGAGTTTCGTTCAACTGATTAGGAGGACCAAGACCATTGATCACTATAGATGATATCTTAGAAACAAACCGCATGATCACCGAGAACAAGCTGGATGTGCGCACCATCACCATGGGCATCTCCCTGAGGGACTGCGCTCATCCCAATCTCGAGAAATTCTGCCAGAATGTCTATGACAAAATCACCAAGTCTGCAGAGTTCCTGGTGAAGACCGGCGAGGACATCGAGGCAGAGTACGGCATCCCCATCATCCACAAGCGCATCTCTGTGACTCCCATTGCCATTGCGGCTGATGCCTGCAAGACAGACAGCTTCGTGCCTGTGGCCGAGGCTATGGACAGGGCTGGCAAGGCTGTGGGTGTCAACTTCATCGGCGGCTTCTCCGCTTTGGTGGAGAAGGGCTACACTCACGGTGACAGGGTGCTGATCGAGAGCATACCCCAGGCGCTGGCTTCCACGGATATAGTGTGTTCCTCTGTGAACCTGGGCTCCACCAAGGCGGGCATCAATATGGATTGCGTGCGGGAGATGGGCGAAGTGGTGAAGCGCACCGCCGAGCTCACCCGTGACACCCAGGCTTTGGGCTGCGCCAAGCTGGTGATTTTCTGCAACGCCCCCGGGGACAACCCCTTCATGGCAGGCGCCTTCCACGGCGTGTCCGAGGGTGACCGGGTCATCAACGTGGGTGTCAGCGGCCCCGGCGTGGTGAAGCATGCCCTGGAGGATCTCAAGGGGGCTGACTGCACGGAGATTGCAGAGACCATCAAGAAGACGGCCTTCAAGATCACCCGTGTGGGCCAGCTGGTGGCCCGCGAGGCTTCCAGGCGTCTGGGGGTGCCCTTTGGCATCATCGACCTTTCCCTGGCTCCCACGCCTGCCGTAGGGGACAGCGTGGCCCGCATCCTGGAGGAAATGGGCCTGGAGGCCTGCGGCGCTCCCGGCACCACGGCTGCTCTGGCCATGCTGAACGATGCAGTGAAGAAGGGCGGCCTCATGGCCAGCTCCCATGTGGGCGGTCTGTCCGGCGCCTTTATTCCCGTCAGCGAGGACGAGGGCATGATTGCTGCCGTCAAGCAGGGCAGTCTTTCTATTGAGAAGCTGGAGGCCATGACCTGCGTCTGCTCCGTGGGTCTGGATATGATTGCAGTGGAGGGTGATACTTCCGCAGCCACCATTTCTGGCATCATCGCCGATGAAGCTGCCATCGGCATGATCAACAACAAGACCACGGCTGTGCGCGTGATTCCCGTGCCCGGCAAGAAGGTGGGAGATGTGGTGGAGTTCGGCGGCCTCCTGGGCTACTGCCCCATCGTGCCCGTCAGGAACCAGTACAGTTCCTCAGCCTTCGTGGCCCGCGGCGGCCGCATTCCCGCGCCGGTGCGGAGCCTTACCAACTGATATGCGGGTGACCAAGGCAGTCAGGGAGCAGCAGATTGCCATTTTGGAGGAAATTTATCAAGGCGTGAAGCCTGCCCTGAAGTTCCGCAATCCCTTCGAGCTCCTGATTGCCGTCATCCTGTCTGCCCAATGCACAGATGTGCGGGTGAATGTGGTGACGGAAAGGCTCTTTGCCAAGGCTCCCACACCTGAGGCTATCCTGGCCTTGGGACTGGGGACGCTGGAGCAGGAAATCAAGGACTGCGGGCTTTTCCGCAACAAGGCCAAAAATATCATGGCGGCCTGCCAGCTGCTTTTGCAGGACTATGGCGGGCAGGTGCCTGAGGATTTCGAGGCCCTGCAGAAGCTGCCGGGGGTGGGCAGGAAGACGGCCAATGTGGTCATGAGCGTGGCCTTTGACTATCCAGCCATTGCGGTGGATACCCATGTCTTCCGGGTGGCCAACAGGCTGAAGCTGGCTGTTGGCACCACGCCTTTGGAAGTGGAAAAGGGCTTGCAGAAGGCCATTCCCAAAGAGAAGTGGTCTGCAGCCCACCACTGGCTGATTTGGCATGGCAGGAAACTATGCAAGGCCAGGAATCCCCTTTGCACTGACTGTCCCCTCCATGAGGTGTGCCCCAGTGCAGTGCCGGGGAAATAAACAGGGCCCTTTGGCGGGCCGGGAAGTGATTGTATGGAATACAGGAAAGCTGTTTTTGGCGATATAGAAGCCATCTATGAACTGGTGAACAAGTATGCGGAAGAGGGGGTCATGCTGGCCCGCTCCCGCAATACTCTCTATGAGACCATCCGCGATATGGTGGTGGCCATCGATGAGGAAAACGGGGGGCGTCTGGCTGGTGTCGGCGGCCTGCACATCATCTGGGAGAAACTGGCAGAGGTGCGCACCATGGCGGTGGACCCTGACTACATCCGCCGGGGCATCGGCGGGGAGATTGTCCGCCGCCTGATGGCCGAAGGTGATGAGCTGGGCATTGAGCAGTATTTCACCCTCACTTATAAGCCCGGTTTTTTCCAGACGCTGGGCTTCAGGATCATCACCAAGGAGGAACTGCCCCACAAGGTGTGGAAAGAGTGCATAGACTGCCCCAAGTTCCCCAACTGCGATGAAATCGCCCTCATGAGGGAGGCAGGCACGAAAGCGCAATAACAAATCATATAGGAGCAGGAGGTAATTAGATGATTATCGTAATGAGCCCCGGTGCAACCAAGGAAGATATAGCCAAGGTGGAAAACAAGCTGAAGTCTGTGGGCCTGCAGGCCCATCTTTCCGTAGGCGCAGAGCGCACCATCGTAGGTGTCATCGGTGATAAGAAAATCATAGGCAACCTGGAGATGAATATGCTGCCCGGTGTGGAAAAAACCGTGCGCATCACCGAGAAGTACAAGCTGGTAAGCCGTGAGTTCCATCCGGAAAACTCCGTGGTGGATGTGGACGGCGTGAAGGTAGGTGGCGAGCAGCTGGTGGTCATGGCAGGTCCCTGCTCTGTGGAGAGCCTGGAGCAGCTGCGTGAGGCGGCTCAGGCCGTGAAGGCCGGCGGCGCCCAGTTCCTGCGCGGCGGCGCTTTCAAGCCCCGCACCAGCCCCTATGACTTCCAGGGCCTGGCTGAGGACGGCCTGAAGCTCCTGCGTCAGGTGGCTGACGAGAACGGCCTCAAAGTTGTCACGGAAATCGTGGACAAGGACGATATCGAGCTGGTGGGTCAGTATGCCGACCTCTATCAGGTGGGGGCCCGCAATATGCAGAACTTCCAGCTGCTGAAGGCTCTGGGCAGGGCCAAGAAGCCTGTGATGCTGAAGCGCGGCCTTTCCGCCACCATCAGCGAGTGGCTGAATGCCGCCGAGTACATCGCCGCAGGCGGCAATGAGAATATCATCCTCTGCGAGCGCGGTATCCGCACTTACGAAACCTACACGAGAAACACCCTGGATCTCAGCGCCGTGGCAGCGGTGAAGGAGCTTTCCCATCTGCCCATCATCGTGGACCCCAGCCATGGCACAGGCCGTTGGCAGATGGTACAGCCCATGGCCAGGGCTGCTGTGGCTGCCGGGGCAGACGGACTCATCATCGAAGTGCATCCCCATCCGGAGATTGCCCTGTCCGATGGTGACCAGAGCCTCACGCCCAAGAAGTTCAATGTCCTTATGTCCGATTTGGAGAGGATCGCTGCTGTCATGGGGAGAACTGTATGAAGCCGGCAGGGGAGCCTGTACGCCTGGCCATTATTGGCGTGGGCCTCATTGGCGGCTCCCTGGGCCTCTGCCTGAAAAAGGCCATGGGAGAGGGCATCTATATCACAGGCCTTTGCCGCACCCAGGCTTCTATGGACAAAGCCGTGGAGCTGGGGGCTGTGGACTTTGCAGGCAGCGATATAGAGAAGGTGGTTTCGGAAGCTGATATTGTCTTCCTGAGCCCGCCGGTGCTGCAGATCGTGCCCATGGTGAAGAAGCTCCTGCCGTACTTGAAGCCCGGCACCATCATCACGGATGCCGGCAGCACAAAGCAGTATATCTGGCAGCAGCTGCAGGGGCTTTTGCCTGATGATATCTATTACATTGCAGGCCATCCCATGACAGGCCGGGAAAAGAGCGGCGTGGCGTCAGCCAAGGCCGACCTTTTCCAGGGCAAGGCCTATGTGATAGTTGAGGACACGGGAGCGCCTGCGGAAGCCCATGAGAAGCTCATGGAGGTGCTGAAGCATACCGGCGCCAATTTCACTACGCTTGATATCAGGAAGCACGACCGCTGCGCCTCCGTCATCAGCCATGTGCCCCATGTGACGGCAGCAGCCCTGGTGACACTTTTGAACCGCAGCGGGGACGACTTGGAGTCCTGCATCAAGCTCATCGGCGGCGGTTTCACCGATACCACCCGCATAGCATCTTCCAATGCTGATATGTGGGCTGACATCTGCATGACCAACGGCGAGGCTATTACCCGCCATCTGAAGGATCTCCAGTCCATCCTGGGAGAGGTCATCACGGCCATAGACAGCCAGGACCGCCAGGCTGTGCACGATTACTTCGCTGCTTCCAAGGCAAGGCGCGACAGCCTGCTGGAGAAGGCTGTGGAGAAGCGTATAGATCCCAACTGAAAAGACCAAGAACAAAAAGGCGCATGGCAGCTTTCGAGCTGACATGCGCCTTTTGGCGTGTCATAAGAGAATCAGTTGTTCCAGTACACCATCATCCGTCCCATCAGATCCTGCGGGCTGTCATCTGCTTCAGCGTCTGGCAGCCATTCTTCGGAGAAGAGGGGGAGACCGTCGATGAGTCTTTTGACCGTTTTGGCTATTTCGGCGATGTCGCTTTCCTTCTGGGGGGAGTTGATGAAATTGCCCAGAGCGCGTCCCACTTTGTGCATATCCTTTTCCTTCAGGGAGCGGGTGGTGGGGTCAAGGCTGGAGAGGCGCAGCACAGAGAAGCTGAGGTCACCGGAGGTGAGGAGTTGCTCGGGCTTCACCATGAGGCCTGCTACAGCCAGATTGTCCGTAAGCTTGTCGCCGTCAATGCCCTCCCGAAGCTGGGCCAGCACCAGATGGTTGGCAGTGGGCCCGCAGAGGGTGTTTACCCCTGCTTCTCTGAGGCCCTTTTCCAGAGCCTGGGCGTTCTTGATGGTCTGCTCGCAGTAGGCGATGAATTCGTCAGTGGCAGCTTCCCGGAAGGTGATGGCCAAGGCTGCCAGGACATTTTTCTTCAGGGAAACGTGTCCTGTGTCGATGACCGCCTGGTCCAGCCAGGGGGCCAGCTTCTCCGTGGTGAGGATAATGCCGTTCTGGGGACCGTGGAGAGCGTCGCTGGCACCGAAGGTCACCACGTCTGCATAGGGGACCGGGGACGGCACGAAGCCTGTGGCCACCAGGCCTGCATTCTGCCCGATGTCCACCCAGAGATAGGCGCCTGCCTCATCGGCGATCTGGCGGAACTTTTCGTAGTCTGTATTCTGGGGATAGTTCACCGGGGAGTAGATGATGATGCGGGGACGGTGGTTCAGGGCCAGCTCCCGTACCTTGTCAAAATCTATGGTGAGGGTGTCCGGCTCCAGGCTGAATTTCACGAAGTTATAGGTCATCCAGTCGCCGGTGCAGTGCTCCTGCTTGCGCAGATTGAAAGAGAGGATGGTGCTGTCCGGCTGGGCCAGGGCGTAGAAAACTACACGAGATGCCGCCACGGGGTTGCCCGTGCGGACGATGGCGTGGTCGCTGTGGAAGAGTTCCTTCACCCGGCGGCAGGCCATCTGCTCCAGGCGGCTGCGGCGCTCGATGGCGTGATGGTCCATGAAGTCATTGCCCAGCACGCTGCCCTTCAGATAGGCTGAGAAGGGAGAGACCGCATTGGCAGTCGGTATCAGGGACAGGGTGGAGCACTGCCTGTCCAGAGCGGAGAGCAAGAGGTCAGAAAGCTCCGGGTCGAAGGCCTCCATACGGCGGAGCAGAGTCTCATTATCCATAGGATCAGATCCTTTCTGGGAAATATTTGCTCATACATATATCTATTGTATTGCCATGCCTTATCAGACGATGCCCGTCAGCATGTAGAAGGCGATGCACAGGAAGGGCACGGTAAACTTCATGAAGAGCAGCACCACGATGTCGAAGTAGGACTGCTTGTGGGTGAGACCGCAAATAGCCAGCAGGGTCACCAGTGCGCCGCAGTGGGGCACCGGGTCGATGCCCACGGAAGCGATAGCCACGATGCGGTGCATGACCTCCAGGGGAATGCCCTGGGCGATGGCTGCCTGTGCCCACTGTTCGCCAAAGGCTGAGAGGGCGATGGTGAGGCCGCCGGAAGCAGAACCTGTGATGCCGCACATGATATTGGTGGCCAGCACGGCGGAAAGCAGCGGGCCGCTGGAGGCGGAAAGTCCCAGCAGGGCATCCTTGATGGGGCTGAAGCCAGGCATGGCCACCAGCACGCAGCCGAAGGCAAAGCCGGAGGCCACGTTCAGGGCCGCAGTGCCGGAGGACAAGGCGGCGAAGTTGATGGGATTCAAAAAGCCATCAGTAGCTTTGAGCCTTTTCCTGCCAATCCAGCCAGCGGCGACGCTGCTGACAATCAGGGCGATGGAAATGGACCAGATGGCGGATACCTTGCCGATATGGGAAGCAATGAGGGTGAGCTTCATGCCGGAGAGGGACTCCAGCATATCCTCAGCCCAGTGGAAACCCCAATCCCAGGCAAAGGGGTTGGAGAGAATCACGTTGATGATGACTACCATCAGGAGGGGCACCATGGCCAGCTGCCAGCTGACAGTTGCCTTGCCCTGGCCGCTCTGACGGTCGGCGTGGGCACCGTAGCCTTCGCCTTCGTTTTTGAGTTTCTTCATGCGGTAGGTGAGCCAGCCCCAGCCCATGACCATGAAGATGATGGTGGCGAAGAGGCCGATGCCGATGCCTGACCAGGAAGAAGTCTCGAAGTAGGCAGCGGGGATGATGTTCTGAATCTGGGGCGTGCCCGGCATGGCAACCATGGCAAAGGAAAAGATGCCTATCCACAGAGTGGCGGGCAGGAGCCTTTTGGGAATGTCAGCCTGACGGAAAATCACGGCGCCGAAGGGGTACATGACGAAGGCTACCACGAAGACAGAAAGACCGCCGTAGGTCAGGGCGCCGCAGCCCAGGATAACAGCCAGGATGGCCCGCTCCTCTCCCAGGGTGCTGACAATCTTGGCCGCTACAGCGGAAGCCAGGCCGCCTTTCTCCATGAGTTTGGCGAAGACGGCGCCGAAAAGGAAGATGGGATAGTAGGTCTTTACATATTCGGCCAATTTGGTCATGTAAAGCTCACTGAAAATGGGCAGGCCATAGTGTTGGCTGCCCAGGGCGGCCACAACCGCAAAGAAGGGTGCGACCAGGATGATGGAGCAGCCGCGGTAAGCGCAGAGCATAAGCCCTATGAGCGCAGCTGCCATAGCGATGGTTGCCAAGGGAATCTCCTCCTGAAATTATTGTTTGAAAGCATACATATATTATCATAACTAGCAGTTATGGTCAATAATATTCGAAGATGAACAAATATTATGATAATTAATAAACGTCGCTTCTGAGCTAATAAATAAAAGAATAATAATCAATAACAAATGTGTCTGATAATTACTTCTAATTGCCTTCCGGACCTTCTCTTACTATGTAATTTATGTTATACTTTAAGCAGTTAATATGTTTTTAGGCAAGGTTGATAATCATTCAATATTGACAGCTGTTCTCATTCGCAGTATAATGGGAGCAGTCAGTTAGGTTGTTTTCAGCTTGGCCTAAGTGTTTCACATGAGGAGGATATTTATGTTCCAGAAAACAGATTTTTGGATTGGTCTCGCAGTTGGTGCCGTAGCTGGTATTTTCGGCTATCGCTTCATGCAGGAGCGTGAGCAGCAGATGGCTGCCCTCCAGCAGGCTGCTCCTGCAGGTGAATTGCCCCTTGCTGAGCTTCAGCGCCAGAAAGAGGAGCTCGAGGACCTTATCGCTGCTCAGGAAGCTAAGCAGAAGTAATTTCTTATGAGTTTGGAGACTGCCATCGGCTTCGCCCCTGGCAGTCTTTTCTTCTATGTGAGAGGGAGGAAATATTCTTGAATCTGTTGGGGAACATACAGATTCCAACCAGCAAGTTGGATTTATTTATCCGTTCTGTGGAAATTGCGTCTTATCTGCCTGGGAGGGTGCGCCTGCGCTCCAGAAATCTCATCGGCAATGCGAATCTGGAGCACGAAGTGAGGTCCCAGCTGCTTTCCTTTTCAGAGATTGACTCAGTGGATACCAGCACCGCTACCGGCTCCATTCTTATCAAGTATGTGCCGGAGCGTCTCAGAGCCAATGCTGAACTGGCAAAAGTTGAACAGTATATTATGTCGCATGTAAAGGGGAGATGAAGTGATGGCTATGTCCGGAACAGGAATGATGATGGGTATGGCAGCAGGTCAGGCTTTGGCACAGATGCTTATTGGAGGCGGCTCCGGTGCCGCCAAAGGCATGATGGGCGGCCGCGGCGGTATGATGGGCGGCATGATGGGCAGCATGGGAGGCCGGGGCGGTCGTTCCGGCGGCCAGTCCGGCCTTTTGGACAGTGGCCTTGACATGATGAAGCAGGCAGGCCAGGGTGTGGCAAAAGCCGGGGCCAGGATTCAGCGGGCAGTGTTTGCAGCTCCAGTTGAACCTTTTGCCCTGGTTTCCAGGCAGCCGGGACGCCGCCGCTACAGGGCTTCCTTTGACAAGGGCTTGGAAAAGACTTTGGAAAAACTTGCTTCACTGCCCTTTTTGAAGGAAGTGAAGGTCAATGCCCTGACAGGCAGCATTCTCTTTATCTATGAGGCTGCAGAGGCCAACGAGGAAGAGATGGACAAACTGGCAGCTGCCTTGCGCGACAGGGTTTTCAAGAATAACCTGCCTCCCGCACCTCCTGCACCGCCCAAGGGGGAGGGCATGCCTTCCGAGTCCCATGCCGGAGCCATCACCAAGAGTCTCCGTGGCACCATGCGGGCCTTCAGTGCCTGGATCAAGGAGCACACTGGTGGCTGGCTGGATATCAGTTCGGCAGCCGCCCTCATCTTCCTGGTAAGGGGCTTTAGGAAGATGCTAGCCAACCAGCAGTTCCCCACCGGGTCACAGATGTTCTGGTGGGCCATTTCCCTCATGAGAGGATGGCGTACGGTATGAAATACGGTGTTTACAATATAAGGCTGGCGGTGGCCCTGCCCCGTGAGGAACGGGCCATCCTGGCAGCCAAACTGCGCAGCTTCCGCCAGATAGCAGCGGCAGTGGTGGAGGAGCGCCAGGCGCGCATCTACTACCGCGGCGTGCTGCCCCTGCAGCAGGTGCAGTCTCTTATTGTGCGCACCTTGGTGCGGGTGAAGGAAGAATCCGTCAGCCAGGCAGACCGCCTGGTTGAGTATCGCAGGGATGCCCTGATTTCCCTGGCCAGCTTTGCAGGCATGCAGCTCCTGCAGCGCACTTCTCCCCAGCTCTATGCCAGCATGAAAATCCTGCGCACCCTTCTGGTGCTGGGCATTGCCCGGAACTTCATCAAGACTGGCATCCAGGGCATGATCGAAGACCGCCGTCCCAATGCAGATACATTGACGGCTACGGCAGTCATCGCCTCCGTGCTGGCAGGCAAGCCGGAATCCAGCCTGACCCTGCTGGCCTTGTCCAATGGCGCGGAGATGCTCACCAGCTATGCGGCAGAGCGCGCCCGCACCCATATCTCCGGCCTCCTGTCCCTTGACCAGCGCTACGTCTGGCTGGTGGAGGGCCAGGAGGATGATGGAGATGTGGTGGAGCGCAAGGTGCCAATTGAGCAGGTGAAGGCTGGGGACATCATCGCTGCCCATGCTGGTGAGAAAATCGTCATTGATGGCCGGGTGATTTCCGGCGATGCTGCCGTGAATCAGGCCTCCATCACCGGCGAGTCCAATCCTGCCATGAAGCACGCAGGTTCTCCCGTATACGCAGGCAGCGTGGTGGAGGCAGGCGAACTGGTGATTGCGGTGGAAAAAGTAGGCTCTGATACATCCCTGGCTCATATCGTGCATCTGGTGGAGGAGGCCCAGACCCGCAAGGCGCCGGTGCAGAATTTCGCCGACCAGATGGCCAACCTGCTGGTGCCCATTTCCTTCATCGGGGCGGGCATTGTCTACGGTGCCACCCGTGACTGGCAGCGGGTGCTGAACCTGCTGTTCATCGACTTCTCCTGCGGCCTCAAGCTTTCCACTGCCACGGCCATTTCTGCTTCTATTGCAGCAGCAGCCAAGCGCGGCATCCTGGTGAAGGGCGGCAACTATATCGAGGCTCTGGCAGAGACTGACACGGTGGTGCTGGACAAGACTGGTACCCTCACCGTGGGCATTCCCCAGATTTCCTTCATCAAGACAAAAGCCGGGGGGGAGGAGAAGGAAGTGTTGCTCTTGGCGGCCTCTGCCGAGCAGCATTCCGTCCATCCCCTGGCGGTGGCCATCCAGAAGTATGTGAAGGCACAGGAATGGCAGGTGCCCCAGCATAAGAAATCCGAGACCGTGGTGGCCCGGGGCATGCTGGCAGAGGTGCCGGACTTCGAGGGCTGCAAGGGCGGCACTATCCGCGTGGGCAGCCTGAAGTTCTTGAACGAAAATGGCGTCAAGGATAATGAGAACCTTGATGCAGGCCTCAAGGGCAAGAACCTCCTTTATGTGGCCCGCGACCAGGAGCTTATCGGCGTCATCGGCATCGAGGACCCTGTGCGTCCCAATATGAAGAAGACCCTGAACCGCATGCGCCGCTATGGCATTGACGAGATTGTCATGCTAACCGGCGATTCCAAGGCGGTGGCAGCTGAGGTGGCAAATGCCATGGATATCGACTCTTACCATGCGGAAATCCTGCCTGAGGACAAGAGCACTTATGTGAACAAGCTCAAGCAGCGTGGCACGGTGATGATGGTGGGGGACGGCATCAACGATGCTCCGGCCCTGGCCTTTGCAGATGTGGGCGTTTCCCTGGGCGGGCGGCAGACGGATATTGCCGCCGAGTCCTCTGCAGTGACCATCCATTCCGAGGACCCCAACCGCCTTATGGAGGCCCTGCAGCTGGGCAAGCGCACCATGGATCTGGTGCACCAGAACTTCATGGCGACAATCCTGGTGAATTCCTCCGCCATGCTGTTGGGAGCTTTGGGGCGCATCAATCCTCTGTGGGCAGCGGTGATCCACAATACGGCCACTCTGGCTGTGGTGCTGAACAGCTGCCGCATCCTGCGGCCTAATGCGCCGTTGTTTGCCAGGAGGCGTCGCTGAGCAGTTTGACGAATGAGGCTGTCTATATCCCCCGGGGGGGCTTGCGCAGGCAGAGGCTGGTTGTTATCATCTAATTGATATTGATTATTAGATGATAAGGAGTTTTAGCATGCGCATGCCGGACGAGGACAGACATTATTTGAAAATAGCGATGCCTGCTGCCCTGGAGGGCCTGTTTATGGTGCTGCTGAGTTCTGTGGATATCATCATGGCAGGCATGCTGGGAACGGCGGCTATTGCGGCGGTGAGTATCTTTACCCAGCCCAGGATGATGCTGCTTTGTGTGGTTCGCTCCATAGCGGCGGTGCTGACGCTGCTCACTGCCAGGAAGTTCGGTGAGAATAATACACAGGAAGTGCCCGTGCTGCTTGCACGGACACTTTTTTGTGCAGTTATTTTCATGGGCATATTGCATGTCTTGTTCTTCTGGCAGCTGGAGCGCATTCTCTGCTGGATGGGGGCCCAGGAAGAGTATCTGGCAGCGGCTCTGTCCTATGGGAACATCGCTCTGCTGGGGGTATTCTTAACCACTCTGGCCACTGTCCTGCAGGCAGTGCAGCTGGGCTATGGCCACACCAAAGAGGTGATGAACGCCAACCTTCAGGGCAATCTGGTGAATGTCGTGGGCAATGCTCTGTTCATCTTTGGCCTGGGCCCCTTTCCTGCGCTGGGGGTGACGGGGGCTGCTGTGGGTACGGTCATTGGCACCAGCTGGACTCTGGCAGTTTCTGCCCGCCAGCTGGGGGGCAGCGCTATGCCGGGGGACTGGCGGGCTTTTTGGCCTGACAGGTCATATTTCCGGGAATTCTTGCCCGTCTTTGCCGGAGTCTTCAGCGAGCAGGGGTTCGAGCGCATCGGCATGGTGCTCTACACCCGCATGGTGGCAGAACTGGGCACGGCAGCCTATGCCGTCCATGCCATCTGCATGAATTTCTGCGATTTCTATTACTGCTTTGCCGGAGGACTGGGCAAGGCCAATATGGTCATGGCAGGCCACGCCCACGGGGCAGGCGACTGGGCTTACTGGCAGCGGCAGCTGCGGGCCGGGCTCAAATGGAGCTTGATTTTTTCCCTTGTTTCTTTTGTGCTGACCTTCAGCTTGCGGGAAGAAATCTTCAGCCTCTACTCCCATGAAGTGGGCTTACTGCCCTTAGGGAGCCTGGTCATGATTTTCGTGGCGGCAGTGAGCTTCCCGGAGGCCCATGCCCTGGTGTGCGCCGGCGTGCTCCGGGGCAGCGGCAGGACCAGCCAGGTGGCAGCCTATTCCTTTGTAAGCATTGCCTTCCTGCGTCCCCTGATCACGGCTTTCTTCCTGCAGGTGCTGGATATGGGCCTGCCTGGTGCCTGGCTGGCTCTGGCCATCGACCAGTCCATCAGGGCTGCCTGTGCCTCCTTCCTGCTGTGGCGCCTGTGGCAGAGGCGTCCCCAGCCTGCCTGCGAACCTTGACAGGCTTGGGGAGGTAGTGGTAAAATTTTGTCTGTTGCTATTTTTATTGAAAACAATTCTATATTGAGATTGGATTGGGTGTCGAAAGGAATGGCATAGTTCCTACGACTTAATAGAGAAGCCGGTAAAAGCCGGAGCGGTCCCGCCACTGTAACAGCGAGCTTCATTGCATTGATGTCACTGGAAAGAGCAAAGTCTTTCTGGGAAGGCGCAAGGAAGTGATGACCTGGAGCCAGGAGAACTGCCCGATTGACAATCACCGTTTGACCCGCGAGCGATGGGGATGGGGATTTTGCTGGAGAAGTATATGGTGAACCTGTCTGCATTTTTGCGGGCAGGTTTTTTATGTTTATGGGGAGATGAGAAACTTTGCAAAAACTTTTGGGCAAGATGTCGCAGATGCTGATTACCCTCATAGGTGTCAGCTTCCTGACCTTTTGCTTGACCTATCTGGCCCCCGGGGACCCGGCGGCCATGCTGCTGGAGGCGGGGGACACTATCGTGTCGCAGGAAACCCTGGACAAGACCAGGGCGGAGCTGGGACTGGACAAGCCCTTCCTGGTGCAGTATGTGAACTGGGCAGGAGGCGTGCTGCAGGGGGACATGGGCATATCCTACTCTGCCAAGAAACCGGTTACAGAAAAGCTGCTGGAGGGCTTTGCAGGGACGCTTGCTTTGGCGGCTGTGACCATCGTCTTCGTGCTGCTGATTTCCCTGCCGCTGGGCATTTGGTCTGCGATTCACAGGAATGGCTGGCAGGATCATCTGGTGCGGGGCATTTCCTTTATCGGGGTGTCCATGCCTTCCTTCTGGATAGGCCTGCTCTTTCTCTACGTCTTCGGCCTGAAGCTGGGCTGGTTCCCTATTGCCAAGTCGGCTGTGACTTTGGAGGGCATCGTGCTGCCTTCCCTGACCCTGGCCCTCTATATGTCCTCCAAGTATATCCGCCAGGTGCGCACTGTGTTCCTGGAGGAACTGCAGCAGGATTATGTGGTGGGGGCAAGGGCCAGGGGGCTTTCGGAGCAGGCTATCCTGTGGAAGCACGTCTTGCCCAATGCCATCCTGCCCCTCATCACCCTGCTGGGTATGTCCATTGGCTGGCTCCTGGGGGGCGTGGCGGTCATCGAAATGGTGTTCTCCTGGCCTGGCATCGGCAATATGGCGGTGCGGGCCATCTCCATGCGGGACTATCCTCTCATCGAGGGCTTCGTGCTCTGGATTTCCATAGTTTACATGGGCATCAACGCGCTGGTGGATCTTTCTTATGCTTATCTTGACCCGCGGCTGAAAAAGGAGGGGAACTGATGGCGGTTTTTCGTGAGAACAGGCTTTTCGCCTTCTATACAGCTCTGGTGGTATTTGTGGTGCTGCTGGCCATCTTTGCCCCTTACCTTGCTCCCCAGGACCCCATGGAGGGAAACATGAAACTGGTGCTGCAGACGCCGTCGGCAGAGCATATCCTGGGCACGGATAAATTGGGCCGGGATATTTTCTCCCGCATTCTCTGCGGCACCCAGGTTTCTCTCTTCATGGCTCTGTGCCTGGTGGCGCTGATTGCCGCTGTGGGCACGCTGGTGGGAGTGCTGGCTGGGTTCTTCGGGGGCTGGCTGGAAACCATCCTCATGCGCCTGGCGGATATGATGCTGGCCTTCCCGGGCATCGTGCTGGCCATTGCCATCGCAGGCATCCTGGGGGGCAGCGTGGTGAATACCATCCTGGCCCTGCTGGTGGTGAGCTGGGCCAAGTACGCCCGGCTGGTGAGGAGCCTGGTGCTGCGCCTGCGCAATCAGGATTTCATCCAGGCAGCCAGGATCCAGGGGGCCCGCACCGGGGCTATCCTCTGGCGCCATGTGTTGCCCAATGTGCTGCCCATGGTGGTCATCACGGGAGCCATGGACATCGGCACTATGATGATGGAGATTGCAGGTCTGTCCTTCCTGGGTTTCGGTGCCCAGCCACCCACCCCGGAGTGGGGGCTGATGCTGAACGAGGGGCGCCAGTATATCCAGTCGGCTCCCTGGCTCATGCTCTATCCGGGATTGGCTATCTTCAGCGTAGTGGCGATATTCAATCTGTGGGGGGACAGCCTGAGGGATGTCCTTGACCCGCGGCAGGAATAGATATGTTGTCTCTCTTATTTTTTAGAAAAGGGGAATGCGTGCAATGAAGTTCAACATGAAGAAAGTTTGGAAAGCTGTGGCTCTGGGCCTGTGCGGTGCAGCTCTGACGGCTGCCCTGGCTGGCTGCGGGGCAGACAAAGGGGGGAGCGCCCAGCAGGGTGTGCTGAAGGTGGGTGTCACCAACTTCGCCGACACTCTTGAGCCTACCCAGAATTACTTTGGCTGGGTGGTCATGCGCTACGGCCTGGGTGAGTGCCTTACCAAGTTTGACGAGAAGATGAACGTGCAGCCCTGGCTGGCCGAGAGCTGGAACATCAGCGACGACCATCTCACCTGGACTTTCAAGATCCGTGAGGGCGTGAAGTTCTCCAATGGCGACGAGCTTACGGCTGAGGCTGTGAAGGCTTCCATCGAGCGTGCCTTCGCCAAGAACAACCGTGCCGCTACTTTCTTCAAGTACAAGGAAATCAAGGCTGAGGGGCAGACCCTCACCATCGTGACGGAAAAGCCCATGCCCAATATGCCGGGCTTCCTGGCGGACCCCCTTTTCATCATTGTGGACACCAAGGCCGAGGCAAATCGCGACTTTGCCAAGGAAGGCCCCATCTGCACCGGTCCCTACATGGTGGAATCCTTCGTGAAGGAAAAGGCTGTCATGAAGAAGAACCCCTCCTACTGGGATGGGGAAGTACCCTTTGAGACGGTGGAGATTCCCTCCATTGATGACCCCAACACCCGGGCCATGGCTCTCCAGTCCGGCGAGGTGGATATGGCTGTGAACATCGCCGCAGGTGACATGGACACCTTCCGTGGCAATGATAAGTTCTTCGTGGACGAGATTTCTTCCCTGCGGGTGGTGCTGGCCCGCCTGAACCAGAAGGGCATCCTGAAGGACGACAAGGTGCGCGCCGCTCTCATTGCCGGCTGCGACAGGGAAACCTACAACAAGGTGCTCCTGAAGGACACTTTCCTGCCGGGCAAGGCTCCTGTGCCTCCTTCCATGGATTACGGCTTTGACCAGCTCACTGACCCCAACGCCTACAATCCCGAAAGGGCAGCTAAGCTCCTTGACGAGGCCGGCTGGAAGGATACCAACGGCGACGGCATCCGCGAAAAGGACGGCCAGCCTCTGAAGCTTGATTTCGTGGTTTACAACAGCCGCGCAGAACTGCCCCTCTACGCTGAGGCAGTGCAGGCTGACCTGAAGAAGCTGGGCTTTGACATCAACATCAAGACCGTGGATTACAATCTCGTTGACCAGATTGGCATCAAGGGCGAGTATGACCTCCTGATTTCCAATATCACCACCGCCAACACTGGCGATCCTGAGATTTTCCTCAACTGGTACTGGAAGTCCAATCTGAATGGCGAGAATCCCCAGAACGGCTCCGGCTACAGCAATCCTGCTCTGGACGCCAAGTTCGAGGCCCTGTCCGTGGAATTTGACAAGGAGAAGCGCCGCCAGCTCATCATCGAGATCCAGCAGATAATCATGAATGACGGGGCAGCCCTGTTCCTGGGCTATCCCCAGACCAACATCGTCAGCAGCAAGGCTCTGGCCAACGTGAAGATGTATCCTTCCGACTACTACTGGATCACCAATATCATCAAGCCTGCCAAGTAAGGGAGCGAAAATGCTTTTAGATGTAAAGAATCTTTCCATCGAGTATCAGGGAAAATCCACGGTGGAAAATGTTTCCTTCGGCCTGGAGCCGGGGGAGATACTGGCCATCGTTGGGGAGTCCGGCAGCGGCAAGACCTCCGTTATCCGCGCCATCCTGGGATGCCTTTCCGGCACGGGCCGGGTCAGCGGCGGGGAGATAGATTTTGCAGGGCGGAAGCTCCTTTCCCTCACCAATAAGGAATGGCTGGAGCTTCGTGGCAAAGATGTGGCCATGATCTTTCAGGACAGCGGCAATATGCTGAATCCTGTCCGCACCATCGGCAGCCAGTTTGTGGAATACATGCAGGTGCACAGCAGCATGGGCAAGGGTGAGGCAGAGGAAAAGGCCAAAAGCCTACTCAAGCGCATGAACCTGCCGGACCCTGCCAGGGTGATGGAATCCCATCCATTCGAGCTCAGCGGCGGCATGCGGCAGCGAGTGGGCATCGCCATGGCTCTCGCCTTCCAGCCCCAGCTGCTGCTGGCAGATGAGCCCACTTCGGCTCTGGATGTCACCACCCAAGCCCAGATAGTAGAGGAGCTGATGCAGGTGGTGCAGGAGGCAGGCTCTGCCATGATCATCGTCACCCACAATATCGGCGTGGCAGCCCACATGGCAGACAAGATCATGGTCATGATTGGCGGCAGGGTGGCGGAGTACGGCACTACTGCCGAGGTCATAGGAAGCCCCAGGGCTGACTATACCAAGACTTTGCTGGCTTCGGTGCCGGAGATTGGAGGCCGCCGCTATGTCTGAACAGGAAATACTGTTGGCTGCTGAAAAGGTCTGCAAGGTCTTCGAGCCGGAAAAGGGAAAGAAATTCACTGCCTGCCGCGATATCTCCCTGCAGCTGCACAAAGGGGAAACCCTGGGGCTGGTGGGGGAGTCCGGCTGCGGCAAGTCCACTTTCGTCCGCACCATCATGGGGCTGCACCCTGCCACCAGCGGCAGGATTCTCTTCAAGGGTGAGGATATCACCAACATCAAGGGAGAGAAAAGGCGGGAAATGGCCAGGCACATCCAGATGATTTTCCAGGACCCTGCCACGGCTTTCAATCCCAAGATGCGCATCAAGGACATCATCTGCGAGCCCTTGAGGAATTTTGCCAAAGTCTCAGATAAGGAAGCTGAAGCAAGGGCTGTGGAGCTCCTGCGGCAGGTAGAGCTGCCACCGGAGATGGCCCTGCGCTATCCCCATGAATTGAGCGGCGGCCAGCGCCAGCGGGTGGGCATTGCCCGGGCCCTGATACTGGAGCCGGAAATCATCATCTGCGATGAGGCCACCAGTGCCCTGGATGTGTCCGTGCAGGACAGCATCGCCAAATTGCTGGCGGAAATCCAGAAGAAGCGCGGTGTCAGCTATATCTTCATCTGCCATGACCTGGCCCTGGTGAGCCTGATCAGCCACCGGGTGGCAGTCATGCAGCAGGGAAGCATCGTGGAAGAACTGCCGGGGGATAAGCTTGCGGAAGCCAGGCATCCGTATACCAGGAAGCTGTTGAGCTCTGTTTTTGCGGTCAGGGCGTGCTGAATATGCAGGAAAAGGAGCTGTTGCATGGCAACGGCTCCTTTTGCTATGGAAAAATCAGACAGATTGGGTTAAAATAAAATCTGAATGAAATGATGAGCGCATAGATATATAACAGCGTAATCAACAGATTTGCAATGGAGGTCATATTATGAGCGGAATTTTTTACGGCATCGGCGTGGGCCCCGGCGACCCGGAACTTTTGACGGTGAAGGCCATCAACGCCATCAAGAAGGTGGATGTGCTCATCGCTCCCAAGACGGAGAAGAAGGACGGCAGTGTGGCTCTCTCCATTGCCAAGCCCTACCTCAAGGAAGATGTGGAGATCGTCTATCAGGTGTTCCCCATGGTTAAAGGCTTTGCAGATGATACCAAGGCCTGGGAGGAGAACAAGGCAGAGATCCTGGCGCTTTTGCACGCAGGCAAGAACGTGGCTTTCCTGACCCTGGGGGACCCCATGTTCTACAGCACCTATATCTATGTCTATCGCCTGCTGGAGCATGAGGACGTGGAAATCTGCACCATTCCCGGCGTGCCCGCCTTTGCTGCCATTGCCAGCCAGATTGGCGCCCCCATTGTGGAGGGTGATGATGTGCTGGCCATCATCCCTGCTACCGCCAGCCCGGACAAAATCCAGAATGCCCTGGCAGTGGCTGACAATGTGGTGATGATGAAGGTCTACAAGAACTTCTCCGATGTGGCCCATCAGCTGGCTGCCCACGGCCTGGCCAAGAACGCCGTGCTGGTAAGCCGCGCAGGCCTGGACGGGGAGCAGGTCATCGATGATATCATGGCCCATCGGGATGAGAAGCTGAACTATCTGTCCACCATTCTCACCAGAAGACATTAACGTAGAAAGAGTAATGCAGTGGTTGATTAGCCTCCACCGCTTGCGGGGGGCACGAAGTGCGGGAGCCCAGTGGGCTCCCTGGACAGGGACCGTCGAAGACGGTGGAAGGGGGAAAAGATGGGTGATATAAGAAGGCTCCTGTTTGCCACAGTGTGCGTTGCTTTTTTATTGGCTTTATCAGGCTGCGGCAGTCAGCAGTCTGTTGACAATTCCTCAAACCAGATGTTTGCCAAAGTGCAGGACGACCTGGGCCGGGAAGTGACTCTGGAGAAAAAGCCGGAGCGCATTGTGGTTACCTCTGCTTCCTTTTTGGAGCCTCTCCACGAGGTGGGGGGCGACGTAGTGGGCCGCCCGGACTCCAAGACCAAGATGCCGGACTATGCCAAGGATAAGGCCAGTGTGGGCAAGGTCTACCAGATTGATGTGGAAAAAGTGCTGGCCTGTGAGCCGGATCTGGTCATCATCAACAAGGGCATGAATGAGAAACTGGTGGAAACCCTGGAAGCCAGCGGCATCAAGACTCTGGTGGTGGATATGAAGAGCTACGAGGACGTGAAGCGGGAAGTGGCTCTCTTTGCCCAGCTTACGGGGGAGAAGGAAAAGGGAGAGGCCCTTATTTCCTCTATGGACAAGAAAATCCAGGCCGTGAAGGAGAAAATCCCGCAGGAGAAGCGCCGGGTGGCTGTCATCCACAGCACCAATCAGGGGCTCACTGTGCAGCTTTCCGGCAGTATAGCAGGTTCAGTGGCTGAAATGCTGGGCTGGGAGAATGTGGCAGGGGACATGACCCCGCTGGAAAAGGATCCAGATTCTGCTCCCTATAGCCTGGAAACCATGGTGGAGAAGAATCCCGAGCTGCTGTTCGTCACCAGCATGGGCAAATTGGAAGAAATCAAGGCCAGCATGGACGCAACCATGGCGGAGAACCCCGCCTGGCAGTCCGTGGAGGCGGTGCGCCAGGGCAAGGTCTTCTACCTGGCCCAGGACCTGTTCCTCCTGAGTCCCGGCCTTCACTATCCGGAAGCCGTGGAAATGATGGCCAAGCTGGTCTATCCGGAAGCATTTTAAGGAATGAGAATTGACAGGAGGTCGTCAATATGATGATAAGAAAGGTCGTCTTATTGGCGGCCTTCTTTGTTTTGGCAGTGCTGGGCATGCTCACCAGCATCAGCCTGGGTTCTGTGGAGATACCCGCTTTGGAAGTGTGGCAGACCCTCTTTGCCGGGGGCAGCGGCACCCATGAGCAGATCCTGATGAACATACGCCTGCCCCGCACGCTGGTAGCGGCGCTGGTGGGCATCAATCTGGCCCTGTCCGGGGCTATTTTACAAGCGGTGATGAGGAATCCCCTGGCTGACCCCCATATCATCGGCATTTCCTCCGGGGCGGGGCTCATGGGCATACTGGTGATGCTGGCCCTGCCGGGGTACGGCTTCCTCATTACCCCTGCGGCCTTTGTGGGGGCCATGGGGGCGGCGGTGCTGATTTACCTCTTGGCCTGGAAGAACGGCATCCAGCCCATACGCATCATTTTGGCAGGTGTGGCAGTGTCGGCCTTTTTGGGGGCGGGGATTTCCGCCCTGATGATTTTCTACAGTGACAGGGTACACAGCGCCCTGATCTGGATGGTAGGTGGCCTGTCTGCCCGCAGCTGGCCCCATGTGGCTATGCTCTGGCCCTATACTCTGGGCGGGACGCTTCTGGCCTTTGCCTCGGCACGGCATATCAATATCCTGCAGCTGGGGGACGAGCTGGCGAAGGGACTGGGGCTGCGGGTGGAGCTCACCCGCCTGCTGCTCACGTCCGTAGCGGCCCTGCTGGCCGCCAGCGCCGTTTCCGTGGTGGGGCTGCTGGGCTTCGTGGGCCTCATTGTGCCCCATGCAGCCCGGCTCATGATAGGCTCTGACTACCGCTTCCTCCTGCCGGGGACGGCCCTTTTGGGAGTGGGCATGGTAACCTTCAGTGATACCTTTGCCCGGGTGGCCTTCTCTCCCGTGGAACTGCCTGTGGGCATTATCATGGCGGTGCTGGGCGCCCCGTTCTTCCTGTTCCTGCTGAGAAGGGAGCTGTGACCATTGAGCGAGCAAAGCAAAAAGCCTGACGGGTTCCGCGTCAGCCATTTGAAGGTTGCCATCAAGGGCAAGGCCATTCTTCGGGACATCTCCCTGGAATTCACCCTGGGCAGGCGTACTGCCATCATCGGTCCCAACGGCGCAGGCAAGTCCACTTTCCTGCGGGCCATCTCCGGCCTGAACCACGCCTACGAGGGGGCCATCAGGCTGAACGGTGAGGAAATCCGCAAGATGGGCAGGCAGCGGCTGGCCCAGAAGCTGGCCATCCTGCCCCAGGGCCTGCAGGCTCCCCCTGACACCACGGTGGGCACGCTGGTGGACTACGGCAGATTCCCTTACCGCAGCTGGCACGGCGGCAGCCAGGATGCCAGGGCAGACCGGGAAGCCGTGGCATGGGCTCTCTCCGTGACAAAACTGGAGTCCTTCAAGGACAGGCAGGTCATGACCCTTTCCGGCGGCGAGCGCCAAAGAGCCTGGATAGCCATGGCCCTGGCCCAGAAACCTGAAATCCTGCTGCTGGACGAGCCCACCACTTATCTCGACATAGCCCATCAGCTGGAAGTCATGAACCTGATTGAGTCCATCAACAGGGAATACGGAATGACCGTGATCATGGTGCTCCACGATATCAACCACGCCCTGCAGTATGCAGATGAGCTGGTGGTCATCAAGGAGGGAGCCTTATTTGCCCAGGGCAGCCCGGATGAGATCCTTACAGTAGACCTCATCAGGAATGTCTTCGGCGTCAGGGCAGATATCTTCAAGAACAGCCAGGGGGCAGCAGTGCTGTCGCCGGTGGAATTGGTGAAGAATTGAACATGGAAGAAGCAAGAAGTTTTTACGGTTATATCCGCAAAACTTCTTGGATTTGGTGACTATTGCGGATACAACAATACTTGCAAGAGGAGAGAGGTCAGTCTGATGAACAGTGTTTACGAGAAACTGAACCAGGCTTTGCAAAAATTCAATTCACTGGGCATAGGGGAGCAATTTGACTTCCATAAACTGTACCTGTATTCTCTGGTCACGCATTCCACCGCTATCGAGGGGTCTACGGTCACGGAAATCGAGAACACCTTGATGTTTGACGAAGATATTGTGCCCGGTGGCCGTACGTTGACTGAGCAGCTGATGAATCTTGACCTGAAGCGGGCTTATGATTTTGTTGCCAGGCAGGTGCCTGAGAAGCCGGAGATTACCGTGGATTATCTGAAGAAACTCTCGGCGCTGGTGATGAGGAACACCGGCAGCGTCTATAACACTGCCCTGGGGGATTTCGATTCTTCGGCAGGAGATCTGCGGCTGGTGAATGTCAGCGCCGGACGGGGCGGCAAGACATATCCTTCTTATCAGAAAGTGCCTGGGAAACTGGAGAAGTTTTGCTCATGGCTGAATGAGGCAAGGCAAAGCAACTATGAGGATGAGGCTTCTGTGTACGCCTTTTCCTTTGAAGCCCACTACCGGCTGGTGTCCATTCACCCCTGGGTAGATGGCAATGGCCGAACCTACAGGCTGCTGATGAATATGCTGCAGATGGAGCGGGGGCTATTGCCCAGCATCTTGCTGAAGGAGCATAAGGCTGGGTATATAGAGGCTCTGGCCAAAAGCCAGGATGAGGAGGACAGCAGGATTTTCGTTGATTTTATGATGGAGGAAATGACGGGGTTTTTGTTGCGGAGTGTAGAGGAGTTCGTAAAAACATCTTGAATAATACAAGTGCAGTGAATATGCAACGCTATGGTATGAGAATATGGTGGTGTCTATGAAAACTGTATCTGTAACTATGAAGGTGGATTCAGAACTGAAGGCACAGGCAGAGGTGCTTTGCGAGCAGATGGGACTGACACTCTCTACGGTCTATACCATGCTGCTTAAGGCTATCGTGCGCACTGGCTCCATTCCTTTTGAGATAAGGGCAGACAGTTTCTATAGCGAAGCGAATCAACGTCATTTGAGGGCGGCTATAAAGAGACTTGAAGCAGGTGAGGGAAAGGTGCAAGGAGACCAAGCTGTTTTACAAAAATGTCAATGATTATTTCGAAAATAGCGCATTGTAAGGAACATTATTAAGGCTGCGGGGAGACTGCAGCCTTCTTATGAATATAATGATTGCAATATTGTGAAATTAATATGGATATTTTGTGAGGATATATTTTTATGGCATATCTAGCTCATAAAAATCAAGAAGATGGCCGGGAGCAACTGCTGATAGCTCATTTGCGGGGAGTAAGTGAGAGAGCGGGGGAGTTTGCGGAGGCTTTTGGAGAGCAAGAGGCAGGAGAACTCGTTGGTTTATACCATGATATAGGCAAGTATTCGGCGGAATTTCAAGAATATTTACAACGTGGTGGCGGCAGGAAGGTAGATCATTCTACTGCAGGCGCTATAGAGTTGATGGCAAAGAGGTGTCAGATTTCTGTACCGTCAGCGTTTTGTGTGGCAGGGCATCATGGCGGACTTATGGATGGCGGGAATGCAAAAGTCGATACGACTGAGAGTAGAAATTTTTTTGGACGCATGAAGCGGAGACCGGGTAAAGAAATACCTGACTATAGGTCATACCGCGAAGAGTTTCAAGAAACGGAGGATAGAGGGCAATCTTCGCTTATTGGCACTTTAGGGCGTGATAAATTCGCAGGACAGTTTTATATCCGTATGCTTTTCTCCTGCCTTGTGGATGCGGATTTCCTTGACACGGAAGATTTTATGCAAGAGGATAAGGTGACCAGAGGTGGGTTTGACACAATAGAAACGTTGAAAGGGAAATTGGATGAATATATAGCGAAACATTATCTTGACAAGAATGGAAAACGATATGGGGAACCAATCAATCAGCGCCGTCGCAAGATATTGGAAGAGTGCATAAGTAATGGTGATTTGGTTGCGGATGAAGGACTGTGGAGCCTTACTGTACCAACAGGGGGCGGGAAAACCGTGTCCTCACTGGCTTTTGCGCTTCATCATGCGGTGCGCATGGGAAAGAAACGTATTATATATGTGATTCCCTATACAAGCATCATTGAACAAAATGCAAAAGTATTCAGAGATATACTGGGGAATGAAAATATTATTGAGCATCACTGCAATGCGGAATATCGTCGTCAGGATAATAAAGGTGAAGAGGAAGTTGTTGAGAGTGACAACTTGATGCGTTGGCAATTGGCTACAGAAAATTGGGATGCTCCTTTGATTGTGACAACTAATGTCCAGTTTTTTGAATCTTTGTTTGCAAACCGTACATCCAGGTGCCGTAAATTGCATAACATAGCAGGAAGCGTTGTTATATTCGATGAGGCACAAATGTTGCCCGTTGATTATTTGCTGCCTTGTGTGGCAGCTATAAATGAGTTGACCGAGCATTATGGGGTGACGGCTGTGCTTTGTACTGCTACACAGCCATCCTTGGATAAGATATTCTATAAGGAGTATCAGCGTGACATCAGGGAAATATGTCATAATGTGGTTGAAAACTATGATTTTTTTAGACGAAATAGGATTCAGTTGCTTGACGAGATGGTGACTGTGGAGGATATAGCCTCAAGGTTATGTAAGATAGAGCAGGTGCTGTGTATTGTCAATACGAAAAAGGCAGCGAGACTGCTATATGAAGAACTACAGTCTGAGGATGGAGTATTTTACTTGTCAACTAATCTTTGTCCTAGGCATCGCAGGAGCGTACTGGAGAAAATTCGCGAAGCGTTGGCAAGTGGCAAACCATGCAGGGTAGTATCTACCAGTTTGATAGAAGCTGGTGTAGATGTGGATTTCCCCTGTGTGTATAGAGAACTGGCAGGTCTGGACAGCATTGTCCAGGCTGCAGGTCGTTGCAACCGGGAGGGGCGTAATGATAGGGATGATAGTTGGGTGTATGTGTTTGCCTGGGCAGACAAGGCTTTAAGAAATGCGCAACAGAACATAAAGGCCTGCCGTGGTGCCACGGAATATGTGGCTGAAACCCATGGCGAGGATCTGGGGGCTTCGACAGCCATAAGTAGCTATTTTGAATTTCTTCACAAACTCGATGGAGGTGGTTTGGATAAAAAGAAGATAATGGAGTTGGTTAGAAAGGAGAATATGCCTTTCGCCAAGCTGGCAGAAAATTTTGTGCTGATCGAGACTCCAACCAGGCCAGTGCTTATTCCTTACGATGAGGATGGCAGGGAGATGGAACGTCAGCTACGTGCGGGCATAAGGTCGCGCAAGCTGATGCGTGAGGCTGGGCAGTACATGGTAAATGTGTATTGTGGCAAAGTGAGCAGTCCATTTGAGAAATTGGTGGCAGCCTGTATGGTAGATGTGCTGGATGAAACTGTGGCTATACTTGCTCACACGGATAGATATGATGAATCTGTTGGGTTGAAACAGGAGGTTGAAGACGGGCAGGGCATAATGTTCTAGCTACAAAAGTAGGCGGGGTGTAGAGTAATCTCCACACCCCGCTGTGCCGTGATACAATAAAAACGCAAATATTTCAATCCACATCGACATTGTCGATGACACTTCTTATATATGATACCAAATTTTTTTAATTTTGGCTATTGACAGATGAAATAGCGGGTAGTAGTATCATATACAATAAAACACAAATGAAAAATGATACGGGGGTGACGTAAGTGAGTTTCGGATTCCGAGTTGATGTGAGGGGAAAATATGCGTTGTTTTCACGACCGGAAATGAAAGTAGAAAGAGTTAGCTATGACTGCATGACTCCTTCGGCTGCAAGAGGAATCTTGGAGGCTGTTTTTTGGCACCCAGGTATGCAGTTTAAAATTGACAGAATTTATGTTCTTAATCCAATCAAGTTTGACAATGTGCGACGTAATGAAGTCAAAGCAAAGATTTCTGCTGCGAATGTTCTGAAAACTATGAATCAAGGGGGGGGAGAATTGTGTCTTGCTACATCTGAAAATATCCAGCAGAGGGCAGCGATGGTATTGAAAGATGTGCATTATGTTATTGATGCACATTTTGTTATGACAGATAAGGCTAACGCAACAGATAATACGGCTAAGTTTCATGAAATATTTCAGCGCCGCCTGAGAAAGGGGCAATGTTATCATATGCCCTATCTGGGGTGTCGTGAATTTGTGGCAGAGGTTCGGCCCTACGAGGCAAATGATATACAAACAGCTTACCCCGGTCAGGAAAAAGATTTGGGGTTTATGCTATACGACATGGACTACTCTAATCCTGATGATATCAAACCATTATTTTTTAGAGCCGTGTTGAAGAATGGTGTATTGGATATAACAAAGCCGGAGGTGTATGAATAATGCTGGAGGCTTTGGTTAGACACTATGAAAATTTGGTGGAGGAAGGAAAAGTACCAAGGAAAGGGTGGAGTTTGGCCAAGGTATCGTTTGCTCTGCGCTTGGACATGGATGGAAATATAATTCAGGTTTTTGATTTGCGTAACGAAGAGAAGCGGGGCAAGAAGATGTTGCTAGTTCCGCAGGAACTATTGGTGCCAGAACAGTCAAAGAGAGCAAGTGGGATAGTGGCACAGTTTATATGTGATAATTCCGGATACTTATTGGGGGTGGATAATAAAGGAAAGCAAGAACGTAGTGAGAAGTGCTTCCAGGCTTCATCTAAATTACACCAAGAAGTATTGTCAAATTGTTCGTCCGATATGGCTGTTGCAATTAAGAACTTTTTTTCTAATTGGGAGCCAGACAAAATATCTTCCTGTACGGCATTGAATGATGAATTAGAAGAAATCATGCAGGCAGGTAATTTAACATTTATGCTTGGAGATGAATTGGCAAATAACGATGAGGGAATTAAACAGGCATGGAAAAAATATTGTGAAGTACAAGCTGAATCTGACAAAAGGCAATGCTTGGTGACAGGTGAGATAGGTCCTATAGCACGTTTGCATCCCTCGATTAAAGGTGTGCGAAATGCCCAATCATCTGGTGCATCGTTGGTTTCGTTCAATGCGCCGGCATATGAATCATATGGCCATAATAATGGGCAGGGGATGAATGCACCTGTATCAGAATATGCAGCTTTTGCCTATGCTACAGCATTGAACACCTTACTAGCAGATAGTCGTCATGTTAAGGTTTTCGGAGATACAACGGTTGTTTATTGGGCGGAAAAGAATAATGAAATTTATCAGGACTGTTTTGGAGGCTTCGGTTTCCAAGATGATGATATTATGGATGAAGAAACTTTAGACTACATTTTTTCATCTGTAAAACAGGATAAACCTATAGACTATAAAGGGTTGTCAATAGATTACGATAACAGGTTTTATATTCTTGGTTTGTCTCCTAATGCTGCGAGATTGTCAGTTAGATTCTTTTTTGTCTCAAATTTTGGCAAAATATTGAAAAATATAATGAGGCATATGGAAGACTTGCAAATCATATGTCCGGCATATAGGAAGAAAAAACATATTCCTTTATGGTTGATGCTGTTGGCTACTGTGTCGCCTAAGTCTAAGGATAAATCGGCATCGCCATTATTGTCAGGAGCCGTACTAAAATCAATATTGATGGGAGGAAATTATCCAGCATCACTTTTTCAATATGTTATTTTGCGTATTCGGGCTGAACAGGATGATTCTGAGGCAAGTCCTCCACAGTACAAAATAACTTATGAACGTTGTGCGATAATAAAGGCGTATTTATGCCGCCGATACAGAAAGAGGGGGATAACTGTGGCATTAAATGAGAACGAAAATGATGTTGCTTATGTTTTGGGACGTATATTTGCTGTTTGGGAGCATATCCAATCAGAAGCTAATAATGGTATAAACACAACTATAAAGGATAGATACTTTGATTCTGCTTGCGCAACGCCAGCGAGGATTTTTCCGATTTTGCAGAAATTAGCGGGGCATCATCTCCGTAAATTGGAGGATTGGAAAAAAATACGCTTTGAAAAGCAGCTCACTTCCTTGATGGATAAACTGACAGCTGGAGAAATACCTAAAATGTTGCCATTGGAAGAGCAGGGAATGTTCATTTTAGGCTATTATCACCAAACACAGGCTAGGTATGCAAAAAAGGAGGAGAATGACAATGGCTGAAGTTATAAAAAATCGGTATGACTTCGTTGTGGTATTTGAGGTCGAAAATGGAAACCCTAATGGTGATCCGGATGCAGGTAATATGCCGCGTATAGATCAGGAAACTGGGCATGGATTGGTGACGGACGTATGTCTGAAGAGGAAAATTCGCAATTATGTGGAAGCTGCCTGTGATGGTAAGGCGGGGTATCGTATTTATGTAAAAGAACGTGTTCCGTTAGAAAGGAATAATAAAGAAGCGTATGATTATTTAGGGATTAAGGAATCTGAGATTAAGGATATTAAAAAGAAAGACCCAGATGTTGATGTCAAGATACGAGATTTCATGTGTCAGAATTTCTTTGATATCAGAACTTTTGGTGCTGTTATGACAACATTTGTCAATGCGAAATTAAACTGCGGTCAAGTGCGCGGACCTGTGCAGTTCGGATTTGCACGTAGCATTGATCCTATTATGCCACAAGAAATCAGCATTTCACGCCTTACTGTAGCTACGGAAGGAGAACTGGATAGCGGTAAGAATACCATGTTGGGGCGTAAGTTTGTTGTTCCGTATGCTCTTTACCGTGTAGAAGGATATATATCTGCTAATCTGGCTATAAAAACTACAGGTTTTAGTGAAGATGATTTGTCTTTGTTGTGGAAAGCTATAATCAATATGTTTGATATGGATCATTCGGCAGCTCGTGGTAATATGGCTGTGCGAAAACTGATAGTATTCAAGCATGAGAGTGAGCTTGGTAATGCTCCTGCATACCAGCTTTTTGAGAAAGTGCATATCCAAAGACGCGACACTGATAAACCGGCACGCTCTTATGGAGATTATGAGATTAGCATCGACAAAGAGGCTATGCCGACTGGTGTTACTTGTACGGAGATGATATGAGAAGATACAATGAAGAAGATTATCTGATGATTTCCGGCATACAGCATTTCGTCTTCTGCCGTCGTCAGTGGGCTCTCATTCATGTAGAGTGGCAGTGGCAGGAAAATCTTCGGACTGTAGAAGGAAAAATCGTCCATGAGCGTTGTCATGATGAGAAGTTTACTGAGAAAAGGCAGGATTTGCTGATTTGCCGGGGGATGCGTTTATTTTCTCCTAGCATGGGGGTGACTGGACAGTGTGATGTAGTGGAATTCACACAGGGAGAATCAGGGGCAGTGCTGCTTGGGCGTGAGGGCTTATGGCAACCCTGCCCTGTGGAGTATAAACGTGGCAAGCCTAAAATGGATGAATCAGATGCTTTGCAGCTTTGTGCACAAGCTATGTGCCTTGAAGAAATGCTTTGCTGTGAGATTTCTGAAGGGAATCTCTTCTATGACGAGATTCATAGGAGAGAAAAAGTTACTTTCACAGAGCAGATGAGACAGGATGTCAGAGATATTTTTGAGGAAATGCATGGCTACTATGAGCGTGGATATACGCCTAAGGCGAAATCGAGCAAAAAATGCACTTCGTGCTCATTGAAAGAACTTTGTTTGCCGAAGTTATCCAAAAAGCGGTCGGTAGAATCATATTATGAAGCCTGTGTGGAGGATATGTAGTATGAGGCGGCTTTTGAATACGCTGTTTATCCTGACGGAAGACACTTATCTTGCCCTGGAAAATGAAAATGTCGTGGTAAAGCGGGAAGATGAGGTCCTGGGAAGAGTTCCGTTGCTTACATTGGAAAACATCTTGTATTTTGGATATAAAGGTGCCAGTCCTTTCTTGATGGGAGAATGTGCCAAGCGCGGAATCGGCATGTGCTTTTTATCCCCACACGGCAGATTCTTAGCCAGAGTTTGCGGTGAGAATCCAGGCAACGTGTTGCTGAGAAAGAAGCAATACCATATATCCGAAGATGAAGAAGCGAGCTGCCTGTTAGCCAGAAATTTTATCGCAGGGAAGATGTTCAATGCACGAACTGTTTTGGAGCGTGCCAAGAGGGATCACCCTCTCAATGTGGATGTAGGCAAGATACAGGACGTAAGCAATGAACTGAAGTCTGCAGTAAGGGAAGCCAGGCGAGCACAGAGCGCAGAGATATTGCGTGGGATAGAGGGAAATGCGGCAAGTGCATATTTCTCTGTCTTTGATGACCTGATTTTACAAAATAAGGCGCAGTTCAAATTTGTAGGTCGCAGTAAGAGGCCGCCCATTGGAAGAGTGAACGCCATGCTGTCCTTTGCCTATACCATATTGGCGCATGATTGTGCATCGGCACTGGAAGGCGTGGGACTGGATGCTTATGTGGGATTTCTCCATTGTGACCGTCCGGGAAGGTTCTCACTAGCGCTGGATCTGATGGAAGAGTTACGGGCTGTGTATGCTGACCGATTTGTTCTGACACTTATCAATAACCGCGTGGTGAAGCCAGCGGACTTTGATGAGAAGGAAAATGGTGTTACCCTACTTAATGAAACTGGCAGGAAAAGATTCTTGCAGGAGTGGCAGGAGAGGAAACGCGACACTATGCTACATCCATTTTTAGAAGAGAAGATTTCATGGGGACTGGTGCCCTATGTGCAGGCATTACTGTTGGCCAGAACACTTAGGGGCGATTTGGAGGAATATCCGGCGTTTTTGTGGAAGTGAGGTAGAAAATGCTGGTACTGGTAACTTATGATGTGAATACGGAAACAGAAGGCGGCAAGAAAAGGCTACGTAACGTAGCTAAGTGCTGCGTCAAGTATGGGCAAAGAGTACAGAATTCTGTTTTTGAATGTGTATTGGATGAGGCTCAATATAAGTTGATGCAGCATCAACTGTTGGAAATAATTGATACAAACAAGGATAGTTTGCGTTTTTACAACCTTGGTAACAAGTATCAGGAGAAGGCAGAACACTTTGGTGCAAAGCCTGGATATCAAGCAGAGGGGGTGTTGATTATGTAGGGCGAAGATGTATCAAACATGTTTTATGGCAGCCGATTTATGCGGGCTGCTGTATATATTTTTGTCCTGGCAGGGAGGTTCGCGAAAAGTAAGTCGGGAAGCGTTGGGAAATAAGGACTTCTTCGCTAGGTAGTCGCCCCCTGTGTAGGGGGCGTGGATTGAAATA
>NZ_FNWN01000040.1:0-19225 GCF_900108415.1 Selenomonas sp. KH1T6
GACCAGTATATGGATATGGTCAGGACATGCCTCTGCTTCTAATAAATTTACCCCCTTCCAACGGCACAACTCCCTCAATATCTGCCCTATCTCGTACCTCTTCTGCCCAAAGAATACTTTCCTTCTGTACTTGGGCGCAAACACAATATGATATTTACAGTTCCATTTTGTATGTGATAGACTATGTACATCATGACTCTTAGTCATTGATTACCCTCCTGTGATTGATTTGTTGCAGTTGACGGACCGCAACGTTATCTTATCATGGGAGGGCTATTTATTACCTTTGAAGACTCATACCTAAAAGGCTATTGAACCCCCCGGTCTAACCGGGGGTTTTCTTTATACAAAAAAGAACCCCGCCGAAGCGGGGTTCTCTATATGACTGTTTAGTTTTTCTCTAATCGCTAGATTAGAAGAGCCACTCAACACGGCCGAAGAACTGCTTGTTCTTGACGTTAGCATTGTAGATATCCTTGGTGTCGCCATAACGGACAGTACCAACGATGTTCTTCATGAAGGTGTAGTTAGCACCAATCTCCCAGCCCTTGAAGCCAGCATCAATCACATCCCAGGTGTCAGCAGGAGTAGCGAGACCGCCGAGGTTGCGGTATGCAATCCAAGCACCCCAGGTCTTAGCGTTTGCAGCCTGAGCACCCTTGTAATCGTACTCGATAGCATAGCCGCGCTTGTCGTTGCTGTTCACAGCATCGACATCGCTACGGGAATACTCAGCACGGAGAGTGCTGCTGCGATCGAACTTGTAGCCGAGACGGGCCTGCCAGATGTTGTTCTTCTCAGCTTCGCCGTTGCGGCTGTTCAGTGCAAGGTAGGAAGAATCAGCATTGCTGTAACGGAAGTAACGAACGCCACCGAAGAAGCCCTTGTTCTCGTTACGGTTGTAGTCGATACCAGCATAGAAAACGTTAGCAGCATCATCACTGTAGCTGTCAGTTACCTGATAGTTGGTGCCATACTTGTCGTTTGCCTGAACAAAGATTGCATTGTCAGTGTAAGCGCCAGCAGTGCGACCGCCACCGACGGTAGCAGAAACCTTGTTCTTGTTACCGAAGGTTGCATCGAGACCGCTCATAGTGGTATCGTTGATGTCTTCATCACCGTACATGCTGAACTTACCAAGACGAACGCTGAAGTTCTTGTAGTCGCCCTGAGCCCAAGCGCGCTTGAGACGGAGGTCAACATCATTGCCGCCGGTAGTATCGTTGTCAGCCTTCAGGTTGTAGGTACCATCGATACGAGCATTCACATGCCAGTGGTCATTGACCTCAGCGGAGGGCTCGAGACGGAAGACAGCAATATTGCTGTTTTCGGTAGCGCTGTTGCCATTAGCCTTCACCTTATCATGACGATAGGTGTACTCCAACTTGCCGTTCCACTTAACCATGTCAGCATTGCGCTCCAGGTTAGCAACGCGAACACCGAGGCTGTTCAGCTCATCAGCGAACTCAGCAGCGAGCTTGTCGATCATAGCCTTGTCAGCAGCGGAAACGTCGCTCTTTGCCATAGCACGAGCAACCATCTGAGCCATCTCGTAACGAGTGATGTTACGATCGCCACGGAAAGTGCTGTCGCCATAACCTTCGATGACGCCATCAGCAGCAAGCTGGGTCACAGCGTCATAAGCCCAATGATCAGCAGGAACATCGGAGAACGGATTTGCAGCAGCGAAAGTGGTGCTAGCTGCGCCCACAACCAGAGCAGTGGTCAGGGCAGAAACGAGAGTCTTCTTCATTGAGAAACTCCTCCTTCTGTAAAATAAAACTTATACGGCATCGAGTCCGTAAGAAGGAGTTCCTTTGAGTTTCCATGTTTCCTCACAATTCACTCCGTCTTATTTCCTCGACTTGTTGTATTCTACCATCTTTCTTTCAGAGTGGCAACCCCTATTTTGCATTTAATCATAAAATATCATATATAAATCATTTTTTTCATACTTTTTATGGTATTATGAGAGAAGGTTATATTAATAGGAAACAACCTCCCCATTCTTTCTAATTCAGTTCTAATTCTCTCTTAATCTGCTTTTAACCATTTTCCTGAACTTCTCCCGGGGTACCAGAACCTCCCGGCCGCAGCCCTGACATTTCAGCCGTACATCTGCCCCCCAGCGGATGATTTCCCAGACTTTGCTGCCGCAGGGGTGAGGTTTCTTGACCTGCACCTTGTCCCCTTCACCATACGCAATTTCTTCCATTACCTATCTTCCTTTCACTTATATATGGGGTGATCGACATGAAAATATCCATCTTGCAAATGCACACTATTCTTGGCCAGCCGGAGAAAAACACTGCCGCCTTCCTGCGCATGGCAGAACAAGCCATGCAGGAAAAACCTGATATTCTCCTGCTGCCGGAGATGTGGAATATAGGCTTTTTCCCCCGTCCCGTGGAGGATTATGCCGATAAAAATGGCGAAAATACCCGCGCCCTGCTGTCGGAATTTGCGCGGAAAAATCAGGTAAATATCGTAGGCGGCTCCATAGCCAGACTAGAAAGCAGCACGGGAAAAATCTACAATACCTGCTATATTTTTGACCGCCAGGGACAGGAGATTGCCGCCTATGACAAGGTGCATCTCTTCTCTCCCGGCAAAGAAAATCAAGTCTTTGAAGCAGGCAGGAACATCTGCACCTTCACCCTGGACGGCCGCAAATGCGGCGTGGCTATCTGCTATGACCTGCGCTTCGGCAATTATCTAAGCAGAGTTGCCGAAGATGTCGAAATCCTCTTCCTCCCCGCCGCCTGGCCGAAACTCAGGCAGAAGCACTGGGATATATTAACCCAGGCAAGGGCCATAGAATACCAGGTATTCGTGGCAGCTTGCAACGGGGGAGCTGAGACCAACGACAAACACCCGCTGGGAGGACATTCTGGTATCTTCGACCCATGTGGAGGGGTGCTGGCGAAGGCTGGGGAAGGTGAAGACATCATTTCGGCAAAGGTGGATTTTGGACTGCTGCCAGAAGCAAGAGAGAAAATTCCTGTTCGAATTGATAAAAAAGTGAGTTTATAACGAGGAAGAAGATGTCCCCCACCTCTGCAGGTGGGGGTGGCGAATATCATAACAGGCGGTGAGTACATATCTCACGCCTCGTTGAAACGCCAAGAGGAAGTTTTGCCTACGGCAAAACTGGAACAACGACGTTATAATATCCGTACAAAAGGCCTGCAGGTTAATCACTCCTGCAGGCCTTTTATCGTGACCATATGCCCGAATTCCTTTAGCAGTAATTATACCACTTGTCACGCCACAAAATCAAAGCAAAAATTTTAACAGATATGTTACTCAACTTTCCCACCACAAAAATAAAGCTAATCCCTTGAAAACACTGGCATCGCATAGGATATAAAGCCTTTCTTGACAACAAAATAGCACCTGTTCTTGGTATAATGGAATCAGCTACAACCCAAATACCAGAAAGGTGCTGACTCCATGTTATACCAAAACTATTCTTTTGAACAGTCCCAAAATCAGATCTTCTCTGTCCTGAAGGAGCTGCAAATTGCCAAGCTCCTTTACAAGGCCAATATACGCAAGGGCTGCGGTCTTTCTGCCCTTGAAATGTTCCAGCGCCTTGTCATGCTTGTTTTCCACGGGAAGAATCTGTTCCGTTCCCTGGAGTCAAAGCATAACGACCATGCTGCTTCCAAGAGTTCCTATTACCGTTTCCTCAGCAACCCTTCCTTCAATTGGAAGAAGTTCCTCCTGCTCCTGGCCATTCGGGTAACGACTGCCCTGCGGAAGCTTACCTGCAAGAGCAGGGTCACTGTGCTTGTCCTCGACGATTCGGTGCTGCGGCGTAACCGCAGCAAAGCCGTGGAACTCCTCGCAAAGGTGTATGACCATGTGTTTCATGAATTTGTCCGTGGCTTCAACCTCTTGGCACTTGGCTGGTCGGACGGCTTCAGCTTCATTCCTGTTTCCTTTGTGTTGCTTTCGTCGGCCAAGCTCAGGAATCGCTACCAGGAAGTCGACAAGGATATCGACCACCGCACCAACGGCTGGAAAGCCAGGATGGAAAGCATGATGCAAAAGCCGGAAGCAGCCTTGCGCATGGTAGAGTCTGCCCTTGCGGCAGGAATCCATGCCGACTATATACTGATGGACAGTTGGTTTACGACGGAACCTTTTGTCAAAAGCCTTTCAGACCTGGGGCAGGATGTCATTGACATGGTCAAGGACATGAAGCAGCGCTACTATTACAATGGTCATTTGTACACATTGCCGCAACTGGCAAAAATCGCCATGGACAGGAGCAATAACCGGCTGTACCGTTCCCTCATGGTAAGGACGAGGAAACATCATCTTTCTGTTCGCATTGTTTTTGTCAAGAACCGCAACAAAAAGAGCGAGCTGCTGTATATCCTGTCTACGGACAATGCGCTCTCAGAGGATGAGATCATTCGCATATATGGGATGCGCTGGAACATTGAAACCTTCTTCAAGGCAAGCAAGTCCCTGCTGAAGCTTGGCAGGGAGTTCCAGACCCGCAGCTATGACTCTGCTGTGGCACATACGGCAATTGTCTTTGCCCGCTATACATTTCTCGAATGGCTGCGCCGCCAGGAAAACGACCCCAAAACCTACGGAGGCCTGTTCTTTGCACTCTGCGAGGATGTGCAGGACATGGAACTTTCGGATGCACTACGGTCACTTATGAGTCTCTTCATGGAAACCATAAACGGTTACGGAACTGAGGATACAGAAACCATAAAAAGTAAAGTGAGCAATTGGATTGCCAGCCAGAGCAGGTATATCAAGGGATTGTTCCCAAATTTATGCTGGGAAAGTTGAGGTGAGTAGTATCAGGCAAATAAAAAAACATTTAGACAGCAAATTGCCCCATCCTTTCGGTACAGATAGCAAAATAGACTCGGCAGCGATTGCCGAGTCCATCCTGCCACGAGGGGCACAAAAAGAAATTTTCATTTTGTGCCGGCCTATTGCAAATTTACTGCTTGTCTTTCGCTACGGAAGACCAGCCGCCGCCCAAGTCAGAATAGCCGAACCAATTTGCATTTGCATCCCAGTTGAACTGATAGCGGCTGCACTTGTTCCCCTTCTCAAAGGCCAGCACCAAGTTCCCGTTCTTCAACGCCACGATGTAGGGATATGCCCCAGGATCGTGGGCGTAGTTCTGGCTGTCGATGTAGACCACCATCTTCTTGGTGGCGGGGGAGTAACCGAAAAGGCAGGCGCGCTCAATGGACTGGAGCACATAGAACTGCTCGCTGTTGTTGGTGTTCTTGATGACGCGGAAGGTATAGCCGTAATCCACCTTGGGGAAATACTCGTCCCCGATTTTATTATTGTCCAGCCAGGCGATCAGGTGAAGCCGGTTGTCGCTGCTGGACTGCCAAAGCTTCCGCATCTGGAGCTTCAACGCTCCATAAGGGGTAGTGAAGGTTTCCGACAGGGCCTGATTGTTCTTCAATTCCTCGGTGAAGTTTTTCGCCTCGTAGGTCATCTGGTAGGATTCGGCGGCAAAGCACACCGTAGAGAATGCCATGACCAGCAAGCCCAGCATGACAGAAATAATTTTTTTCATTTCGTTTCCCTCCTTTGATACCGACATCATTCATTTATGCATTCTCCCTTGAAGGGCGGCTGCCCGCCCTCAAGTTCCATAGATGCCACTCTTGCATTGAAAAAACTTTTCCCAAAAGCAGGCCGCTTTTCATTCGCCCAGCTTGAAGTCGTAATGCTTGGCGTAATCCTCCTGAATGTTCAGGCGGAGCGTCCTGTTCGCCAGGTCGTAAACCGCCGTGTGCCAGGTCAGCCAGAAATTATCGGGCTGGATGTTTCTGTCATGCAGCTTGTAGGTGTCCATGTTGGCCTGGATCTTGGCCTTGAAATCCGCAGGTGCGCTTGCGGCTGTCAAATCTCCTACGGTATATTCCGTGTACCAGAAGGGCTCCGTGCTCGCTTCATAAGTCTGGGTATATTTCACACGCTCCATCAAGCTGGCCATGCCCTCAGCGGATTTCGCGCCCTCTGCATAATGCTCCTTCAGGATGGCGTAGCGCTCAACGCCGCAGGCATGGGGCGTGAGAACCGGGAAGCCCTTGTAGGTTTTGCCCACGGCTGTCTGCCCTGCCTTCATGTGCTTGGCATAGGGAGTATTCGCTGCGTAGTTGACATAGAAATTGGTCATGATGTTGTCCGTGTCGTTCCTGGCAACCAGCTTGCCGTCAATGCACTCGATGATGTAAGTCTCCTTCTCGTCAGAGAGCATCCAGTGAAGCCCCCAGGAGCCATAGCCGCCGTAAATGTCCATGTTCTTCATCAGCTCCACGCCATGGGCAGCGGATTTCGCATGGTCAAGGACGTAGCGGACGACGGCAACGGCATGGATGCGCGGCTTGCCGTAATTGGTCGAAATCGTGGTGGCGAAGTCCAGATCGGTGGCGGGAGCGACGTTGCAGTTCATGGCCACGCCGTTTTCATTGATGCCGTCAAAAGTCAGGTTGGGCATGGCGAGCAACTCAGCCTCCGAGACGTTGCCAACCCCCTTGGACTTCAGCGTGAGAATCGCGGCAAGCCCTATGCTGGCGTAGCGTCCCTCGGACTCTTTGGCGGCAACCTTGATCACAAATTCCGGGACGTCGGAGTAGTCAAGATCCAAATTGCGCCCGTAGAAGTTTCCGTTGCGTACAGCGGAGCAGGCGAAGCCGGTCTTGACCTTTTCGCCCGTCGTAAGGTCAGGCACATAGTCGGTGTACTCCATGTAGTACAGGTAATCAGCCAGCTTCTCAGGGGCCGTGAAAGGGGCTGCCTGCGCCGCTGAAACGCATACGGTGAAGCAGAAAGCCATAAGCGCAGACACAAAGAGACGGAACTCTTTTTTGAAAATACTCATTGCCGATCTCCTCCTAGTTTTTTTCCTACAGCGTGCTATTTTTCATTCCTGAAATTCCTGGGAAAACTTCGACTGGGCAAAAACTGCACCGGAGCCTGTGGCAAAGAGAGTGAACATCACTCCTGCCAGGGACGCAGTAAGTGCTTTCCTGAAAAAAGATCGATTCATAAGCTAACCTCCTATTACGAATTTCTCGTCCACATTGACGGGGCCGCAATCTCCTTGCTCCCGAAAATACTGCCGTGCCTCTCCTATGTGCTCATGATATCTCCCTCCTTTTTGCCTTTGCTGCTTGAACCTTCGTGCAATCAGGCCGAAATACTGCCAGGCCATAAAAAAGCGCCGAGTTTGACAGGGCATAGTTAGCCCCATCAAATTCGGCGGTCATCCGTCCCGAATGCCATATGCGGTTTTATGGCAGCAAAAAAGAGTGCAGTCAGCCTGTGCTGTGCCGTGCGAATCGTAACACCATTCTTCATGCGTGCCAAGTCCTTTCCCGATATGTCTTGACAAACTTCGACTGCGCCCGAAGGGCCAATCCCAAAGGCTCCTCCAGGCAGTACCATATATACTTCGATGTGCGATCACAGTAACAGTTTGATGAAATCCCTATGTGGCATATGTATTCTTCATTTCCCCGCCAATTCCTTCTTTGGCGTGGGAATTTTCTTTATCGTAAACTTCATTACTCAACTTTCCCACCACGAAAATAAGGCTAATCTCTTGAAAATACTGGCATCGCATAGGATATAAAGCATTTCTTGACAACAAAATAGCACCTGTTCTTGGTATGATGGAATCAGCTACAACCCAAATACCAGAAAGGTGCTGACTCCATGTTATACCAAAACTATTCTTTTGAACAGTCCCAAAATCAGATCTTCTCTGTCTTAAAGGATCTTCAAAAGCATGCTGCAAAAGCCGAAAGCAGTCCTGCGCATGGTAGAGTCTGCTCTTGCAGCAGGAATCCATGCCGACTATATACTGATGGACAGCTGGTTTACGACGGAACCTTTTGTCAAAAGCCTTTCAGACCTGGGGCAGGATGTCATTGGCATGGTCAAGGACATGAAGCAGCGCTACTATTACAATGGGCATTTGTACACATTGCCGCAACTGGCAAAAATCGCCATGGACAGGAGCAAAAACAAGCTGTACCGTTCCCTCATGGTAAGGACGAGGAAACATTACCTTTCTGTTCGCATTGTTTTTGTCAGGAACCGCAACAAAAAGGGCGAGCTGCTGTATATCCTGTCTACGGACAATGCGCTCTCAGAGGATGAGATAATTCGCATATATGGGATGCGCTGGAACATTGAAACCTTCTTCAAGGCAAGCAAGTCCCTTCTGAAGCTTGGCAGGGAGTTCCAGACCCGCAGCTATGACTCTGCTGTGGCACATACGGCAATTGTCTTTGCCCGCTATACATTTCTCGAATGGCTGCGCCGCCAGGAAAACGACCCCAAAACCTACGGAGGCCTGTTCTTTGCACTCTGCGAGGATGTGCAGGATATGGAGCTTTCAGATGCACTACGGTCACTTATGAGTCTCTTCATGGAAACCATAAACGGCTACGGAACTGAGGATACAGAAACCATAAAAAGTAAAGTGAGCAATTGGATTGCCAGCCAGAGCAGGTATATCAAGGGATTGTTCCCCAATTTATGCTGGGAAAGTTGAGATATGTTATAATATCCTTGCTGCCTCTCTCCCATAGCTAATTGTGAAGGGAGGTGTTACGTATGACAGAATTCTTAATTTCCACGGCTGCCAGCGTTTTAGGCGGTATTATCGCTTACTACGTGTGTAAAGCCCTGGAGGGCAGCAAGAAGCAGTAACCATCTGGGAGTTCACGCAAGCCCTAATCAAGCCGATACGTGAACCGCAAAAAGCCCGCAGGTTAATCACTCCTGCGGGCTTTTTGTTGTGCCATGTATGACAGAATTCTTTATGTAGCTTGATTATACCACTTAACGCCCTATGAAATCAAGCACTAACCTCACACATTGAACAGGAAGTTGGTCACGTCTCCGTCCTGCATGACGTATTCTTTGCCTTCAGTGCGGACCTGGCCCTTTTCGCGGGCTGCGGCCACGGAGCCGGCGGCAATGAGGTCTTCGTAACCCACAATCTCAGCGCGGATGAAGCCGCGCTCGAAGTCCGTGTGAATCTTGCCTGCGGCCTTGGGAGCCGTGGTGCCCTTGGTGATGGTCCAGGCACGGCACTCGTCCGGACCGGCGGTGAGGAAGGTCATGAGGCCCAGCAAGTCAAAGGCGCCCTTGATGAGCTTGTCCAGGCCAGACTCCTCCAGACCCAAATCAGCCAGGAACTCCTTGGCCTCTTCCTCGTCCAACTCGGCAATCTCGCTCTCCACCTTGGCGGAGATGGTGACTACCTCAGAGCCATGCTGGGCGGCGAAGTCGCGGACTCTCTTCACATACTCATTGTCAGCATCAGCCGTAGCCACTTCATCCTCAGACACGTTGGCCACATAGAGAACCGGCTTCAGAGTCAGCAGGTTCATCTCCTTGATGAGCTCCAGCTCATCCTCAGAGAGCCCCATGCTGCGGGCAGGCTTGGCTTCCTCAAGGGAAGCCTTGATGCGGCGTATCAGCTCATCCTCGGCCTTGGCGTCCTTGTTGCCGGACTTGGCCAATTTAGCCAGACGGGAAATGCGCTTTTCCACCACGTCAAGGTCAGCCAGGCAGAGTTCAGTCTGGATGATCTCGATATCACGGAGGGGATCTACGCCGCCCTCCACATGGGTGATGTTGCCATCTTCAAAGCAGCGCACCACATGGGCCACCGCATCCACCTGACGGATGTGTTCCAGGAACTTGTTGCCCAGGCCCTCGCCCTGGCTGGCACCCTTCACCAGGCCAGCAATGTCCACGAAACGGACAGAAGCCGGGGTGGTCTTCTTGGAGTTATACATCTCATGGAGCACATTCAAGCGTGCATCCGGCACAGCCACCACGCCCACATTGGGCTCGATGGTGCAGAAAGGATAGTTGGCAGCCTCAGCGCCAGCTTTGGTTATTGCGTTAAACAACGTGGACTTGCCTACATTAGGAAGTCCAACGATACCGACTTCTAAATTGCTCATTTAATAAATCACCTTATCTAAATATCAAAGAGTACCGAAAATCCTGTCGCCTGCATCACCCAGACCGGGCACGATGTAGCCATGGTCGTTCAGCTTCTCATCTACAGCTGCCACATACACCGGCACATCAGGATGATCCTTGTTGATGACCTCGATGCCTTCAGGAGCGGCAACCAGGCACATGAGGATAACAGAGTGGGCGCCCTTTTCCTTGATGAGGCTGAGAGCTGCAGAAGCGCTGCCGCCGGTAGCCAGCATGGGGTCAACCACGATAAGGGTGCGCTCTGCCACATCGCTGGGCAGCTTGCAGTAATACTCCACAGGCTTCAGGGTCTCCGGGTCGCGATACATGCCCACATGGCCCACACGGGCAGCGGGAATCATGTTCACCACGCCGTTGAGCATGCCAAGGCCAGCGCGCAGGATAGGCACTACGCCCACCTTCTTGCCTGCCAGCACTTTTGACTTGCACTTGGCCACGGGAGTCTCAATCTCCACTTCCTTCAGGGGGAAGTCACGAGTAATCTCGTAAGCCATGAACATGGAGATTTCCTCCAGCAGCTCACGGAAATCCTTAGTGCCCGTATCCTTCTGACGCATGAGGGTAAGCTTATGCTGGATAAGGGGATGGTCAATGACGTTGACTTTCAGATCTGACATGGCAATATCTCCTTTATCATGAAAAATGTTTTCCGAGTTATATCTAATCTATAATATCACGAAAGGACAGCCGACGCAACGATTTGCGACAGCTGTCCTTTTTATCATTATTTCTCCAGCAGCTCAAGCGCTAATTCTGCATTCCGTGCTGCCTTTTCTCTAAGCTCCCCCAATAGCTGGGCATTGCGTTTCTTGAAGGTGGCCTTGTCGTTCCACTTCTTGCGAATTTCCGCCAGCAGGTCTTCTGCTGTGAGGCTTTCCAGATCTCCCACCGGCTCCTCGCCAATGGATGAAAGGAAGCGGTCAATCTTTGGGTCGTAGGAAATGCCTATCATGGGCACCCCCATGACTCCAGCGAAAATCAGCGCATGGAGGCGGATAGCCAGCATCAAGTCCATATTCCCAACCAGGGACAGGAACTCGCTGGTGGTGTACTCATCCTCCAGCACAGTACAGTGCTCTTGCGTCAGCTCTGCAATGCTCTGGGCGGCACGCACATCTTCGGGGTACTGCATGGGAAGGAATACTACCCTTGCTTTCAGATCCCTGACAATGGCATCGCTGGCTTTGGCCAGCTCCTCCTTGAAGTGATGGCACCCCTGCCAGTCGCGAACAGAAATACCCACTACGGGACTAGCGCCCTCAGCGTGATACTTCTTGAAGATGGCGCGGCCAGCTTCCCTGTCCACGGGATGGATAGCCAGCACCGGGTCAGCAGTGCACTCAATATGCGGACGGGTGATGCCCAGGCTGGCCAGCTCTGCCAGTGAACCTTTATCACGCACGGTGATAAGGTCAACCCTGTTGGCAATATGCCCCATGACCCGCCGAGCCATGCGCCCCCTGATAGGGCCGATGCCCTGGGCATAGAGCATGACCCTGGTGCCCAGCATCTCCGCCATCTTGATAATGGCGAGATAATAGTAGAGGCTCCTGCGGCTGGTGACATTCTGGAGGAGACTGCCGCCGCCGCTGATGAGAAGGTCTGCCTTTTTCAGCGCCTTGCAGATAGCAGTCATGTCCAGCCAGGAAATGGCTTCTACGCCGTGACGCTTGGCGGTATCCTGCGGGGCAGCCGAAATGACGGTGATATGAAGTTCTGGTTCCAGGTCACCTAGCACTTCCAGCATAGCCGCCAGCATAGCTTCGTCGCCGGCGTTCTTCGAGCCATAGTATCCTGAGATGACAATCCTGCTCATCAGTCTTTCTTGCTCCCCTCCTGATTTCCCTTAGCGGCACGAGCCATGACGGCCTGCCAGATTTCCACCATGACCATGGCGGCAGCGCCTACGAAGGCGCCCAGTACGATGCCCCCAATCCCGCGCACGAAGGACATGTAAATCGGCGTGCGCATGTGGGCAAAGGTTTCTACCATAGAGCCCTGTCCGATAGCAGCCACCAGCACCAGAGCAAACAGCACCATGGTAGGCCACTTCCTGAAGAAGGCCATGGCCGCCAGCATGAAGGCCGGGTGGCCTATCATCAGCTCCTTGGTGCGGGGTCTTGCATAGAGAGCCTTTTCCAGGAAGGCCCTGAACTGTAGCTCCAGGCCGGACACAGGCATGCCCGAAGTGTGGCCGCTGCGGGCCACGAACACAATGCCTGCCACCAGCACGAAGAAAAGTCCCACCAGCGTCTTGATTTTCACAGGCATATCCAGGATTTTCTTCATCTGTGCTACTACGCCGTCGCAGTCATCCATCTTGCCATCAAAGATATCGAAGCGCTGCATGAAGGCAACAGCCACGAGGATAATGGGCATGACAAAAGTCAGCTTGATGCCCCGGAAGATATTGAACTCCAGGAAATACTCCGTATCAGCCAGCGAACCGGACAGATAAGCCGCCCCCATATAAGAGCAGGCCCCCGTCACCCAGAGGGCAAGTGCCGCCGTCACAATCATGCGGGGCAGGGAAATATGCTCCGGCATTTTCCTGCTGCGCACAAAGTCCATCAGATAGATGATGGCCAAAGACGGGAACAGATTGGCACTGGCAAGAGCTGCCACCACGCGAATCTTGGAGCCGCTGCCCATAAGCACCGGGACAGCAGCTATGATTGCAAAGACAGCAAAGAGAATGTACTGGAGCTTCCTGCGGCGATTGAGGGCAGGTATCACCAGAGACAGATAAAGGACACCTGCAGCAGCTACGCCTGCCATCACCAGCGCCCGCAGGATCTTGGACGGATAGTAGGCGGCAAAAGTGCCGGCCTTGTCTATCTCATAGCCCTGCTCTGTAAGCTTGTCATGGACGGCCTTGAAATACTCCATGTTGGTTGACAGGAGAGTCTTGTCCGGTGCAGGCTTTTCATAGATGCGCAGAAGGTCGATGCGGATATTGCGTTCCTCATCCGTGTTGCTCCAACGCTCCACGGCAGCATCAATCTTGAGCTTGGGCAGTTCATCCTTGCCAATGGAATAGAGGCGCACCACATGATCATAGCCAAGACCTGCCGCCAATTCCTTCATGCCATCCTGAGGATAGAACTGGAGCTGGGTCACGCCCTCAATCAGACCGAGATTGATGCTTTTCTCCTTCATCTTATCTACGGTAGCCTGCAAAGACTTGTTTGCTCCCAGCACCTGAGAGCCGCTGTAGACGATTTCGGAAACATCTATGCCCTCAAGACGCTTGAAAACTGCCTCCACATCATCGGGGGTGCAGGCGTCGTAGTTGCTGGGACGGGCCAGCACATGAAAGCCAGCGGCATTCACGGCCTTCATCTCGTCCGTGGGCATGCCGATATTCATTTTCTCAAAAGACTCATAGTGTGCCTTGACAGCCAGCACTTCCTCGCTGCCTACCTGCAGCACCGTCACCCGGTCAGCCCCCAGGCGGCGGAAAAGGTCTTCCTTTACCTCCTTGTAGGTCTGAGGGTCATGTCCCACCACGTAAACCTCAGTGCCCACTACCCTGCCGCTGGCACAAAGGTCGCGCCATGCAGGGTCCGTGAGGCTGCCGCTATGATAGCGGTTCAGTATATCACTGCCCTTGGTGGCAGTGGTCTTGCCGTTGACGTTGAGTTTTTTGAAGGTAGTTTCGTACACTGCCAGACTGGAAATCCCGGCTTCACGGGCTTCCTTCAGCACCTGCTCCGGCGGCAATCCCTCACGCTCTGCCAGTTCCAGCAAGCCCTCATAGTCTATAGCCAGGTCTACCTGACGGCTGGCCTGCTCCACCTGATGCCGCTGAACACCAATGATGAGAGCAGCTATAAGCCCCAGGATAATGACTCCTAACAGCAGCTTATTGTATTTCCAAACCTTCATGCTTTAATCCACCTTCATCAATCTTCAGCCTTTGGCAATTCTGCTTTTACAGCGATTGAACCATCCAGCTGCCTGACTTCCGTCACCCTCATATCAAGGGGAATCCTGTCGGGGCCTGCCAAAAGCACATCCCCAAACACATCACCGAAAAGCCCTTCCAGCTTCAATTTGCCCAGGCGGCTGTTCTTCAGGGACAGATGCTCCATGCGGAAATACAAAGAGCCGCTGTCCTCCACCACCTGACCGGAAAGCTCTGCCTGGGCCATCTTGCCCATAACCTTTACCTCAGCGGTAACCAGCACCTTCTCCGGGGTGATCTTCACCTGGACATTTTCCAGCTTGTCTACTCTGCGGGAAAGAACTTCCCGCAGGTTTTCTTCATCTATGATACCCTGCAAGGTGAGCTTTTCCGCTCTGGAAACCTTGAATTTCTCATCATCCAGCAGGGATGCCATATCAATATGGACATCCTTTCCCTCCATGGTCAGTTCTTTAACGTAAACCTGACCCACCTTCGCCTGATGAGTCACAGCCTGCAGGTTGTCCACCTGGCCGAGAAGCATCAGGAAACTGGGAGAGGAATCTATACTCACCTGCGCATCCTGGGAAGCTAACCTGTCGCCTATGCGACGCTCCAAAGTTGAAGATATCACTGTAGGCAGCACACATTCAACCAGCACAGCTAAGATAACCAGCAAAAGGCTGCCCGCTATAAGAATCTTACGCATATACGACCCCCCGGCGGCCCACGGAGGGGCCGCTCCCGCAGACCTTTGGACTCGCGTGAAGCGATCCAGGTCTGCAATCTCTTTTGGTACTTTTCTCTGATGCAGAGAAAAGTACGGGCGCAGCCCCCGCTAACTTAAATCTCGTGATTAGCCTTAGCCGCCAGGAAGGCGCGAATAAACGGATCAATATCCCCATCCATCACCGCCTGCACATTGCCGGTCTCGGCACTGGTGCGGTGATCCTTCACCATGGTGTAGGGCTGGAACACATAGGAGCGAATCTGGCTGCCCCACTCGATCTTCTGCTGGTCGCCTTCCAGCTTGGCCAGCTCTGCTTCCTTCTTCTCCATCTCCAGCTCAAAGAGCTTGGCGCGGAGCATCTTGAGGCACTGCTCGCGGTTCTGCAGCTGGGAACGCTCGTTCTGGCACTGCACCACGATGCCCGTGGGCTCATGGGTCATGCGGACAGCGGAAGAAGTCTTGTTGATGTGCTGGCCGCCGGCGCCGCTGGCCCGGTAGGTATCTACACGCACATCAGCCATATTGATGTCCACTTCCACTGCATCGTCAATCTCCGGCATGATATCGCAGGCGGAGAAAGAAGTGTGACGGCGGGCATTGGCATCAAAGGGAGAAATGCGCACCAGACGGTGGATACCCTTCTCAGACTTCAGGAAGCCGTAGGCATTGTGACCTTTGATAAAGAGGGTAGCAGACTTCACGCCGGCCTCATCGCCGGGCAGGAGATCTGCCGTCTCCACAGTAAAGCCGTGGCGCTCAGCCCAGCGGCCGTACATGCGCAGGAGCATCTGGGTCCAGTCCTGGGCCTCAGTTCCGCCTGCACCAGCATGGAGAGTGAGGATGGCGTTGTTGGCATCATAAGGACCGGACAGCAGCACTTCCAGCTGCAGGGCCTCCAGGCCCTCGGCCACTTCCTCCAGCTCTGCCTTCACATCGTCTTCCATGGAAGGATCATCTTCCTCCAGACCCATTTCCAGCAGGGTCTCGGCATCCTCATGCTTGGCGCGCAGAGCCTTGTACTTGTCCACCCCGGACTTCAGGTCAGCCAGTTCCTGATTGATTTTCTGGGCAGCTTCTGCATCATCCCAGAAGGTAGGCTCACCCATCTTATATTCCAGCTCGGCAATCTTCTCTTCCTTCACAGGGATTTCAAGGGCTTCAGCCATGTGGTCGAGTTTTTCCTTGAGTTCGCCCAGCTGGGGCTTTAAATCTTCAAGCATTTTACGTACCTTTCTATCACTATTAGAATGCGGACTTGACCTGGCGGGAGGGCGTGTGCCCCTAAGCGGAGCGTAAGTTGTTTTGCGTCAGGCTTGATTTTTTTGTCTGCCAAACTCCTCATAAAAAGCAGCGTCGTCCAAACGCAGTGCGTTCAGCTGCTTTTTAAGGATTAATTAAAGACAAAAAAATCAAGCAGCAAAACAACGTGCGCAGCGTGGGGGACACGCCCTCACGCCTCCGCCACGTATGTTTTGTTTATGCGTTCTTCCCGCAGCAGTTCTTGTATTTCTTGCCGCTACCGCAGGGGCAGGGATCATTTCTTCCTACTTTGCTGCCGTCCTTGTTGGTGACAGGCTTCTTCACCTCGGCAGCGCTTACGTCATCGCCGTGGGCAGCCTGTGCTTCCTTGAGACTGTCAGTAAGCTTGGAGCGCTCGGCGGCAATGGTGCGCTGCATCTGCTCCTTCTGAGCCTCGGCAGCCCGGGCCTGAGCTTCTGCATCCTCCTCAGCAGCCTGGGGCTGGGGCATGACGATGCTCACATGGTACATGAGGGAGGCAATCTGGTCCATGATAGAACCTTCCATTTCCTCGAACATATCGAGAGCCTCGATCTTGTACTCCACCAGCGGATTCCTCTGGCCGTAAGCCCGGAGGTTGATGCCCTCACGGAGCATATCCATGTGGTCCAGATGTTCCTTCCACTTCTGGTCAACCACGCGAAGCATGACTACCTTCTCCAGCTCGCGCATATTGTCCTCGCCAAAGAGGAGCTCACGCTGGCTGTAGCATTCCTCAGCCAGGCCCTCAAGAGCCTCCTTGAGTTCGTCGCGGCTGAGTTCCACCAGCTCTTCCTTCTTCAGGCGCCCTGCGGGAGCATAGATCTTTTCAGCATCCTCAATAAGGCCGTCCAGCGTCCATTCCTCGGGGTAGAGCTTCTCATTGGCATACTGGTCCATCTCAGCCTTGATGATGTGCTTCACCATGCCCATGATGTTCTCCCGGAGGTTCTCGCCCTTGAGGATCTTCTTGCGCTCGCCATAGATGACCTCGCGCTGCTGGTTCATGACATCATCGTACTCAAGGACGTGCTTGCGGATATCGAAGTTCCGCGCCTCCACCTTCTTCTGGGCGTGCTCCACAGACCTGGTGATCAGGCTGTGCTCGATGGGCTCATCCTCTTCCATGCCCAGTTTGTCCATCATGCCCGCAATGCGGTCAGCGGCAAAGAGTCGCAGGAGATCATCTTCCAGAGACAGGAAGAAGCGGGACTCGCCGGGGTCACCCTGACGGCCGGCACGACCACGAAGCTGGTTGTCGATACGGCGGGACTCGTGGCGCTCAGTGCCTACGATAAAGAGGCCGCCCAATTCCTCTACGCCCTCACCCAGCTTGATATCTGTACCACGGCCTGCCATGTTGGTAGCAATGGTGACGGCGCCCTTCTGTCCGGCATCCGCCACAATCTCAGCTTCCTTTTCATGGAACTTGGCGTTCAGCACATTATGGGGAATGCCGTACTTCTTCAGCACCGCGCTCAATTCCTCAGACTGGGTGATGGAGGTGGTACCGATGAGCACAGGCTGGCCCTTGGCATGGATTTCCGCCACCTTCTGGCCCACAGCCTTATACTTGGCCTTCTTGGTCTTGTAAATGAGGTCAGGATGGTCGATGCGCTGCACCGGCTTGTTGGTGGGCACCACAATGACAGGCAGGTTGTAGATCTTCAGGAACTCGTCTTCCTCGGTCTTGGCGGTACCTGTCATGCCGCCCAGCTTGTCATACATGCGGAAGTAGTTCTGGAAGGTAATGGTAGCCAGAGTCTGGGACTCGCGCTGGATCTTCACGCCTTCCTTGGCCTCGATGGCCTGGTGGAGGCCGTCAGAATAACGGCGGCCCTCCATAAGACGGCCCGTGAACTCGTCCACGATGATGATTTCATCATTGCGCACCACATAGTCACGGTCCCGCTTCATGAGCGCCTTGGCCCTGAGTGCTGCATTGAAGCAGTGGGACAGCTCGATATTCTCAGGAGCATAGAGGTTGGAAATGCCCAGCATCTGCTCAATCTTGGGCACAGTGCTGTCGGCGGCTGCCACAGTCTTCTGCTTCTCATCAACGGTGTAGTCCGTGCCCTCCTTGAGCCCTGCCACAGCACGGGCCATCACGGCGTACATATCCGTGGACTTCTCGCCGGGACCAGAGATGATCAACGGGGTACGGGCCTCATCCACCAGAATGGAGTCCACCTCGTCCACGATGGCAAAGTTCAGATCCCTCTGCACCATCTGGTCTTCATAGATGACCATGTTGTCGCGAAGGTAGTCGAAACCGAACTCATTGTTGGTACCGAAGGTCACATCACAGCTATAAGCATATTTGCGCTCCGGGAAATCCATGTCATGGGCAATAAGGCCCACGGACAGGCCCAGGAACTTATAGAGATGTCCCATCCACTCGCTGTCACGACGTGCCAGATAGTCATTCACCGTCACCATGTGAACGCCCTTGCCCGTCAGGGCATTGAGGTACACGGCCAGGGTTGCCACCAGGGTCTTGCCTTCACCGGTGCGCATCTCGGCAATGCGCCCCTCATGAAGGCACATGCCACCGATAAGCTGCACGTCAAAATGGCGCATGCCCAGCACGCGGCGGGAGGCCTCACGGGTCACCGCAAAGGCTTCGGGCAGGATATCATCCAAAGTCTCGCCATTTGCAAGGCGCTCCTTGAATTTATTGGTATAGCCCGTAAGCTTGTCATCCGTCAGGTTCTGCATCTGCGGTTCCAGCCCATTGATTTTCTCTACGACCTCCCTGTACTTGGCTATTTCTTTATCGTTATTGTCACCTAAGAATCTCTTCAAGAATCCCAGCAAGCAAATCACTCCTTCTATTAGGTCTGCACCTTACAATATTAGCAGACTGCCTATGATAAGTCAATTTTAAGGAAACAATGGTCATGGTCGTTTTATGCCTCTATTGCAAATTTCTTCACTTTACACTAAAAAGGGGCTGTTGCACGTAATCCAAACGTGCAGCAGCCTCATTTTTATGCAAAAAGATAATCCCAGGACATTCAAGCCCCGGGATTAGGTGTAGAATTTAGGTATGCAAAAACCAAATTCACAGAAAGAGTATACGTCTTTAGGAGAGAATTATCAACTGTTTCTCCCCTTAAATCTTGAATTTCAGGTTAGCAAAGATGACCCCGTCCGCCTGCTTCGCCACTGCATTGGAGGTATGGATATAAAGTCACTGGAGGAGACCTATCAAAGGATAGATCGAAATTTGGCGTCGCCCAGGCAGATGCTGGCCATCCTTGTTTATGCCGGAATGAACC